>CALRPR020000017.1:0-51871 GCA_943370125.1 Allobosea thiooxidans | reverse complement strand
GCCGGCCGGCTTCAATGCGAAAGCCAGTGGCGTAATCGCGGTGCAGCTTCGCACCCTCTGCTTGGGCAAGGGCAATCAGCGCGGCGACATAAGCGCCGGGGTCGGTGCAATGCCCACCCTCATCAACGAAAACCGCAAAACCGTAGCGGCGGTCCAGATCGGGTTCCCGCTGGCGCAGTTCATCCGCGTCAAGTTCAATCCAGCGCACGCCGACCTGGTGGCGGATCTCCCAGGCTTTGCGCTCAGCCTCAAGATCGGCGCGGGAGGGGTAGATGTACATCAGCCCCCGCCTTTCGATCAGATGGCCCACCCCGGCCTGTTCCGCCAGCGCCTGATGCAGCCGGGGCGCATCCTGCACCAGTGGGCGGAGCGCATGGGCGGTCTTCGCCACATCTTCCCAGCGCCAGCCCGAGGCAAGGTAGCGGATCAGCCAGGGCGCCACCTTGGGCAGATAGCCCCAGCGAATAGCCAGCGGGCCGAGCGGGTCCGCGAGGAATTTCGGCAGCTTTTTCCAAATGCCCGGCACCGCCGGCGGGATGACCGACATGGGGCTGAGCCAGCAACCATTGCCATAGGATGCCGCCTGTTCCCCGCCCGGCTCAGCGGGATCGAGGATGGTGACGCGGTAGCCCTCCTTCAGCGCCGCCAGCGCCGAGGCCGCGCCAACAGCGCCGGCACCGATGACGGCGACGTGGCGAGACGCCATGCTCAGCGCGCCCGGGTTTTGGCGATGGTCTTGATGGGGCCGGATTGCACGGGCTGGCCGCCCAAATACTTGTCTAGGAAGAACAGCCGGTCCTGGCCCCAGAGGAACAGTTCATCACATACATAAGTGGGTGCGCCGAAGACACCGCGGGCGATGGCGTCGCGGTTGTTGCGGTCAAACTCTGCCTGGATGCTGGCGCTTTCTTCTTCACGGTGCAGGCTTTCGCCCGGCATGCCCTGTTCTTCGGCGATGGCAACGCGGATATGCGGGTCGGCAATGTCGCGGTCTTCCAGCCAAAGCGCGGTCAGCAGCGCATGGGAAAGCCGCATGGCATCCATGCCGCGCGCTGCCGCCGCCATGACCATCTGCCCCGCCTGGCGCTGATCCGATGGCGGGTAGTGCTTTGGCTTCAGCTTGATGGGGATGCCAAGATGCAGCGCCCAGCGGTCCAGTTCCAGCGCATGGTAATCCTGGCGCGGTTCCGGGCGTGTACGGAGCGCAATGCCGCCCGTATGCGGCACCACCAAGCGGAAATCATAGGGGCGCAAAACAAGATTGGCACCATGGCGCTTGATGATCTCGTTCAATTGCTTGCCCCCCAGATACATCCAGGGGGAGGAGAGCGTATAGAAGCATTCAACGGTTTTGCTCATGGCATTAGCCTTTCGCGACACGGCCTGGATCGGTTTGCGCCAATAGTGAGACATGGGCAGAGACAACGCGCCAGCCCTGCCCCGGGATGCGCGCCATGATCTTGGTCTCCCGCCCGACCAGGCCGCTATCCAGGCGCTGATATTCCAGATTGGTGGTGGCGAAATCGCGCCCGAAGGTTGTGATGGTGATCTTCTTCTGTGCTCGCGGCGCATAGGATTTCACGCTGGCGCGGAAGGCGCGAATGGCTTCGATGCCATAAAGCAGTTCCGTGATGCCATAACGCACCACGCGCGGGTCATCCCAGAAGCTGCTATCAAGCACCGCGGCATCATTGGCGGCGATGGCGGCTTCGTACCTGTCAAACACCGCGCGGACTTCCGCGATGATGTCGGGATTGTTGATTTCCATAGCGCCTTCTCCCGCGGTTTCTGTTCCGATCATGGCGCAGAAGCGCACGTGGTACCAGCGGGCACGAACCAAAAACGAAAATGGCGACCCGAAGGCCGCCATTTCTTGTATTGCGGAAGCCGAAGGGGCTTCAGCCGGCTGCCGCCATGGCACGCTTCGCCATCACGCCCACCAGATGGGCGCGATATTCGGCGCTGCCATGGATATCGCTGTTCAGACCATCGGCCGATTGCGCAATGCCGGCCACGGCATTGCCGGACCAACCGCCCGCAAGCGCCTTTTCCATATCTGCCTGACGGAACACGCAGGGCCCGGCGCCATTCACCGCAACCCTGACGCCGCCCGCACCCTTGGAGATGAAAACGCCCGCCATAACATAGCGGCTGGCTGGGTTCTTCATCTTGGCGTAGCCGGCCTTCTCCGGGATTGGGAATTCCACCGCCACCAGAATCTCATCCGCCGCCAAGGCAGTTGTGAACATGCCTTGGAAGAAATCATCAGCCGCGATCTTGCGCTTATTGGTGTGGATTGTGGCACCAAGCCCGAGCACCGCCGCCGGGTAATCCGCCGCCGGGTCATTGTTGGAAACCGAGCCGCCAATCGTGCCGCGATTGCGCACCTGCACATCGCCAATATGCGAAGCCATGTAGGCCAGCGCCGGAATGGCCGCCTTCACTTCCGCGCTATTGGCGACTTCCACATGCCGTGTCAGCGCGCCGATGATAATCGCATTGCCTTCGCGGCGAATGCCCTTCATCTCCGCAATGCCGGACAAATCCACCAGCGCTGATGGCTTGTTCAGCCGGTGCTTCAGCGCCGGGATCAGCGTATGCCCGCCAGAGACCGCCTTGGCATCCGGATCAGCCAGCAGCTTCGCGGCTTCGGCCAGGCTTGAGGGCTTGTGATAAGCGAAATCATACATGGCTATGGTCCCTTATTCTGCCGCCGCGCGGCGGCCGCTATTGATGATCTGCCAGAGTTTTGCCGGGGTCGCCGGCATTTCGACATGCGTCACGCCATAATCGGAAAGCGCATCCACCACCGCATTGATCACGGCGGGCGGGGACCCAATGGCCCCCACTTCGCCGCAGCCCTTCACCCCAAGCGGGTTATGGGTGCACAGCGTGGTATGGGTTGCAACCGAAACGGAAGGCAGATCATCCGCCCTTGGCATGGTGTAATCCATCATGGAACCAGACAGAAGCTGGCCATCCGCATCATAGACGCAGGTTTCAAGCAATGCCTGCCCGATACCCTGCGCGACGCCGCCCTGCACCTGGCCTTCCACGATCATGGGGTTGATCACGCGGCCCACATCATCCACGGCGGTGAAGCTAATCACGGAGGTGCGGCCGGTTTCGGGATCAATCTCCACTTCCGCGATATGGCAGCCACCCGGATAGGTGAAGTTCTTCGGGTCATAGAAGGCAGTTTCTTCCAGGCCCGGTTCCAATTCCTCGATCGGGTAGTTGTGCGGCACATAGGCCGCGACGCTGATATCCACCAGCGCCTTGGTCTTGTCCGTGCCCGCCACGCGGAAAGTGCCGCGATCGAATTCGATATCGTCCACCGAGGCTTCCATCAAATGCGCCGCGATGCGTTTGCCCTTGGCGATGATCTTATCCATCGCCTTCATCATGGCGCTGCCGCCAACGGCAAGGCTGCGCGAACCATAGGTCCCCATGCCGAAGGGCACCTTGGCGGTATCGCCATGCACGATATCAACCTGCGCCACCGGCACGCCGAGCTTATCAGCAACCAATTGCGCGAAGGTGGTTTCATGCCCCTGGCCATGGCTATGCGCGCCGGTCAGCACCGTGACGCTGCCGGTTGGATGGACGCGGATGGTGCCGACCTCATAAAGTCCTGCACGGGCACCAAGGCTGCCGACCACGGCCGAAGGCGCAATGCCACAGGCTTCCAGATAGGTGGAACAGCCAATGCCGCGCAGCTTGCCGCGCTTGGCCGCTTCCGCACGACGCGCCGGGAAGCCGGCCCAATCCGAAGAAGCCAAAGCCTGTTCCAAGGTCGCGTGGTAATTGCCGCTGTCATATTGCAGCGCAACCGGCGTCTGATAGGGGAATTGATCGGGCTGAATAAAATTCCGCCGACGGAGTTCCACCCGGTCAATCCCGGTCTGCTTCGCCGCCACATCCATCAGGCGTTCCAGCAGGAAGGTCGCTTCCGGCCGGCCAGCGCCGCGATAGGCATCCACCGGCACGGTATTGGTGAAAACGGCCTTCACTTCGCAATAGATTACGGGCGTTGTGTACACGCCGGCCAGTAGCGTCGCGTAAAGATAGGTCGGCACGCAGGGCGCAAAGGTTGAAAGATAGGCGCCCATATTGGCCTGTGTGGAAACGCGCAGGCCGAGAATTTTGCCATGCGCATCCAGCGCCAATTCGGTATGGCTGACATGGTCGCGCCCATGCGCATCCGACATGAAGCTTTCGGTGCGATCCGCAGTCCAGCGCACGGGCCGGCCCAGCTTGCCGGCAGACCAGGTGACGATGGCTTCTTCGGCATAGTGGTAGATCTTGCTGCCAAAGCCGCCGCCGACATCAGGCGCGATCACGCGCAGCTTCGATTCCGGCAAATGGAGCACATGGGCGCCCATCAGCAGGCGAATGACATGCGGGTTCTGGCTGGTGGTGGTGAGCGTGTAATCGCCCGTGGTGCGGTCAAACTCACCAACCGCGGAACGGGGTTCCATGGCATTCGGGATCAGGCGGTTATTCACCAGATCGAACTTGACCACATGCGCGGCGCCGGCGAAGGCGGCATCCACCAAGGCCTTGTCGCCGATATGCCAATCATAGCAAAGATTGCCAGCGACACCGTCATGAATGGCGGCCGCGCCCGGCTTTAACGCCGCTGCCATGGTGGCGGCGGCGGGCAGCACATCATAATCAACAATGATGGCTTCAGCAGCATCGCGCGCCTGCTGGCGTGTGGCCGCAATGGCAACCGCCACCTGGTCACCCACATGGCGCACCTTATCCTGCGCCAAAACGGGATGCGGCGGTTCGGCCATGGGCGAGCCATCTTTGTTGTGGATCTGCCAGCCGCAGGGCAGGCCGCCCACGCCATCCTTCGCCATATCGGCGCCGGTATAGATTTTCACCACACCCGGCATGGACGCTGCCGCCGAGATGTCTATGGATTTGATGCGCGCATGAGCATGCGGGCTGCGCAGGATCCAGGCATGCAACTGCCCGGGCTTATCTGCATCATCCGTATAAGCGCCACGCCCCTGAAGGAAGCGGAAATCTTCCTTGCGGCGGACGCTGGCCCCGATGCCTTCAAACGGTGTCACCACGTTCATTTTTAACGCCTCCCATTAGGCTGATTATTGTTTGCGGCCCTTGGCGACCGCAAAGGCGGGGCTTCTACCCCTGCCCTTTTAGTCAGCAGCGCGCGCCATTTCCTGGCGCTTGCCCTGCATCACTTCCGCCGCGGCCGCGATGGCCTTGACGATGTTGTGATAGCCGGTGCAGCGGCACAAGTTGCCTTCCAGCCCTTCGCGGATTTGCTGTTCCGTGATGCCGTTCGGGTGCTTGTTCACCAGGTCAATCGCGCTCATCACCATCCCTGGCGTGCAGAAGCCGCATTGCAGGGCGTGGTATTCGCGGAAGGCTTCCTGCATCACATGCAGCGTGCCATCGGCGGCGGCGAGGCCTTCAATGGTGCTCACATTCGCGCCATTGCACATCACGGCGAGCGTCGTGCAAGACTTCACGCTTTCGCCATTCACATGCACCACGCAGGCGCCGCATTGGCTGGTATCACAGCCGACATGCGTGCCGGTCATGCGGAGCTTCTCGCGTAGCAATTCCACCAGAAGCGTGCGGCCTTCAACTTCAGCGGTATGGGTTTGACCATTCACGGTCAGAGTCACCTGCGGCATAGCGCGTCTCCCAATCAGTGTTTCTACCCAGACTTGTTCGCCTGGGGGTGTTTCAACCCAAAGCCTCACCCTTAAGATGGGGCTTCGTCAAGCTTTTCAATGTGAAATCTTGCCCGGAGAAGCACCCTCCGGGCAAGGGGCTTAATGCTTGGCGATCAGCGCCGCGCCCTTGGCCCCGGCCAGCGGGTTTTCTGCCGCCGGGCGGTCATGCAAATGGCAGGCGGACCAATGCCCGGGCTCCGTCTGGCGGAGCGCCGGCTCATCCTGCCGGCAGCGATCAAAGGCATAAGGGCAGCGGGTATGGAAGCGGCAGCCCTTGGGCGGGTTGATCGGGCTTGGCACATCGCCCTTCAGGATGACCCGTTCCCGCTGCGCGCCGGGTTCGGGCAAGGGCACGGCGGAAAGCAGCGCTTCCGTATAGGGGTGCTTGGGTGCTGCAAACAATTCCCGCTTCGGCGCCACTTCGACGATCTTGCCAAGGTACATGACCGCCACGCGATGCGTCATGTGCTCCACAATCGCCAAATCATGGCTGATGAACAGCAGCGCAAGGCCAAGTTCCTTCTGCAAATCCTGCAGCAGGTTCACGATCTGCGCCTTCACCGAGACATCAAGCGCTGAGACAGCCTCATCGCAAATGATCAGGTCAGGTTCGGCGGCCAAAGCGCGCGCAATGCCAATACGCTGGCGCTGCCCGCCCGAGAATTCATGCGGCCAGCGCCCGACGGCATCACGCGGCAGGCGCACGCGATCCATCAAGTCGCCGACACGCTTTTCAAGATCGGCACTATCCTTGGCCAGGCCGAAATTGCGGATTGGTTCAGCCAGAATATCCCGCACCCGCATGCGCGGGTTGAGCGAGGAATAGGGGTCCTGAAACACCACCTGCATGCGCCGGCGCAGCGGACGCAGCGTGCTGGCGGGCATATCGTCAATCCGCGTGCCATCCAGCGTCACCTGGCCGCCGGTGATGTCAAACAGGCGCAGAATGGCCTTGCCCACCGTGGATTTGCCGCAGCCGGATTCACCCACCAGCGACAGGGTTTCCCCCTTGGCGATGGAAAAGGAAATACCATCCACCGCATAGACATAGCCCGTGACGCCACCCAGAAAGCCGGCGCGGACGGGGAAGTGTTTCTTGAGGTCATGGACCTCGAGCAGAGGCGTGCTCATGCCGCGGCGGCCTCCTTCATGGCGTAATGGCAAGCGACGATGTGACCGGGCGCTTTTTCTTCGAGCCCCGGCGCGACGCTACGGCAAAGATCGGTGGCATAGGTGCAGCGGCTGGCGAAGACACAGCCTTGCAGCTTTTGCTTCAGGCTCGGCACCAGGCCCGGAATTTCCTGCAAGCGCGTTTCCGTACCATCAAGCGATGACCCAAGCTTCGGCACAGAACCGAGCAAGCCCTGAGTATAGGGATGCCGCGGGGTGCGGAACAAAGGCCCAACCTTGGCTTCTTCCACCTTGCGCCCGGCATACATCACCACAACGCGCTCCGCGACTTCCGCCACCACGCCAAGGTCATGCGTGATCAGTACAATTGCGGCACCGACGCGGTGCTTCAGGTCACGCATCAGATCCAGGATCTGCGCCTGGATGGTCACATCCAAGGCCGTGGTCGGTTCATCGGCGATCAGCAGCTTCGGGTTGCAGGCCAGCGCAATGGCAATCATCACGCGCTGGCGCATGCCGCCTGAAAGCTGGTGCGGGTATTCCTTCACGCGGCGTTCCGGTTCCGGAATGCCGACCAGCTTCAGCATATCAACCGCGCGGTCTTCCGCCTGCCGCGCCGACATGCCCTGGTGAAGGCGGAGCGTTTCCCCAATCTGCAGCCCTACCGTGAGCACGGGATTGAGCGAGGTCATGGGTTCCTGGAAGATCATGCTGATCTCATTGCCGCGAATGCTGCGCATTTCGACTTCTGAGAGGTCCAGCAGATTCTTGCCATTGAAGCGGATGGCGCCGGCAATCTTGCCGGGCGGTTCCGGGATCAGGCGCAGGATGGACATGGCGGTGATGGATTTGCCGCAACCGCTTTCGCCCACCACTGCCAGGGTCTCCCCTGCTTCCACATGGAAGGACACGCCATCCACCGCGCGATTAATGCCATCAGGCGTGCGGAAATGGGTTTGCAGATTTTCAACTTCGAGAATCGCCATGGGTCAGATCCTCTTTGCCATGCGCGGGTCGAGGGCATCACGGAGACCATCGCCAAGCAGGTTCACCGCCAGCACGGTGATGGACAGGAAAATGGCCGGGAAGAAGACGATATAGGGCTTCACCTGCCAAAGCGCGCGGCCTTCCGCCATGATATTCCCCCAGGAGGGAATGATGGGCGGCGTGCCGGCACCAATGAAGGAAAGGATGCTTTCCACGATCATCGCCGATGCGCAGATGTAAGTGGCCTGCACCGTGATGGGCGCCAGCGTATTCGGCAGAATATGGCGCCAGATGATCACAGGCGTGCTCGTACCCGCCGCCACCGCCGCATCCACATAGGGCTGTTCACGGAGCGAAAGCACCACGCCGCGCACCAGGCGCGAGACGCGCGGAATCTCCGCAACGGTAATGGCAAGAATCACATTTTGCACCGAACCGCGCGTGAGTGCCATCAGCGCAATGGCGAGGAGGATCGGCGGGATGGACATCATGCCATCCATGATGCGCATGATGATGCTATCGGCCCAACGGACGAAGCCGGAAATCATCCCAATGGTGAGGCCGATGATGGAAGCGAACAAAGCGACCGAAAAACCGACCAGCAACGAAACCCGCGCGCCGTAGAGCACCCGCGAATAGATATCGCGGCCCAGCATATCCGAGCCGAACCAAAACATCGCCGATGGTTCGCGCGTACGCAGGGCGGGGGCTAATGCGGTCGGGTCCCTGGTGAACAGGAATGGCGCGAAAATCGCGATTAGCACCATCAGCGTGACCAGGGACCCGCCAATGGCAATCGCCGGATTGCTCCGCATGAAGCCGAAGAAGCCTTTGCGCACCTTCACTGGCGGCATGATGTCGGGCAGGGTCGGCGCCACGGCCACATCGGCCGCAGTGATGCCCTTGGGGTCGAGGATGGAAGCGGACATCAGTATCTGATCCTCGGGTCCAGAATGGTGTAGAGCAGGTCAATCAATAGATTCACCAGCACATAGACAAAGGAAAACAGCAGCACGACGCCTTGAATAACCGGGTAGTCGCGCCGCAAAATCGCATCCACGGTCAGCCGCCCAAGGCCCGGAATGGCGAAGACGCTTTCCGTTACCACCGCGCCGCCAATCAGCAGCGCAATGCCGATGCCGATCACGGTCACGATCGGCACGGCGGCATTCTTCAGCGCATGCAGGAACAGGATATTGCGCTGCCCGGCACCCTTGGCGCGGGCGGTGCGGATATAATCCTGTTGCAGAACTTCCAGCATGGTCGCACGCGTGATGCGCGCGATCAGCGCGATATAGACCGTGCCCAAGGCGATAGAGGGCAGGATCAGGTTCCGAAACCAGGGCCAGAACCCTTGCTTGATCGGCGTATAGCCCTGCACCGGCACCCAATCGAGTTCCAGCGCAAAAATATAGGCTAGCACATAGCCAACAACAAAGACGGGCACAGAAAAGCCCAGCACCGCGAAGCCCATCACGGTGCGGTCAATCGTCGTTCCCTGCTTCCAGGCGGCGACCACCCCCATGGGGATGGCAACCGAAACCGCCAGGATCAGCGTAAGGATCATGAGCGACATTGTGGGTTCAATGCGCTGTTGGATCATGGTTGAAACCGGGAGGTTGGTGAAAATCGAAACGCCGAGATCACCCTGAAGAATGCGCCAGACCCATTCCCCGAACCGGATCAAAAAGGGCCGGTCGAGGCCAAGGCTGGCGCGGATGCGTTCCACATCGTCAGGCGTCGCCTGATCGCCCGCGATTACCGCCGCCGGATCACCCGGCGCGATATAGAGCAGACTGAAAACAAAGAGCGCGACGAAGGCCATCACCGGAATGGTGGCCAAGACGCGTCGGACGATATAGGCGAACATGATCCCGGCAATCTTTCTTGTTTAGAACGCGCTTTAGGACTTGCTGACACCCCAGAAGAAGGGCAGCGGCCCCTTGGTAATGCCGGTAACATTGGCACGCCAAGCCTGGTACTGCAGGAAGAAGCCGGTCGGCGCATAGACCACGTTTTCTATCGCCGCACGGTTCAAGCGGCTGATCGCCGCCTTTTCCTCATCCATGTTTTTGGCTTCGAACCAGTTGTTCACTTCGGTTTCAACGGCAGGCACATTCGGCCAGCCGAACCAGGCACCATCACCATTGGCGCGAATGGCGATATAGACCGCCGGATTGATGCAATCCGCACCCGCATGCCAGGAATGGAACATGCCCCAACCGCCCTGCCCCACCGGGTTCTTCATGGCGCGGCGCTGGCCCGTGGTGCCCCAATCGGTCGCCACGAAGTCAACATTGAAGCCGATGCGCTTCAGCAAATCAGCCGTCACGTCCCCCATATTCTTAGTGATCGGCTGGTCCTGCGCGATGATGCAAGGCACGGGCGTGCCATCATAGCCGCTTTCGGCCAGCAGACGCTTGGCCAATTCCATATTGCGCGGGCCCTTCAGGATATCGCCGCCTTCTTCCGTATAAAGCGGCGTGCCCGGGGTGAAGAAGCCAGGGATGCGCTTCCACAAGGCGTCATCATTGCCAACCAGGGCGCGCATGTAATCTTCCTGGTTCAGCGCCGCCATCACCGCCTGCCGCGCCTTTAAATTATTGAAAGGCTTGGTCAAATGGTTCATGCGGAAGGTGCCGATATTGCCCAGCGGGTCAGCAATATCCGCGCGCACATTGCGGTTGCGGCGCAGCAGCGGGATCAAATCCGTGATCGGGTTTTCCCACCAATCGATTTCACCATTCTGCAGCGCAGACGCCGCAGTCGCGGGGTCCGGCATGATGATCCATTCAATCCGGTCCACACCCATGCGCTTGCCGCCGGCAAGCCAGCTCGACGGTTCCTGGCGCGGCTGATAATCGGCGAAGCGCTCAAACACGGCGCGCGCACCCGGCACCCATTCATTGCGCACAAAGCGCATGGGGCCAGAGCCGATGTATTCGTTGATCTGCTGGAAAGGATCAGTCCGCGCGATGCGTTCCGGCATGATAAAGGCCATCGGCGTGGAGTTCTTGCCAAGGGCAACCAGCAGCTTCGGATAAGGCCGCTTCAGGACAATGCGGAAATTCCGGTCATCGACCGAGACGATTTCTTCCAGAAGAGCCTTCACCATCAGGCCCATGGAATCGCGCGCCATCCAGCGCGTCAGGCTGGCGGCGACATCCTTGGACGTCACGGCCGCGCCATCATGGAATTTCAGGCCGGGGCGAAGCCGGAAGCTCCAGGTCAGGCCATTGGCGCTGACTTCTTCGCTCTCGACCATCTGGCGCTGCGGTTGCAGGTTCTCATCGAAGCCATAAAGCGTGTCCCAAACCAGGGCCGCGGCATTGCGCACCACATATTGCGTGCCCCAGATGGGGTCGAAATTGGCCAGATTGGCCTGCGGCACAAAGCGCAGCGTGCGGGCACCTGCGGGTTGCGCCAAGGCGGGGGCAGAAACCCCGGCCGTACCGGTCAGCGCCGCGACACCGGCGGTTGCCTTGAGGAAATTTCTACGATCCATCGCCCGTCTCCCATTTAATGTTCAGGGCAGCCCAGTCTGCCCAGGTAGAAGTCAATCTGCCTTACCAAACGGCACGGCAAAACAAGATGCCTCGCTTAGCCTGCTTTCAGTGCGGCGCAAATAGCCCCAATCACTGGCCGGACTCCTTGGCTGGGCCAAAGCAATGCATGGCCCATGCCATCAATGGCTTGCGCAAGGTCGGGCCGGCGCGGCGCGCCCCCCTCCTCCCCCTCAGCTACGCCGAATGCCCCAATAAAGCGCCAAGCCGGCCACCCGCCCGGACAGATTGGCGCGCAAAGCCGTCATGGATTTGTAGGAGCCGAGCGGGATATAGGGCAGTTCATCCATCGCGACCGTCTGCATATCCCGCGCAAGGGCCTGCTGCGTCGGCAAATCAGGCGCATCGAACCAGGCGTCTCGCGCTTCCTCAAGCTTCGGGATCTCCGGCCAGCCGAACCAGGCATTGGCGCCATTGCCGCGCAGCGGGAAATGCGCCGCCGGATCGGCGAAATCAAAGGACGAGAAGGAGGTGAAGAGCATGGACCAACCGCCACGTTCCACCGGCTCACGCGACGTGCGGCGCTGCACCGTGGTGCCCCAGTCGCTGAGAACGATATCGGCGTTGAAGCCAAGCCGGCGCACCAGATCGGCGCCTACCTGCGTCATTGCGGCCGGCACCAGAATATCCGTGGGGCCAATCAGGCGCATGGTCTGATTGGTATAGCCGGCGTCACGCATCAATGCCCGCGCGCGGTCAATGCTGCGCGGCCCCATCAATGGCGCGAGGCCCGCATCATTGGCCAGCGGCGTGCCCGGCGTGAACATGCCAACGCCCGTGGTGTAGAGCGAAGGGTCCGTGCCGACCGATGCCTGCATGAAATCCTGCTGGTTGATCGCGGGCAGCAAGGCTTGGCGCAGGGCCTTGTTGTTGAAGGGGCCATTCAGATGGTTGAAGCGCAAAATGCCGGTCAAAGGCAGCGGGTCAATCGCTTCGATCACTACTTGGCGGTTGCGGCGGAGCAGCAGTTGCACTTCCGGCGGCGGCTGTTCGTACCAGTCAATCTCGCCGGTTTGTATCGCGGCGGCGGCGGTCGCGGCATCCACAATGATGTGCCATTCCACGCGATCAAAATGCGCGATTTTCGGCCCGGCGGTCAGGCTTGGCGTGCCGGTCTGCACGGGCACGTAATCGGCGAAGCGTTCGAACACCGCCAGGCTGCCGGAATTGAATTCATTGGCCCTGAAGCGGAAGGGGCCACTGCCGATGGCTTCGCGCACCTGCTGGAAGGGATCGGTCTTGGCCAGGCGTTCGGGCATGATGAAGGCCGGGCCATTGGAAACCTGGGCCAGCGCATGGAATAGCAGCGGGAAGGGTTTCTTCAGGCGGAAGCGGATCCGCATGTCATCCAAAATCTGGATGTCATCGGTCACAGTGGCCAGCTTCTGGCCGAAGGGGCTGCGCTTCATCCAGCGTTGCAGGCTTGGCACCACATCCTGCGCGCGCACGGGTTCCCCGTCATGGAATTTCAGCCCGGGGCGCAGCGTGATGGTAACACTTCGCCCGCCATCATCGCTGCTATGGCCGGCTGCCATTTGCGGCTGCGGCTGGAACTGCGCATCCATGCCATAGAGCGTGTCAAACACCATATACCCGTAATTCCGGGTGATATTGGCCGTGGTCCAAATGGGGTCGAGGCTGGTGAGGTTCGCCTGCGGCACCATTTTCAGCACGCGGTTCTGCGCGGGCTGCGCAATGGCGAAGGAAGGCAGCGAGGTTGCGGCTGCGGCGGCCCCCAGTTTGAAAACATCCCGACGTTGCATGTGAGCCCCCTTTTCGTGTTCCAACCATCAGACCCGCTTGCCCCGGCCTATGCAAGCGCGATTTGCCCTTAGCCCAGCTTATGGCCAAAGACCAAAGCCGGTCCCTGGGCATAATCTGTCCAGATTTCCTTGCTTTGCGTCATTTGGGCCAAAACCCCCTGCCCGGAAGGCCGCAAGGACCTTAGCGGTTTGCGCCGCCCCGCTTTCCTGCGTTACAGGCGCGCATGGCTTTGCACGGCATCCTCTCCCGCATCGAAAGCTCCCTTGGGCCAGAGCGCTTTCAACTTTTGTTGGAGTTTCTGCGTTTCGGTGTAGTCGGCACGATCGGGTTCGTGGTGGATACCGCGGTGCTTTACGCGGGGCTTGCGCTCGGGCTTGGGCTTTATGGCGGGCGCGCGGTGTCATACCTTGTGGCAGCGACAACCACCTGGGCACTCAATCGGCTATGGACCTTTCGCGGGCGCGGTGATGGCCCCGTGCATCAGCAATGGGCGCTGTTCCTGTTGGTGAATCTGGTAGGCTTCGCGATGAATTACGGCACCTATGCCGCGCTGATCGAATTTGTCCCGATGGTAGCGGCGCATCCTGTCCTGGGCGTGGCCGCCGGGGCGATTGCTGGGATGTTCGGGAATTTCGTGCTGTCGCGCCAATTGGTGTTTCGCGCGAAGGCTTAGGCGCGATGGGGTGATGTGCCCCACCGCGCCATTCAGATTTTAGCTGCGCACAAAGCTGCAGCCACCTTCGGCGATGGGGCGGAAGGCCTCATCGGATGGTGTGGTTTGCAGCAGCTTGTAATAATCAAAGACGCCGCGGCTTTCCTCAGGCTTTTTCACTTCGAACAAATAGGCGGGATGCAACTTGCGGCCATCGGCGCGGATAGTGCCGGGGCCGAAGCAATCATCATCGCAGGGAATGGCCTTCATGCGCGAAACCGTGGCAGCACCGCTTTGCTTGGCCTGCGCCACGCCCATATCAGCGACGGTCTTCAGGTAATGCAGCACCGCCGCATAGCCACCAGCGTGATTCATGCAAAGCGCGTTCTGACCAATATTGGGCCGTACGCGGGCTGAGAAAGCGCGGGTGCGGTCATTCATATCCCAATAGAAGGTTTCCGTGCAGATCAGCCCTTGCGTGGTGGCAAGCCCCAGCGAATGCACATCGGGCAGGAACATCAGCAAACTGGCAAGCTTGATGCCGCGGCGCATGATGCCAAATTCCGCCGCCTGCTTGATGCAGTTGATGGTGTCGCTACCTGCATTGGCGAGGCCAATGACCTTGGCGCGAGATGCCTGCGCCTGCACCAGGAAGGCCGAAAAATCGGTCGTGCCCGGGAAGGGCGTGCGTACCTGGCCCAGCACGCGCCCACCGGCATTGCGCACAAAATTACCCGTGTCGCGTTCAAGCGCATGACCAAAGGCGTAATCCGCCGTGATGAAGAACCAGCTATCGCCACCAGCGCGCACCGTGGCACCGCCTGTGGATTTGGCCAGCATCCAAGTATCGTAAGTCCAGTGTACGGTGTTCGGTGTGCAGGCACGACCTGTCAGATCCGAAGTCGCCGACGTGGTATTCAAGAAAACCTTGTTCTTGTCACGGATGATTTCATTCGCCGCGAGCGCCACGGAAGAAGCCCCGCCGTCAACCACGACATCAACGCCATCGCGGTCAATCCACTGACGTGTCAGGTTGGACCCAACATCGGGACGATTCTGGTTATCGCCGAAAAGGACTTCGATATTGAAGCCGCGATTGTTCATCTCCGCAGCCGCCTGGCGCACGCAGGCCAATTCCGTAGGCCCACTCACATCGCGATAGGTGCCGGAAAAATCCGTCAGCAGCGCAATCTTGATGGTATTCGCGGCCTGCGCCTTTGCGCTCCGCCAGGGCAGTCCACCAAGGGCTGCGCCACCGCCGGCCGCGAGGGCCGAACGACGAGTTACTTCCATGAGCTTTCCTCCCAAAACAGTTCGAAGCCTTTGCGGCTGTCGGAAGGCTACGCCATCTGTGCGGAAGGTAAAGCCCCCTGTCGCGGGTAAAGTCAGGCGCCCTGCAACTGAACCTTTTCTTCGGTTTTCTCGGCAGCGTGATGGAAATTGGCACGCTGATAGCCGGTCATGAAATCCGGATAGGTGATGGGCTCCATCCGCGCCGCTGCGCCATCAGCGGTGATGGGCGCCATGACAGCGCGATAATTCGCATCCATAAAAAACGGAATCGCATAGCGTTCGCGGCCAGAGCGATTGATCACGCGATGCGGTGTGGCCAGAAAGCGATTATCCGTCCAGCGCCTGAGCATCATCCCGCCATTGATCAGCAGCGCGCCTTCAGGTGCAGGCGCATCCAACCAGCGCCCATCGGGCAAGCGCAGTGACAGGCCCGGCACCTTGTTCTGCGCCAGGATGGTCATGAAGCTTGTGTCCATATGGGGCGCAATGCCGAATTCATTCTCGGGCGCGGTGGGTTCCTGCGGCGGGTAGTGGGACATGCGCAGCGTGAACATGGGTTCCCGGAAGAAGGGCGCGAAGTAATCGGTGGGCAGGCCAAGCGCGCGGGCGTAAATTGGCAAAAGCGCCAAGCCCAGGCCCTCAAATGCCCCCATAGCCTGCAAGATATTGTCCCGAAAACCCGGCAAATCCGGCCATTGATTGGCACCGCGAAAGCGTACCTTATCCAAAACATCCGGATGATCCGCCGGCAGGTCGCGCTTGAAAAACACTGCCTCATTGGCATTGGGCAGCGCCACGTCGCCCACCGCATTCACGCGCGTGGTTGCACCCCGCATCGGCATATAGCCGATGTTATGTTCATTGATCTTCAGCGCCAGCTTCGCATCCAAAGACTGCGCATGGAATCGCGCGGCCTCAGCGAAGGTTTGATCAAGCAAGGCTTCCGGGATTCCGTGATTGCGCACGAAGTAAAAGCCCACCTCGGTAAAGGCGTGGCGGAGTTCTTCGCCGAGTCTATCGAGCGCCCCAGGCGCGCCAGCACGCAAAGGCCCAAGGTCGAGGACGGGAATGCTGTCAGCCATGCTACGCTATCCTTGCTTGATAGCAGGAAGCATCACGCCTCATGCGCCAACACGCAAGAGGCGCTGGCTAATGGGCCGCGCGACTCAAATCCCAGAGATTGGGAACGGTTCTATTGTCATAGCCCGAGATGAAATATTCTGGCTGGCTGGTCTCGGCATTAAACATCGCGCGCTTCACCGCGCCGATATTGGCACCATAGACATGGATGCTGATGCTGGTGCGACCTTCGACCGCATTTTCTACGCGATGCGTGTCGTAGCTATCGCTGCTCAACACAACGACCTCTCCGCGCTTGACGCGATCAACCCGGCCAGGGCGCATCGGTCCGCCATTCGGGTCGGCGACCATTTCGGTGGAGATCTCCTCGCCCTGATGCACACCAACCAAGCCCCAGACGGTATGGTTATGCACTGGCGTCTGCTGGCCTGGTCCCCAGACGAAACACACCACGGAAAACCGCTCCTGCGGGTCGCAATGCAGTAGCAATTGCCGAAAGGTATCGGTCGGCGCCGTGTATTCCGGCGGCAGCCAATTATCCGAAAGCACAAGCCTGCGCAGCAGGTCCGGTGCTTCCTTCAGGAAGCGGGTCTCATCCGCCCCCGCATCGGCTAGGGCGGTCATGCCGCGGACGAAGTCTCGCAGCGGGGCGATGTCTTGCACGAGGGCGCTTCCGTTATCCATGAAACGCAGGATTGAACATTCTGGGTGTGATTGCAACCTTTAGTTTAGTGTTTTTTCAAAGCCCCTCCGCCGTCAGGACAATACGGCCGGTGACCTTGCCTTCGCGCAACCTATTAAGCGCTGTGTCGGCTTGATTAAGCGGCATGCGGGTAATGGGGATACCGGGTAGGGTCCCCTTCTGCGCAATGCCCATCAATTCGCGTAACTCCTTGACATTGCCCACATATGAACCCTGGATTGTGAGCGCCCGCATCGGCATGACGGGCAACGGCACGGCCAATTCGCCGCCAAACAGCCCCACTTGCACCAGCTTGCCGCCCTTGCGGAGCGAATCAAAAGCGCTCCGAGCGGTCTCGGTCCCGTTCACCAGGTCAATAATGGCGCGCACCGGGCCGCCACAGGCTTCCATGATTCGCTTGGCGGTATCGGAATCGCCACCCAGGACGGTATCACTCGCCCCTTCCCGCTTGGCGACTTCAAGCTTAGCCGGGCTCACATCCACCACCACGATCCGCCGATGGCCCATGGCCTTCAGCACTGCAATCGCGTTCAGCCCAAGCCCACCGGCGCCGATCAGCACAATGGGCTCGTCCGCCGGCATGGGCATGACCTTGTTGATGGCGCTGAACACCGTAATGCCGGAACAGGCATAGGTCGCGGCCAAGGCGGGATCGAGGTTACCCACCGGCACCAAATGTCGCGGCTCTGGCGCCAGCACATGCGTCGCATAGCCACCATGCTGATAAACGCCGAGGCTTTTTGGCGTGAGGCACATATTATCCTCATCCGCGCGACAGGCTTCGCAGGTGCCGCAGCCAACCCAGGGAAAGACCACCATATGGTCGCCGACCTTAAGGCCCGCGCCATTGGCATCCGGCCCCCATTTCAGGACGCGCCCCACAATCTCATGCCCCATGGCGAGCGGTAGCTTCACCCCGCGATCGGACAGTTTCAGATAGCCGCGAGACCCCAGATCATAGCCGCCTTCCCAGATATGAAGATCGGAATGGCAGACGCCCGCATGCGTGATTTCGAGCAATACCTGCTGGCCCGTCGGCTCCGGCGTCGGGATGGTGATTTCCTGAAGGGGCTTGCCAGCTTCAACAACGGCCCAGGCGCGCATGGATGGGGTTTCCTTGATCCTTGTTTATGGGGGCATGGGATCAATAGTTTGCCCTAAGGTCAAGCTGTGCCGACGGATGCCCGAGGCCAAAAACTTTGACGCAATACAAAAAAACTTAGCTTATTAAGATTTCCGGAGGAGTAACGATGGGCAATCAATGGGGCCAGGGCGCTGGCGGCGGTCTTGGCGATTTGCTGGGTGCCATGATGGGTGGTGGCTCCGCGGATGGCCTCGCTTCACTGGTTGGCAAGTTGCAGCAGGGTGGGCTCGGCGCCGAGGTCGAGAGCTGGGTCGGCACTGGCCAGAATATGCCCGTGGCGCCAGACAAGCTGGCCCAAGCCTTTGGCAGCGATGAAATGGCTGGCCTTGCACAGCAATTCGGCGGCGGCGCCGCTTCGGGCGGCGCCATGGCTGAAATTCTAGCGCAGCTTCTGCCCGCGGTGATCAATGGCATGACGCCCCAGGGCCGCCTGCCGCAATCGCAAGCCGATATGGGCGGCGGGCTGGGCAGCGTTCTGTCAGGCATGATGGGCGGGCAGCCGCAGCAACAGCAGCAGCAGCAGGGTGGCCTTGGTGATGTTCTGGGTGCGCTGATGGGCGCCATGTCGGGCGGCGGCGCGCAGCCGCAGGCCGGTGGCGGTCTTGGGGGCTTGCTCGGGACATTGTTGGCCGTCGCTGGCGCCGCTACGGCAGCGGGCATGGCTGGAAAAGGTGGCAAGGTTCTGCCGCCGGGTGATGATTTGCCGACCAAGCCCGCCGCGCTTGGTGGCAGCGGTAGGGGTGGTGCTGGCAGCGGCTACCGCGACAATGATGTTGACCCGCGCAACCCGCTGGGCGATCCAGGCGGGTTGTTTCGGCGGCGTTGATACGCCGCCGCCGATAAGGGCGGGGTTCAATCCGGGCGGATATTGTTCTCCCGCACCACCCTACCCCAGGTGGCGATCTGCGCCGACAGAAATTGCATGAAGGCGGCCTCGCCCTGAGGGTTCAGGTCTATGCCAAGGCCCAGGATGCGTTGGCGGAGTTCCGGCACACCCAAAGCCTTGCGAATGGCCGCTTCCATGCGCGCCTTGATCGCATCCGGCAGGCGCGCGGGACCCAGGAAACCCCAAAAGGCGCGCGAATCAATGCCAGTGATGCCGAGTTCCGTCATGCTTGGCACATCCGGAATATTGGCGCTGCGCGTGGCGCTGGTTTGCGCGAGGGGTACAAGCGTGCCGGCATCAATATGCACACCAAGCGCGGGGCGGGTGGCGACGGGCAAATCCACCTCACCGGAAGCCGCCGCCACCGCGAGCGGTCCACCACCGCGATAGGGCACATGCACCAGCTTGAAGCCACCGGCGCGCTGGATAAGCTCCATGGTCAGATGCGCCAGGCTGCCATTGCCGATGGTGCCGTAAGTGACGGTATCAGGCCGGGCCTTTGCCGCCGCCACCACTTCGGCAAAACTCCGATAGGGGCGCGTGCGATGCGCCGTCAGCACCATGGGCGCAGTGCCGAACAGCAGGAGTGAGGTCAGATCCTTCTCCGTATCAAAGCCCATATTTGGGATGAGCGCTGGATTGACCGCATGCGTGTCGAACACGATCAGCCAGGTATTGCCATCGGGTGCCGCGCGCGCGACCTGCGCGGTGCCGAGGGAGCCTGAAGCGCCACTACGATTCTCAACAATGATCGGCACGCCAAGTTCGCTTTGCAAATACGGTTGCAGCAGCCGGCCCAAGGCATCCGTCGAACCACCCGGCGGAAAAGGCACCACGATGCGGATGGGCCCGTTGGGCCAAGTGCCCTGTGCGCGAGCTATTTGCGGTGCCGCGAGCAAGGCTGGCACGCCGGCCAGAATGGCGCGTTTGCTGATCATGTTAAGCTTCTCCCGGTATTTTTTGTTCAGGTTTTTGGCGCGGGCGGTATGGCCTTTGCCGCCATCAGGGCGCGGCGGATCTCGGCTTCCGCCTTGTCCAATTCCACCGCCGCATCGGCACGCTGGGCGCGGGCGCGTTCGGCGATATTGAGGCTGTCTTCAATCGTCGCGACCAGCAGCTGATTGGCCTGCTTCACTGCGGCTAGATCAAACACGCCGCGTTCAATTTCTGTCCGCGCTTCGGCATTGCCTTGGCGCAGCCGCTCGGCATTCGCGGTCAGCAATTCATTGGTCAGGTCATTCGCCTGCTTCAGTGTCTGCCCTGCATCGCGCATGCGCTGGATCGCGAGTGCTTGGGCAAGCTGCTGGCGCCAAAGCGGCACGGTATTGGCCACCACGGATTGAATCTTCGCCGCCAGCGCCTTGTCATTTTCCTGAATGAGCCGGATGGAGGGCAATGCCTGCATCGCCACTTGCCGCGTCAGGCGCAGATCATGAATGCGCCGATCAAGTTCATCACGTGCCGCGCGCAAATCGCGGAGCTTCTGCGCGGTGAGCATATCGCCGGCGGTCGCCTTCGCTTCAGCATCCGGGATGGCAGTGCTGTCAGTATTGTTCAGCACAATCTCGCCAGCGGCGATGTGATCACCAAGGCCATGGAACCAATCAAGCGTCGCGCCATAAAGCCGTTCAAGCTTTTCGACATCTTCCAATAGCCGCGTGCGATGCGCATCCAGCTTATCGCCAATCGCCTCCACCTGGTCCTTCAGCCCTTCATAACGGCTGACCACCTGTGCGGCCTCAGCGCCCGCCTTGTTGAACATGCGCGCGAAGAAGCCGGGCTTATCCGCAAGCCCTGAAACATCGAAGCCGCGCAAAGTGGTCAGCAAGGTGCCGAGCGTCTGCCCTGCCTCCCCCGCTTCGCGGTTCTTGGCCCCTTCCAGCATGGCATCCGCCGCGGCCGAGGCGCGGGTTTGCGCTTCCTGCCCGAAGCGGAGCACGGCAGCGGGATCCGTCACATCAAGCTGGGCAGCGAGGCGTTCAACCGCAGCCCGGCGTTCCTCGGGGGTGGTGATGATGTCGCTCATGAATAGCCTTCCTCACGCAGCCTATCGGCCAGCACTTTAACTTGGATATCAAGGGCCGCGCTTTCCTCGGCGCGGAGATCATCGCGGAGCCGCCGTGCAGCAGTTTCAAGATCGCTCAGCAAAGTGCCCAAGGCGGGCGGCGGCGTGGCGCCGGCTTCAAGGCGCGATGCGATGCGTTCCAACCCATCCAGATGCACCACCAGGAAGCGGCGGGCGCGGGCAATGCCTTCGGGCCGTTCTTCCAGATCATCCAGCACCTGGCCAATGGCCTGCGCCACCGGGATCAGGCGCGGTTCATTGCCGCGCGCCGCGATGGTTTCAATGCCGGCAAGGCGCAAGCGCGCATCGGCCAGCGGGCCGGAGGGCGGCGGTCGTGGGGGCTCGGGCGGCGCTGCTTCCGGGATTTCGGCATAAAGCAGCCGCGTGCCGCCCCAGGCGCCGAGCGCAAACAACAGCCCAATGATCGGCCCTGCCCCGGCGCCAAGCCCGGTGGCGAGGCCCGCCGCCACGCCCATGAGCACGGCAGCCCTGCGGGCATCCCCCCGCCTGGCGCGCTTCATGATTCGCGCGGCAAGGAAGGGCAGGCCGATCCCGAGCAGGCAGCCGACCAAGGCCTGTTGGCGCATGGCGAAAAGATTGAAGAAGGCCGCCGGCATCATTGCCATGCCCATCATGGGCAGCAGCCAAAGCCGCCAGAAGCTATTCACAGCCCGAATAACCGCGCCACTGCGCGCCAAAGGGCAAGCATTCCCGCCAGCCCCATGGTGCCGCCAAGCAGCATGAAGCCAAGCCAGCGTTTTACGCCAAGCGGCAGGTTCGGGGATTGGGGCGCCGGCAGGGGCGCGTTGCGTCTTTCGCTCACGCGGCCTTACATCGCCTTTGCTTAGCGGCTGATCAAGAGCAACTTCGTGAAGGATTTCACCCATGGAACAAATCGCCATCATCGGGACCGGGCTGATTGGCCGCGCCTGGGCCATGGTTTTCGCCCGTGCCGGCCATAGCGTGCGGATTTGGGACCCGGTGGCGGGGGTTTCCGACGCCGCACTCGGCCTTATCGGACAAAGCCTGCAGGATTTGTCCGAGGCAGGGCTCATCACCGAAGCACCCGCCGTGATCGCGGCGCGCATCAGCGCTGCCGCCAGCATGGAAGAATGTGTCGCGGGGGCGGCGCATGTGCAGGAAAACGGGCCGGAACGGGTGGAGCCGAAGCGCGCGCTTTTCGCGCAGCTTGATGCGCTTTGTGGGCCGGATGTGGTGCTGGCATCTTCAACCTCCGGCATTCCAGCCAGCGCCTTTACCGAGGGGCTTGCCGGGCGCGCGCGCTGCCTGGTCGCGCATCCGGTGAACCCGCCCTATCTGGTGCCGCTGGTGGAATTGGTGGGCGCGCCCTGGACCGCGCCGGAGGTTGTGGCGCGCACACGGGCGCTGATGGCGCGTGTGGGCCAGGTGCCGGTGACGGCGATGAAGGAAACCCGCGGCTTTGTGCTGAACCGGCTGCAAGCCGCGTTGGTTGCCGAGGCCTTCCGCCTGGTGCGCGATGGGGTGATGAGCGTGGAAGATGTGGATGCCTGCGTGAAGGACGGGCTTGGGCTCCGCTGGTCCTTCATGGGGCCATTTGAGACGATTGATCTGAACGCGCCGGGCGGCGTAGCGGATTACGCCGCGCGCTTTGGCGGGCTGATGGGTGGCATTACGGAAGAACAGACGCCGTTTTTATATGATGACGCAACGGTTGCGCGCGTGACCGCAGAACGCCGCGCGGCGCTGCCATTGGAGAAGATTGGGGAGCGGTCAGCTTGGCGGGATCGGCGGTTGATGGGGGTGTTGGGGCATAAGAGGAAGGTGGGGGAATAACCTGCCCTACTTCGCCTGTAAAAAAGCGAGACTCTCCCCTTCCAACATCACCGCCGTCAGCCCCCCGCCGGACCAGGCGGCGGTATCAATGCAAATGCGGTTTTCCCGCACCACGGGCATGAAGCCGGCCGTATGCCCATGCACCACCACATACCCATGATCGCGCGGGCTGTTCAGAAAATCATGCCGGATGCGCAGCAAATCCTCGCGCGATTGATCTTCAAGCGCCACACCGGGGCGGATGCCGGCATGGACAAACAAGTACCCGCCTTCCTCATGCCATAGCGACAGATCGCGCAGGAAGCGGCGCTGGTGGGCGGCAATCGCCTCGGGCCAGGCATCGCGCGGTGCATCGGGCGCGACACCCCAGGAATCGAGCGTCGCCCTGCCCCCGCCCCACAGCCAATCCGCTGCCGCCGCGCCATCGCCAGAAAGCGCACCCAGCATGGTTTCCTCATGATTACCCATCAGATGCAGCGTGGGCAGGCCGGGAATGGGATCACGTTCCGAAAGGTAATCCACCACGCCGCGGGAATCCTGGCCCTTATCCACGTAATCACCCAAATGGATCAGCATGGCGGAAGCCACAGGCCGGCGGCGCAAATCCTCGGCGATTTGCGTGTGTAGGTCGCGAAGTTGCGGAAGCGAGCCATGGATATCGCCAATGGCGTAAATGCGCCGCCCGCGCGGCAAATGCCCAGGTGCGCCGCGTATTTCCATCACTTCCGATCCGCCCTTGGGTCAAGCGCATCGCGCAGCCCATCGCCCACCAAATTGAAGGCCAGCACGACAACGAAAATCGCCAACCCCGGCATGATGGAAAGCCAAGGCGCCTGAGTCAAAAAACGCTGCGCGCTATTCAGCATGGACCCCCAGGATGGTGCCGGCGGCTGCTGCCCAAGCCCCAGGAAGGAAAGCGATGCCTCGGCGATGATCGCCTCCGCAATCGCGAGGCTGGCCTGCACCAGCAAGGGCGGGATGATATTGGGCAGCACATGAAAAAGCCCGATGCGCCAGGGCGGATTGCCAAGCGCGCGCGCCGCTTCCACCCAATCGGTGGACTTCGCATCAAGTGCCATGCCGCGCGTGAGCCGCACGAACACCGGCGATGCGGTGATGGCAATGGCGAGCATGGCATTTTCCAAGGCGGGTCCCAGAAATGCCGCCAAAGCAATCGCCAGAATCAGGAAGGGTACGGACAGCATGGCATCCGCCACGCGCGATATCAGCCCATCCACCCAGCCGCCGATCAAACCCGCGAGCAAGCCAAGCGGCACGCCGATGAACAAGGCACCCAGCACGGAAATCACCCCCGCCATCAGGGATGCCCGCGCGCCCCAAATGACGCGCGAAAGCACATCGCGCCCATTTTCATCCGTGCCAAACCAATGTGCGGCGGAAGGCGGTTTGCGGATGCGGGTCCAGCTTGTTTGCAGCGGATCATAGGGCGCGATCAGCGGCGCCAGCAGCGCCATCAGCACAAAGGCAATCACCACCACCAGGCCAAACACCGCAAGCTTATGGCGGAAAAACCGCTTCAGCGCGCGGCGCGCAGGGCTTTCCCCCATGGTGATGGCCGGCGCATTCATGCCTGACGCAGCCTTGGATTGATCGCCATGTAAAGCAAATCAGCAACTAGCGAGAGCAACACGAAAATCAGTGCGGTTGCCAAAACCACACCTTGCACCACCGGATAATCTCGGTTGAAGACCGCATCCACAATCAACTTGCCAAAGCCTGGAATGGTGAAGACCTGTTCGGTGAGCACGGCACCCGCCAGCAGCCGGCCAAATTCAATCGCGCCCAAAGTCACCACCGGGATCAGCGCATTCCTCAGCGCGTGCTTCCAGACAACGACCCTTTCGCGTAGCCCCTTGGCGCGCGCCGTGCGCACGTAATCCTGCGACAGCGCGGTCAGCATCGCAGCACGCGTATGGCGCATCAGCACCGAGGCAACACCGGTGCCCAGCACGAAAGCCGGCATGATCGTGGTCGCGATGGATTGCCAGAAATCCTCGGTCAGCGGCACATAGCCCGAAGGCGGCAGCCAGCCCAATTCCACACTGAAGAACAGGATCATCATGATGCCGAGCCAGAAATTCGGCGTGGAAATGCCAAACAGCGCCACGCCATTTGCCGCCCAATCCGCCGGCTGATCGCGCTTCACGGCGGAGATGATCCCCGCCGGCACGCCGATCAGCACCGCAATGATGAAGGACATGGCAGCAAGCTGCGCGGTAACCGGTAGCTTATCCAGAATAAGCTGGCTTACTGGCATACGAATGCGCCAGGAAAAGCCGAAATCGCCCGTCAGCACATTGCCGATCCAATAGAGATATTGTTCGTAAATCGGCCGATCAAGCCTGAGTTCCGCGCGGATTTGCGCCAGCACTTGCGGGTCGCCGCGTTCTTCCCCTGCCAGGATCAGCGCCGGATCGCCGGGCATGAGTTGTTGCAGCCCGAAGATCAGGATGGAGAGGATGAAAAGCGTCGGCAGTACCTGCCCAATCCGCTTGAGAAGCCAGACCCACATGGCGGCTACTGCAACCGCACACCTTGCAGCCGCACCAGCCCATCGGCGATGGGCCGATAGCCGGAAAGCCGTGCGCTATGCGCCATGATGTTTTTACGGTGCCAAAGATAGATGCGGTGGACATCATCGCCATAGGCGATGCGCGCAGCGCGGGCATACAGCGCCTGGCGCTTGGCCAGGTCCAATTCTGTGCGCGCCTCATCCAACAGCTTATCCACTTCCGCATTTGAATAGCGGCCATCATTCTGCCCGCCGCCGGTGCGCGTGAAGCTGAAGATATTGCCATCCGGATCGGTGCGGCCTGACCAGCCCACCAGATAGGTTTCGAACTCACCCCGCGCAGCCGCTTGCAACGATGAAGCGAATTCCATGGCGCGCAAGCGAAGATCAAAGCCCGCTTCCTTCACCATGGCTTGGATCACTTCGCCGACCTGCCGCAGGTCTGGGTTGTTCGGCACGGTCATTTCAACCGTGACTGGAAGCGTCGCCCCCGCTTCACGCAGCAGCGCCTGGGCGCGCGCCAGATCGCGCGTGGTGGGCGGAAAATCACGCACATGGAAAGGGCTCGCCGGCGGGAAGGGCTGGCGCGTGGGCACATACATGCCTTCATAAACCACCTGATTCACCGCGGCGCGATCAATCGCCAATTCAAAGGCGCGGCGGATGCGCGCATCGCGCGCGAAGGGCGTATTGGCGCGTTCGCCATTGCCAGTATTGATGCTGATGCTTTGGTAGCCGAGCTCATCCACCGCAACGGCGCGCAGATTGCGGCTGCGTTGGATGGGTTTCATGTCATCGGGTTCCATCCGTTCGGCGAATTCCACCGCGCCGGATTGCAGATTGGCAAGCCGCACCGTGTTGTCCGGAATGGGCAGATAAGTCACGCGCGCCAGATGGATATTCCGCGCATCCCAGTATTCGGGAAAGCGTTCCGTGACGATGCGTTCCTGCGCGACGCGCTCAACAAAGCGAAATGGGCCGGCGCAGACAGGCCGAGTGCCAAAATTGCGCCCCAGCGCTTCCGCGGCCTTGGGGCTGACCGGCATGCCAGCGCGATCCGTGAGCGCAGCAAGGAAAGAAGCTGATGGCCCCTTCAGGCGAATGCGGATGGTCAGCGGGTCCACAACCTCCACGCTTTCCATATCGGCGATTTCGCTGCGGCGGAAACTGCCTTGCAAGGTCAAATGCCGCATCAGCGAATAGCGCACCGCTTCGGCATCCATCATTTCATTGTCGTGAAAGCGCACGCCTTCCCGCAGGGTAATGATCAGGCTGCGCGGGTCTTCCCAGCGATGGCCGGTCGCCAATTGCGGGACGATTTCCAGCTTTTCGTTGATGTCAAAAAGCTTATCACACAGCGCGGCATAGACAATGCGCCCAACAAAAGTGCGTGACAAAGTCGGGTCCAGAATATCCGGGTCTTCCTTCAGCGCAATGCGCAAATGCTGCGCGCTTGCGGGTGCCGCTGCGATAGCGAGCACACCAAAAGCGGCGAGCGCCGCACGGATCATGGTTTTCATGCGTGATCTCCCATCCCGGTGGGTGAAGGGGCTGTGCCCCGGAAAAAAGATTGCAACCGCGCGAGCCTTTCCCCGCCACCAAGCGCGGCAATGCGCTCAGCAGGCGGCGGCAGGCTTTCGGCAAAATGGCAGGCAACCGCGTGGCCCACACCTTCAAGGCGCGGGGTTTCAGCGCGGCAGCGTTCGGTCGCAAAGGCGCAGCGCGTATGGAAGCGGCATCCGGATGGCGGCGCGATCGGGCTTGGCACATCGCCTTCCAGCGGCGGCGTTTTGGTCTGCGCGCCTGGCATGGCGGCGACAAGTGCGCGCGTATAGGGGTGGCGCGGCGCGCCCAATACTTCTTCGGCCGGGCCTTCTTCCACAATGCGGCCAAGATACATGACAGCGACACGATCCGCGACATGGCGCACCACGCCAAGATCATGGCTGACCAGCACAAAGGTCAGGCGCAAATCGCGGATCAGATCGCGCAGCAGATTGATGACCTGCGCCTGCACCGAAACATCCAAGGCGCTCACAGGTTCATCACCAATGATCAGGCGCGGATTGCTGGCGAGCGCACGGGCAATCGCGATCCGTTGACGTTGCCCGCCCGAGAATTCATGCGGCCAGCGCCCAGCGCTTTCCGGCCGCAAGCCGACACGGCGCAGCAATTCAGCAACGCGCGCCGCTTCCTCGGCACGCGGCACCAGCCGATGCAGGCGGAGAGGTTCAGCGATGGCCTGAGCGACGGTCATGCGCGGATCAAGGCTGCCGAAAGGGTCCTGGAAAATGATCTGCATATCGCGCCGACGTGCACGCAGCGCGGATGGCGAAAGGCTGGCGAGGTCCTCTCCAGCAAACCCCACCGAACCGCTATCAGGTTCAATCAGCCGCAGCATCACGCGCCCAAGCGTTGATTTGCCGCAACCGCTTTCACCGACAATGGCCAGCACCTCGCCTTCCGCAACCGACAGCGAAACGCCATCCACCGCATGCACAGCACCTGCGCGCCGTCCCAAAGCATCGCGCACCGGGAAATGCTTCACGACATCGCGCAATTCCAGCAGCACGGTCATGCCGCCACCCCCAGCATGCCATCCAGCGGCGCGCGCAGGCAGGCGCTGAAATGCCCGGGCGCGACCTCGGTCAATGGCGGCGCGCCTTCAGCGCAGCGGGCGATGGCAAAGGGGCAGCGCGGCGCGAAGCGGCAGCCCGGCGGCGGCGCGCGCAAATCCGGCACCGTGCCTTCAATGCTGGCAAGCCTTTCGCCGCGCACACCTGCTGCTGGCGCTGCACCCAGTAAGCCGACGGTATAGGGGTGCTCTGGCTGCGCAAAAAGATCAGCGGCGCGCGCCTGTTCCGCCACACGCCCGGCATACATCACCACAACATCATCAGCATGATCCGCTACCACGCCCAGATCATGCGTGATCAGGATAACTGCCGTGCCGGTCTCTCGCTTCAGATCATCCAGCAGCGCCAGGATTTGCGCCTGCACAGTCACATCCAAAGCCGTGGTCGGTTCGTCTGCAATCAGCAGCTTGGGCCTGCAGGCAAGCGCAATCGCGATCATCACACGCTGACGCATCCCGCCTGAAAGCTGATGCGGGTATTGCCGCGCGCGCCGCGCCGCATCGGGGATGCGCACTTTCTCCAGCATCGCGATAGCCGCCTTGAAGGCCGCGTCGCGGTCCAGGCGCTGATGTAGGCGCAAAGCCTCGGCCACCTGCTCACCAGCCGTGAAGGCCGGGTTCAGGCTGGTCATCGGTTCCTGGAAGATCATCGCCATCTCAGCGCCGCGCAACGCCCGGCGTTCTTCCGCGGACATGCCGAGCAAGTCCCGCCCCATCAGCCGCGCGCTGCCCGACACTTCCGCGTTTTCCGGCAGCAGCCCCATGATGGCCAACGACGCCACCGATTTCCCGCAGCCGCTTTCACCCACAATCGCGAGCGTCTTGCCGGCTTCAGCGCGAAAGGAAATGCCATCCAGAATGCCGAGCATCCGCCCATCCTGGCTGAAGCCAAGACTAAGCCCGGACACGTCCAGAACCGGCGTGCTCACAGGGAAATCCCGATGGCGGAAATGAGGGGCTTCATCACCCACCTAGAAACCCCTAAAGCGCCGCTTTCGCAAGCCCTGGATTGCTGAAGGCGGCCCAGCGGCGCCGCGCCATGCCCAAAAGCAAAGCGCCCCTGCCGCGAACCGCAGCAGAGGCGCCCTGTTTCAGAAAGGCTGAGCGGCTTACAGGCGCACGCGCAGCAGATTGCCGATTTCACCCACAATGCCGCGTCGGAAGGCCAGAACGCAGGCAATGAAGATCACGCCCTGGATCACCGTGACCCAAGCGCCCATCTCCGCCAGGTAGTTCTGCATGGCGACAATCACGGCAGCACCGATCATGGGCCCGAACACCGTGCCAAGCCCGCCCACCAGTGTCATCAGCAGCACTTCACCCGACATGGACCAATGCACATCGGTCAGTGTCGCAATGCCGAACACCAGCGACTTGGTCCCACCCGCAACACCGGCAATAGTCGCGGAAAGGATGAAGGCCACCAGCTTATAGTCATCCGTTCTATAGCCAAGCGATGTGGTGCGCGGTTCATTCTCACGAATGGCTTTCAGCACCTGGCCGAAGGGCGAATGCACAATGCGGTGGATCAGCAGGAAGCAGAGCACAAACACCGCCGCGACAAACCAATACATGTTCATATCGGGAGCGAGAGAGATGAAGCCGAACAGATGGCCACGCGGCACTGCCTGGATGCCATCTTCACCGCCGGTGAAGGGCGCTTGCAGACAGAAGAAGTAGATCATCTGCGCCAGCGCCAGCGTGATCATGGCGAAGTAAATGCCCTGGCGGCGAATGGCGACCCAGCCGAAAATCGCCCCCTGCACGCCGGCCAAAAGCGCCCCGATCAGGATCGAGATTTCCGGCGTCAGCCCCCAAACCTTGGCGCTATGCGCGGCGATATACCCGCCCATGCCGAAATAGGCGGCATGGCCGAAGGATGTCAGCCCCACATAGCCAATCAGCAGATTAAAGGCGCAGGCAAATAGCGCGAAGCAGAGCAGCTTCATCAGGAAGACGGGATAGAGGAAGAAGGGCGCCACCACCAAGGCTGCGAACATCACCAAAAGGGCGATGAATTGCGCCTTGGTAAAGCCGAAGATTGATTCCTGCGGGCCCGCAGGCACGGCGCTGCTTGTCATGGATTGACCAGCCATGGATCAAGCCCTCCCGAAAAGGCCGGCAGGACGCGCCAGCAAAACAATAACCATGATGATGAAGATCACGGTAGCCGAGGCTTCCGGATAGAAAACCTTGGTTAGACCTTCCACGATACCAAGACCAAAGCCCGTCAGCACGGACCCCAGGATGGAGCCCATGCCGCCGATCACCACCACGGCAAACACCACGATAATCAGGTTCGTGCCCATTTGCGGATTGACCGAATAGATCGGCGCGGCCAGCACGCCGGCCAGCGCGGCCAAAGCCACGCCCGCACCATAGGTCAGTGTGATCATACGCGGCACATTCACGCCAAAGGCTTGCACCAGCGGCGCGTTTTCCGTCGCTGCGCGCAGATAGGCGCCAAGCCGGGTCTTTTCGATCACGAGCCAGGTGGTGATGCAGGCGAAAAGCGCAAACACCACGACCCAACCGCGATAGACCGGCATGAACATGAAGCCGAGATCCCAAGCGCCCGAGAGTTCAGGCGGAATTCGATAAGGCATGCCGGAAGAACCATATTGATTTCGGAATACGCCTTCAAGGATCAGCGATAACCCGAAGGTCAACAGCATCCCGTACAAATGATCCATCTTGTAAAGCTGACAGATCATAGTTCGTTCTAGTATCACGCCTGTCAGCCCCACCAGCAGTGGTGAGAGGATCAGCGCCCACCAATAGCCGATGCCCAGGTAATTCAGCAGCATCCAGGCCACGAAGGCGCCCATCATGAACTGCGCGCCATGGGTGAAGTTGATGATGTTGAGCAGCCCAAAAATCACCGCGAGGCCGAGTGACAGCATCGCGTAGAAGGCGCCATTGATCAATCCGAGCAGAAGCTGTCCAAAGAGCAGCGGCGTCGGTATGCCGAATATCTCATCCATGCGGAAAATTTCCCTCAGGGCACCGCCGCGCCATGGCGGATGCCATGGGCGGGGCGCGAAGTGGATAACACTTGTTTCATGTCAGGCCCGGATCATGGGGCAATTGCCCTCACTCATCGGGCGGAAAGCTTCTTCGGCCGGGGTGGTTTGCAGAAGCTTGTAGTAATCATAAGCCCCGCGGCTTTCGGAAGGCGCCTTCACCTCAAACAGGTAGGAAGGGCAAAGCTTGCGGCCATCTGGGCGGATGGTACCGGCACCGAAAGCGTCATCATCGCAGGGCAGCGCCTTCATGCGATTGACAACATCCACACCGGAAACCTTGGAAGCAGCAACACCCATATCAGCAATCGCCTTCAGGTAATGCAGCGTCGCGGAGTAATTGGCGATGGATGCCATATTGGGGCGCACATCCCGCAGGCGCGGGCGAAGCCTTTCGGAAATGGCGCGGGTACGGTCATTCAGATCCCAATAGAAGCTTTCGGTCAGGATCAGCCCCTGCGCGGTTTGCAGGCCAAGCGCATGCACATCCGGCAGGAACATCAGCAACGCTGCCAGCTTCACGCCACGGCGCGTGATGCCGAATTCGGCCGCCTGCTTCACCGTATTGATGGTATCGGCGCCGGCATTCGCCATGCCGATCACCTTGGCGCGCGAAGCCTGCGCCTGCACCAGGAAGGATGAGAAATCTGTCGTCGCCGGGAAGGGATAACGCACCTGCCCCATCACCCGCCCGCCGGCATTCCGTACAAAATTCGCGGTATCACGTTCCAAAGCATGCCCGAAGGCGTAATCTGCCGTGATGAAGAACCAGCTATCGCCGCCGGCGCGCACCATCGCTCCGCCCGTGGATTTCGCCAGCATATAGGTGTCATACATCCAATGCACGGTATTGGGCGTGCAGGCCGGCCCGGTCAGGTCCGATGTCGCGGACCCCGTATTCACATAGGCCTTGTTCTTCTCACGCGCGATATTCGCAACCGCGAGACCGACCGAAGATGTCGGCACATCCAACACCATATCCACGCCCTGGTCATACCATTGGCGCGCGATATTCACGCCGATATCGGGACGGTTCTGGTGATCGGCGTTGATGATTTCGACATTGAAGCCGCGATTGCCGAATTCCTGCACAGCCTGACGCGCGCATTCCAACCCATAAGGACCGCTAATGTCCCGATAGGGGCCCGACATGTCGTTCAGCACGCCGATGCGGATGGTATTCGCGGCCTGCGCGCGGGCAGAGCGCCATGGCAAGCCACCAAGGGCAGCGCCACCAGCCGCAGCACCCCCGAGAACACTACGCCTTGTTGTTGTCATGACGCTTCCCCTCTTGCTTGATTAAATCACGAACGAACCAAGGCGCAGCCGCCTTCACCGATTGGGCGGAAGGCTTCCTCGGCCGCTGTGGTTTGCAGAAGCTTGTAGTAATCCCAAGGCTTCGTGCTTTCCGCCGGTGTCTTCACCTCAAACAGGTATGAGGGGATAAGGCGGCGGCCATCCGCGCGGATCGTGGCCTTGCCAAACAGATCATCATCAGAAGGCTGCGCCTTCATGCGGTTCACCAGATCAAGGCCGGAAGCCTTGGCGGCCGGCACGCCCATTGCCGCCACGGTCTTCAGGAAGTGCAGCGCGCCGGAATAGCAGCCCGCATGGATCATGTTCGGATAATTGGTTGGCACGCGCCGCAGCATACGCTCGGTCCAGGCGCGGGTCTTGTCGTTCATGTCCCAATAGAAGCTTTCGGTGCAGACCAGCCCCTGCGCTACTTGCAACCCCATGCCATGCACGTCATTCACAAACAGCAGCAGCGACGCGAGCTTAATGCCGCGGCGCGTAAGCCCGAATTCCGCCGCCTGCTTCACGCAATTCTGCGTATCGGCGCCGGCATTGGCGAAGCCGATCACCTTCGCGCGCGAAGCTTGCGCCTGCAACAGGAAGGATGAGAAATCCGTGGTGCCCGGGAAAGGCGTGCGCACCTGGCCGAGAATACGCCCGCCTGAATTGCGCACGAAATTCGCCGTATCGCGTTCAAGCGCATGGCCGAAGGCGTAATCAGCCGTGATGAAGAACCAAGTATCGCCACCCGCGCGCACTGTGGCACCGCCGGTGGAACGCGCCAGCATATAGGTGTCATAGGCCCAGTGAATAGTATTCGGGCTGCATTGCGCGCCGGTCATGTCAGCCGTTGCCGAACCGACATTGATATAGGCCTTGTTCTTTTCCCGCGCGACGCCAGAAACCGCGAGGCCCACGGAAGAAGTCGGCACATCCAGGATCAAATCAATGCCCTGATCATACCATTGCCGCGCCAGGTTCACGCCAACATCCGGGCGGTTCTGGTGATCGGCTTCAATCACTTCAACCCGGAAGCCGTGGCTCGCGCCAAACTCCGCTGCCGCTTCACGGGTAGCAGCGACCGAGGTCGGGCCCGTATTGTCGCGATACGTGCCCGACATATCGGTCATGACACCAATGCGAATGGTATTCGCCGCCTGCGCGCGGGCGAGAGACAGCGGAAGAGCGCCAGTGGCGGCCGCTCCCGCGAGGATATTCCGACGTGAAACCTGCATGTTCATCTCCCTCAAGCGATGTTGTTGTTGGATCAGCTACGCACTAGCGGGCAAGCGCCCTCGGAAACTGGACGGAAGGCTTCGTCACCCGGCGTGGTTTGCAGCAGCTTGTAGTAATCCCAAGGACCGCTGCTTTCCGATGGTGCCTTCACTTCAAACAGATAGGCTGGGTGCAGCTTGCGCCCATCCGCACGGATGCTGCCTTTGCCGAAGCAATCATCATCCGTGGGTATGGCCTTCATGCGCGCAACCGCCGCCGCGCCATCGGCCTTCGCTGCTGCTGGCCCCATATCGGCAACCGCCTTCAGGTAATGCAGCGCGCCAGCATAGGTGCCCGCATGCGTCATGGCCGGCATATTGGGCGACATGGCGGAACGTACCTTATTGGTGAAGCGGCGCGTCGCGTCGTTCAAATCCCAATAGAAGGTTTCGGTCAACACCAACCCCTGCGCGGTTTGCAGCCCGAGCGCATGCACATCATTGATGAACATCAGCAAGGAAGCGAGCTTGATGCCACGGCGCGTAATGCCGAATTCGGCAGCCTGCTTCACGCAATTCGTTGTGTCGGAACCCGCATTGGCAAAGCCAATCACCTTGGCGCGCGAAGCCTGCGCCTGCACCAGGAAGGATGAGAAATCCGTCGTACCCGGGAAGGGCGTGCGCACCTGGCCCAATACGCGTCCACCAGCGGCACGAATGAAGTTGCCCGTATCGCGTTCCAGCGCATGGCCGAAGGCGTAATCGGCAGTGATGAAAAACCAGCTATCGCCACCCGCACGCACCATCGCACCACCGGTGGATTTGGCGCACATCCAGGTGTCATAGGTCCAATGCACGGTATTGGCATTGCAGCGCGCCCCGGTCAGGTCACTGGTCGCGGCGCTGGCATTGATATGCACCTTGTTCTTTTCGCGGCAGATATCGGAGACCGCGAGCGCTACCGAGGATGTGGTGACATCCAGCAGCACATCCACACCTTCACGATCAATCCATTGCCGCGCGATATTCACCCCGACATCCGCGCGGTTCTGATGGTCCGCCGCCAGCACTTCAATATTGAAGCCACGGCCCGCGAATTCCTGCACCGCCGCGCGCGCGCAAGCGACCGAGCTCATGCCCGAAATGTCGCGATACATGCCGGACATGTCGTTCAGTACGCCAATCTTGATGGTATTCGCGGCCTGCGCCTTGGCGCTGCGATAGGGAAGCGTACCAAAAGCCGCAGCGCCGGCTGAACCGGCCATAATGTCCCGACGTGAAAGGCTCATTTGTTGTCGCCCCTTTTTTGTTTGCCGCGCCCGCGAGAGGCGCAGTTCTGGTTAAACCCCAAGATACTGATGCAACCGATCAAGCGAGGCATTCAGGTCCTCATTGGCGACCATATCCACCACGCGGCCATGTTCCATCACGTAATGCCGATCAGCGACCGTCTGTGCGAAGCGGAAATTCTGCTCCACCAGCAGCACGGTAAAGCCGCGCTTCTTCAATTCGCGGATGGTGCGCCCGATCTGCTGCACAATTACCGGCGCCAGACCTTCTGAGGGCTCATCCAGCAGCAGCAACCGCGCGCCGGTGCGCAGAATCCGCGCAATGGCCAGCATCTGCTGCTCACCGCCCGAAAGCTTGGTACCTTGGCTGCGGGCGCGTTCCTTCAAATTCGGAAACAGCGTGTAGATTTCATCCAAGGGCATCCCACCCGGGCGCACCATTGGCGGCAGCATCAGATTTTCCGTGACATCGAGCGAGGCGAAAATCCCACGCTCCTCCGGGCAATAGGCAATGCCGGCACGCGCAATCACATCCGGACGCGCATTCACGAATTCCTTGCCTTCATACTTCACCGAACCGGTACGGCGCGGCACCAGCCCCATGATGGAACGCAGGGTGGATGTCTTGCCCGCACCGTTGCGCCCAAGCAGCGTCACCACTTCGCCTTCGCGGATATCAATATCTACGCCGTGCAATACGTGGCTTTCGCCATACCATGCCTCAAGCCCGCGGATTTCCATCAGCGCGCCAGTGCTGGCCTTGGCGCCGGCGGGCGCTGTCATCACATCAGCCATGGGCGGCCTCCGTCGGGGCTTCGGAACCAAGATAGGCAGCAACCACATCCGGGTTGCGCGATACGGCAGCGTAATCGCCTTCCGCCAACACGCTGCCGCGCGCGAGCACGGTAATGGTATCGCAAAGCCCCTGCACCACGCGAAGATTATGTTCCACCAGCAGCACGGTGCGGCCCACGGATACGCGCTTCACCAGCGCCACCACGCGTTCCACATCATCATGCGCCATGCCCGCGGTTGGTTCATCCAGCAGCATCATCACGGGATCAAGCGCCAGCGTGGTCGCAATTTCCAAGGCGCGCTTGCGGCCATAGGGCAATTCGCCCGCCGTCAGGTGCATCCATTCGGTCAGGCCCACATCGGCCAGCAATTCCTCAGCCCGCGTGTCGAATTTGCGCAGTACCGAATCGGAACGCCAGAAATCGAAGGAACCGCCACGGGCGCGTTGCAACGCCACGCGCACATTCTCAATCACCGTCAGATGCGGGAACACCGCCGAAATCTGAAAGCTCCGCACCAGGCCAAGGCGCGCCACTTCGGCGGCCTTCATGCCCGTGATGTCGCGCCCTTCATAGCGAATGACACCACGCGTCGGCGGCAGGAATTTCGTCAGCAGATTAAAGCAAGTGGTCTTGCCGGCGCCATTCGGGCCGATCAAGCCATGGATAGTACCCCGACGAACATTCAGGTTCACGTCGCTTACCGCGACGAAGCCCCGGAATTCCTTGGTAAGCCCTACCGTTTCAAGGATGGTATCAGACACCCGAACCACGCCCCCCTTCTTATGCAGCGGTTGATACCGCCACGCATCTTTGAACCATTCCTATGCGAGGCTTGCCCTTCCTGCAAGCCACCCCCTTCAATTCCCGAGAAAAATTGACACCGGCCCTTCTGAACAAAAAAAGGGCAGAGGTTGCCCCCTGCCCTTTCCAACCCTTTCCGGCATGCCGGCTTAGGCTTCAGACAATTCCTCAGGCTTCACCTGACGCTCCGCCACCTTGGCGAGTTCCAGGATGAAATCGACAACCTTTTCCTCAAAAATCGGAGCGCGGAGGTTTTCCATCGCTTCCGGATTCTTACGGAAGAATTCGATCACCTGTTGTTCCTGGCCACGGTAGCGCATGGCTTCCTGACGCAAAGCACCGCTCAGCTCATCCGGTGTCACCTGGATGTTGTTGCTACGCCCAATTTCGGACAGCAGCAGGCCAAGCCGGATGCGGCGCTGGGCGATGCCGCGATATTCGTCGCGCAGCGTCGCCTCATCCTTGCCCTGGTCGTCGGAATCGAGTCGCCCAGCCTTCAAATCGGCTTCCACACGCTGCCAGATCTGGCCGAATTCACCCTCCACCATGCCTTCCGGCACAGGGAAGCTTGCCTGATCCGCAAGCTTGTCCAGAAGCGCGCGCTTAAGCCGCATGCGCGACATGCCATCATATTCGCGCTGCAGGCCTTCCTTCACCTGGGCTTGCAAGCCGGCAAGATCGGCCTGCCCGACAGTCTTCGCCAATTCATCATCTATGGCGCGCGGCACGCGCTGTTGCAGCTTTTTCGCCGTGATGGAGAAAAGCGCGCGCTTGCCCGCCAATTCGGCGGAACCGTAATCCAGCGGGAATACCACCTGGATATCGCGGCTGTCGCCCACGGACATCCCTTCCATCTGTTCGGTGAAGCCCGGAATGAAGCCAGGGCCGCCCACTTCAATCGGCATGTCGTTCGCAGACCCACCGGCGAAAGGCGCCAGCGCGGGTTCTTCGGTGCCTGCAATCAACCGCGCCGGGCCGATGCGCAGCGTGAATTCAACCGCCGCCCCCGCCGGCATGCCATGCAGGTAAATGAAGGGCCGGCAGGCGCCGATTTCAGCCTGGTTCGGGAAGGTGAAGGCAAGCGTGCTGCGCCCGGCCGACACATCAAAACCCTCACGCTGCATATCCAGGAAATCAACGCTATCCTGGCCGAGGCTATAGAAATTAAAGCCAAGCTTGCCCTGAGTGCCTTCCGGCAGGCTGCCGCTGGTCACCTTGGTGCTGACCATCAGGCTCAGCGTGGCACCTGGCGCCGCGGCAATGCCCTTGGCGCCTTCCAGAAACACCTGCACCCAGCCGGGTTCGCTGGCAGTGCCGCTCACGCGAAGATCGAAATAGGGCAAAGCCTCATCAGTGCCGATGGCAGCGATTTCGGACATCAAGCCGCCCGAAAGCCCAATTTCCCAACCGCGCGGCGCCTGACCTGGAATGCCGGGCACGGCACCAAGGGCCGGGCCATTGGTCAGCAAATCCGGCACGACGGAGCCAGCGAAATCGCACACCATCACCTCACCCTTTGTAGCCGGGCGGGCATCGCTCACATCGGTCAATTCACCATTGCGCGTCGCGAGCGTTTCCAGGATTTTCTGCACTTCCTCATCGGAAGGCTCGGCGCGCAGGCGTTCCAGCTCAATGCCGGAGAATTCGGGCATAGGCACATCCGGCAGCACTTCCAATTCCATGTGGAATTCAAGATCACCGCCATCGGGGAAGCTGGTCACCTCGATCTTCGGTTGCAGAGCGGGCTTCAGGCCACGATCGCTGACCACCTTGCGGGAGGCATTGCCCACGGATTCTTCCAGCACTTCACCCATTACGGCAGTGCCGTAGCGCTGGCGCACAATGGAAAGCGGCACCTTGCCCGGGCGGAAGCCCGGCAGCGAAACCGTCTTGGCGATTTCGGAAAGGCGCTTTTCGCGGCTGGTGGCGATATCGCCCGCCGGAAGCGTCACGGAATAGGCGCGCTTCAAACCTTCATGCGCGAGCTCATTAACCTGCATCGGAGGATCGTCCATCCCAAGCTAGAGAAACAAAAGGCCGCGGCGGCGCCGGTGGTGCGGGCGAAGGGACTCGAACCCCCAAGGCTTGCGCCACCGGAACCTAAATCCGGCGTGTCTACCAATTCCACCACGCCCGCGCCGAACGGCGCCGCGCCGCGATCGGAGGCAGGGCTTTAGCCCATGCCTTGGCGCTTTCCAAGTGAGGTTACCTCAAAATGACTTCAGGACACCAAGGCCTGGGCGCAGGCGTCCAGAATGGCGGCTTCATCCAGTCCATATTCCCAATAGAGGTCAGGAATATCGCCGGCCTGGCCAAAGCGGTCCACGCCAAGCGGCACCACCTTCTGCCCACGGACGGAACCAAGCCAGGCATGTGCCGCCGGGTGGCCATCCAGCAACGTCACCATGGCGGCGCCAGGGGCCAGCGGCGCCAGCAGGGTCTCAATCCAGCTTGGCGCGCCGAAGCCGGAGCGCGCCTTGCGCCGTGCCGCGAGCCAATCCGTATGCAGCTTGTCTGGGCTGGTGATGGCGAGCAGCCCGGCCTCGGGGATGTCTTCGCGGATGGTTTCGAAAGCAGCCAGGGCTTCGGGCGCCAAGGCACCCTGATAGGCCAGCGCAAAGCTGGCCCCGGGTGCTGGCGGCACCGCCCAATATGCGCCGGCAATCACCGCGGCGGGATCGAGGTTGCGCTCAGGCTGTTCCAGCCCGCGTGTGGAAAGCCGGAGCCACACCGCCGAGCCGTCGGGCTTTTGCATATGATGAAAGGCGTGGCGCAGCAAAATGGCCAATTCATCCGCATGGGCGGGTTCATAGGCAACCAGCCTATCCTGCGCCATACCGATCAAGGGCGTATTGACGCTTTGGTGCTGGCCGCCTTCTGGTGCCAAGGTCAGGCCAGAAGGCGTTGAAACCAAAAGAAAACGCGCATCCTGATAGCAGGCATAAATCAGCGCATCCAGGCCGCGATTGACGAAGGGGTCATAAACCGTCCCCACCGGCAAAAGCCGCGCGCCATAAAGCCGATCCGCCAAGCCAAGCCCCGCCAGCAGCAGGAACAAATTCTGTTCCGCAATGCCCAATTCCACATGCTGGCCTTCCGGCGACATACCCCAGCGCTGGGCTGAGGCCAGCTTCGCATCGCGGAACACGTCATTCTTCTTATGGCGATCAAAAATGCCGCGACGGTTCACCCAAGGCCCGAGATTGGTGGAAACAGTCACATCCGGGCTGGTAGTGACGATGCGCTTGGCGAGTTCGGCATTCTCCCCCTGCCCGCGCCCGATCTCAGCCAAAATCTCGCCAAAGGCAGCCTGGGTGGAGTGCTTGCGCCCCGCCGGCACGCGCGGCGTGGGGAAGCGGTCCGGCACATGGATCACGGGTGATTGCAGGGCGCGGCCCTGGGGGGACAAAGGCTTGGCGAAATCAATACTGGCCAGGAAGTCGCGCAATTCTTCCTCGGGCACATCAAGCCCTTCGAATTCATCCCATTCATGGCCGGGGCGGATGCGCATGGCGGCGCGGAAGCCTTCCATCTGCTCCTTCGTCATCAGCCCGGCGTGGTTGTCCTTATGCCCGGCGAAAGGCAGCCCCATGCCCTTGATGGTATAGGCAATGAAGCAGGTGGGCTGATCACCCGCGGCATCCTGGGCGCGGAAAGCCTCGGTCAGGGTTTCAATGTCATGCCCGCCCAGATTGGTCATCAAAGCGGAAAGCTCATCATCCGACATAGGGTCAATAATGGCGCGAATGCCGGCCACGCGGCCAAGCTCGGCCAGGATGGCGGCACGCCAGGCGGCCCCCCCCTGGAAGGTCAGTGCGGCGTAGAGGCTGTTCGGGCAATCATCAATCCAGCGGCGCAATTGATCGCCATCTGGCCGCGCAAAGGCCGCTTCCAGCCTGCGGCCATATTTGAGCGTGACGACATTCCAGCCCATGTCGCGGAACAGGCCTTCGATCCGGCCGAAAAGCCTGTCCGGCACAACGGAATCGAGCGATTGGCGGTTGTAATCCACCACCCACCAGACATTGCGGATATCGTGCTTCCAGCCTTCCAAAAGGGCTTCGTAGATATTGCCCTCATCCAATTCCGCATCGCCCACCACGGCCACATGCCGCCCTGGCGGAATACCCTCAGGCGCCATGCGGTGCAGATGCACATAATCCTGCACGAGCGAGCCGAAGGAGGCGAGCGCCACGCCAAGCCCCACCGAACCGGTGGAAAAATCAACCTCAGACCCGTCCTTCACGCGCGACGGATAGGGTTGGATGCCGCCGAATTGGCGCAGCGTTTCCAGCTTTTCCCGTTGCTGCCGCCCAAGCAGGTAATTGATGGCATGGAATACCGGCCCCGCATGCGGCTTTACCGCCACGCGATCGGCTGGTTTCAGAATGTCGAAGTAAAGCGCTGTCAGGATGGAAATGCAGGAAGCGCAAGACGCCTGATGCCCGCCCACCTTCAGCCCATCCCGATTGGGGCGGATATGATTGGCGTGATGGATCATCCAGGAGGAAAGCCAAAGCAGCTTACTCTCCAGCGCATGCAGCATTTCCGTCCGCCGGGCGCTACCCGGCAAATGGCGGGCCTTGCCCTTGCCTTGCACTGTCATGATCCATTCCCCCAACAAGTTGGGCTGAATATGGCGGTTTGGTTCTGCCGGCGAAAGAGGGGATTTTAGGCCCGGATCAGCCGCTTCAGCCCGCCCGAGGCCGCGCGCTGGCCATCCCCCACATAGGCTTCGTGATTGTTTTCGATGCTCGCCGGATCATAAAGGTAATTCACCATCAGGCCGCAGGATTGGCGAAGACCATTCTCCGAGACATCAGCCCGCCAATTCAGTCTTTCGACGCGCGCGCCATTGGAAAGGTGGAAATGCGCCACGGGATCAAGCGCGCGCCCTGCCCTGCCGGCCGGCGCTTCCTTCAGCAGATACTGAGCGCCCAGCCTGATCAGCATGGGCCCCAAGGCGCGGGAGAGCGCTTCCTGCTTGAGCCAGGCGCGGTCCGCCAAAGCCCGGGCGCAATCCAGCGCCGTACCGCCATTGGCGGCAGTAAGTACCGCTTCTTCCTCGGCCGTCAGCAGCGCGGTCTTATTGGCAAGGCTTTTATCGAGCCAGGCGCGAAAGCCCGGCATGGGGGAAAGCGTGCAAAAGGTTTTCAGCTTGGGGAATTCGGCCGCGAGCAATTCCACCACGCGCTTGATCAGGAAATTACCGAAGGAAATGCCATCCAAGCCGCGCTGGCAGTTGTTGATGGAATAGAACACGGCCGTATCCGCCTGCCCGGCATCCTGCAACGGCGCCTTTTCATCAAGCAGCTTTTGCACACTGGCCGCCATGCCGCGTTCCAGCGCGACTTCCACGAAAATCAGCGGCTCATCGGGCATGCGCGGGTGGAAAAATGCGTAGCAGCGCCGGTCTGAATCAAGCCGATTGCGCAAATCGCGCCAGGTGCGGATGCGATGCACCGCTTCATATTGCACCAGCTTTTCCAACAACGCGGCGGGCGACTTCCAATCAATCGCGCGCAATTCCAGAAAGCCGAGATCGAACCAGGAAGCGAGCAAGCCCTTGAGGTCAGTCTCCAAAGCCTGCAAGGGCGGTTCATCATCCTTGAGGCGCAGCAATTCCGCACGCATCTCGACCAGGAACTTCACACCATCCGGAATGGCGGCAAAGGCCGTCAGCAGCTTCAGGCGCGGCGGTTCCAAGGCACGGCGCAGCCCCGCAAGCGCAATGGCGCGTACCGCTGCATCCGGTGCGGCACTCAGTTTTTCAATGGCGCTTGTCACCGCCGCCGCGTTGGAATCAAAACCGGCCAAGGCGCGGAGGAAATCCAGCTTGCCGGCCTCATCCAAGCCACGATAGCGCTCAGCTAGCGATGCGGCGCGGTTGCGGGCGGAAACCTCACCACCGCGTGCCTGGAGGCATTCGCGGAATTCCTCGGCAAAATCATTGGAAGCGGCAGGGCTGCGTTGCACCACGCTGGCCAGATCGCGCCAGAGGGAAGCCACGCGCTGCATGGCACGATTCATCAAGCCGGCTTCAATGGCGATATCGGACATGGTTTGTACCGAACCCCTCCAGGGGGAAGCCTATCGAAACATTTATTAAAAAACAAAGGATTTATGGCGGGCTTGATTGGCTTCAGGAAGAAAGATCATGCCGCGCCTTGGCGATCAGCGCCGGCAAATCCTCAGCGATCAAGCCTGGTGGGCCTGAAGCCGCGCCGGCGCCATGCAGCCAGACGGCAGCGGCGGCCGCATCAAGCGGGGCCATGCCTTGCGCCAACAGGGCAGCGATGGCGCCGGCCAGGATATCGCCCGTGCCGGCGGTGGCGAGCGATGGCGGCGCATTGTCATTGATGATCACGCGGCTATCCGGCGCGGCGATGATGCTATCCGGGCCTTTCAGCACGACAACCGCGCCAAGCCGTGCCGCGGCAGTGCGCGTGGCGGCAAGCCTATCCGCGCCCGGCGCGCCGAACAGCCGGGCGAATTCGCCGGCATGGGGCGTGATCACCGCCGCGCCGCGCAATAATTCGGGGGCGTCAGCGGCGGCCATCAAGGCGCCGGCATCGGCGATCAGGGTTTTGCCGGCTTCGATCACGCTGCGGATCGCCGCACGTGTCGCCTCATGTGGCAATAACCCAGGCCCGGCGAGCCAGACCTTGCGCCGCGCATCCGCCAGCAGCGCTTCCAGCGTCGCATCGCTGACCAATTGACCGGGCGCATCGGCGCGCAGCATCGCGGCCAGTTCCAGGTTTTCGGCATGAAGCGTGACCAAGCCCGCGCCAAGCCGCCGCGCCGCCGCCCCTGCCAGACGCGCCGCACCGGGCATGCTCACCCCCGCCAGAATGGTCAGATGGCCGCGCGTGTATTTATGCGCGCTGACCTCATGCGATGGCAGCGCCCAAAGCGATGGGTGATTGCGCCAACACTGCGGCGCGATGCCTTCCAGCACTGCCTCGGGCAGGCCGATATCGGCAAGCAAGGTCTCGCCACAAAGCGTACGGCCTGGCAGCAGCAAGTGCCCGGGCTTGAGACGAAAGAAGCTGATGGTCAGCGCCGCTTGCGGGGCATGGCCCAGCACCTCCCCGGTTGCGCCATCAAGCCCTGAGGGCACATCCACCGCGACCAAGGGGGCCTGGACCGCACGGAGGATTTCCACGATTTCGGGCGCCAGGGGGCGCGTCAGGCCAGCGCCAAACAGAGCATCCACCACCAACCCAGCGCGGGCAGCCTCGGCGGCACTGAAAGCCGCCATCGGACCATGCCAGCGCGCCGCAGCCGCTGCGGCCACCGAGCCTGGGCCGGGCGGCGCGAGGGCCGCGACCGCAACGGGCCAGCCCGCCTGTTCCAGATAGCGCGCGGCGACATAGCCATCCCCGCCATTATTGCCCGGCCCCGCCAGCACCAGGGTGCGGCAGGGACGAAACCGGGCGCGGATGGCCCGTGCCACCGCCCTGCCTGCTGCTTCCATCAAGGTTTCGGTGGGCATGCCCGCCACCAAAGCAGCCGCATCAGCGCGCGCCATCTCAGCGGGGGTCAGAAGCTCAGTCGGGTAAGGGCGCGTCATAGGTCACTCATAGCCCATCAGTCGGCCATCCGCATGGGCAGGAGCATTTTCATGCCACTGACTCTACCGCCAAGGCATCCAGGCACGCCTATTCTGCTGGAACATCACGACTGCCGACAATGTCGCTGAAATCCTCAGCGGGCGCGGCACCGGCTGCTCGAAGATAGTTGTTTTAACCGGCCAGATTGTTGATTTGTGCCAGTTTCATTACGCCTGATTCCGCAAGAACCATGAAATTAGCTGCATTTTTTAGGCCTAAGGCCACCGTACGGTTCGACGGAACATTCATGAACCTTTACGCAAGACCGTCGGCGATCAACAGCTTGTTGTCGAGCCGTAAGCCATTGCGCGGACTGGCGCCTACCCCCTCTCCGTCGGGTCACCCTCCCCCACCGCCACCACTGGCGTGGCCAAAACCCGATCCCGCACCCCCCGCAGCGCCGCCATATCCCCCGCGCCAAACCCGCGCCGCGCCGCATCAGCGAAAGCCAGCCGCCGCAAGGCATCATCACTCAGCACCGGGCAATCGGGCAGCAGCGCCGCAGCGTCCGGAAGCCTTCCCGTGCAATGCAGCACCACATCGCAGCCTGCCGAAAGCGCCGCACCGGCCAGATCATTCGCAAGGCCCGCGAGTGCCCCCATCGCCAGATCATCCGTGATCAGCAGGCCATCAAAGCCAATCTCGTCCCGGATCACGCGCTGGATCACGGCGGGAGAAATCGTCGCCGGCAGGTGCGCATCCCAGGCCTCATACAGCACATGCGCTGTCATGGCCCAGGCACCGCTGCCGGCCAGTGCGCGAAACGGCGCGATGTCATCGACAAGTGCCTCAACCCTCACAGCAACGCGTGGCAATTCATGATGGCTGTCAGCCATTGCGCGGCCATGCCCGGGGATATGCTTGATCACGGGAATACAGCCCGCCGCTTGCAGCCCGCCGATACACGCCGCGCCAAGCCGCGCAATCTCCTCAGGTTCAGCGCTAAAGGCGCGATCACCAATCACCTGATGTGCGCCAGGCAGGCGCAAATCCAGAACAGGCGCACACACCACGTCCAAACCAGCCGCGCGGCACATGGCGCCCAGCATAAAGGCATTGGCGCGCTGAGCCATTTCGGGCTGGCTTTCAAACCGCGCGGCGGCGGGGAATGCCTCCCATAGCGGAGGCTTCAGGCGCGCCACGCGCCCGCCTTCCTGGTCAATCAGGATCGGCGCGGCAGCGCCCAGCACATCACGAATGTCATTGGTGAGGGCACGCAACTGCGCAGGGTCCTGGATATTGCGCGCGAACAGAATGGCGCCTAGCGGCGGGAAGCGCCGCCAAAGCGCGGCTTCCTCCGCCGTCAGCCTAGGCCCTGAAAGGCCGATAATCGCAGCGCGGGAAGGCGCCATAAGGCTTATCCGCCAATCACCATGCAGGGGATGCTGCGGGTCTTCATTTCCTCGCAAAAGGCGCGCGCGGTCGCCGCATCGGCAAAGCCTCCGGTGCGGATCCGATACAGCGTTGTCTGCCCCTCGCGGTCAAAAGGCGCCAGCGACACGCGACGATTGCCAAGCAATTCCGGCACGCGTTTTTGCAGCCGATCCCATTCGCCGCGCGCCCCCGTTTCGCTCGGCAGTGCGCCCAATTGCACCTGTACCCGCCCATTCGCAACCGGCGCAAAACGCTCCGCAGTCGCCGGCACCGGTGCGGGCAGGCTTGGCGCGTTCAGCGCTGAAGCCGTAGCGGGGGCCGAGGGCGTTGCCGATGCAGCAGGCTGCGCCGGCGCGGGGCTCGCCGGCGGTGGCGCGTTGCGCGCGGCTTCTTGCGCGGCGCGTTCGGCCAATTGGGATCGCAGCTGATCTACGCGCGGGTTCTCAGCCTCCGGCGCCAAGCCGCCCGGAGCAGCAGAACGCGCGCCGCGATTACGGTCAAAAATCAGCTCATCCTGATTGGGCACACGCAGCCCACCGGGATTGTCGGGCCGAATTTTGATTGGGCGCGCATCAGCTTCGATCAGCGGCGCATTGCGCGATGACCCGCGCGTGAACCCCCAGACTAGCGCTGCAATCACAGCGCCCGCCGCAAGCACAGACCCCGCGATGATCATCATCCGCCAAGGAGGCCCCCCAGCCCCCTTGCGACCCAGCCTATAGGCTGGAACTGGAACTTCCCTCACGCCTATCCCCCGATCGGCGCTGGAATAGTGTCAGCGCATTTCCTCAACCGGCGTCACCCCCATGACGCCAAGACCGGAACGAATAACGCTTGCCGTAGCCGCCACCAGCGCAAGCCGGGCGGCCGTGGCGTCCGGCTCATCCTCTCGGATGAAGCGGAGCGTCGAGTCTTCGCGGCCTCGATTCCACAATACATGAAAATCAGCGGCCAAGTCATGGAGAAAAAACGCGATTCGGTGCGGTTCGCGGGCCAAAGCGGCAGCTTCCACCACGCGCGGCCAGGAAATCAGGCGCCGGATCAGGTCCAGCTCCGCCTTGTCCTGCAAATGCTCAAGCGGCGCGGCGGCAAGCTGGGCAATCTGGGGCTCGCCCGCCTGGCGCAGCACTGAACGGCAGCGCGCATGGGCGTATTGCACGTAGAATACCGGGTTTTCGCGGGTTTGTTCGACAACCTTGTCCAGATCGAATTCCATCTGCGCGTCCGATTTGCGCGTCAGCATGGTGAAGCGCACCGCATCGCGGCCCACTTCTTCGATCAAATCGCGGAGCGTCACATAAGTCCCGGCGCGCTTGGACATACGCACAGGCTCACCCGCCTTCATCACATGCACAATCTGGCACAGCACCACTTCCAAGGGCACGCGGCCATCAGACAGCGCCTTCACGGCAGCGCCCATGCGCGAAACATAGCCACCATGATCCGCACCCCAGACATCAATCAACAGATCATAGCAGCGCGTGAGCTTATCCGCATGGCAGGCGATGTCATTGGCGAAATAGGTGTTGGAGCCATCAGATTTCTTGAGCGGCCTATCCACATCATCGCCAAATTGTGTGGAGCGGAACAGCAATTGCGGGCGCGGTTCCCAATCATCCGGCGTCTTGCCCTTGGGGGGTTCCAGCACGCCTTCATACAACAGGCCCTTGCCTTCAAGCGCTGCAATCGCGGCATCGGTCGCATTCGCGTCCACCAGCGCGCGTTCGGATAAGAAAACATCCTGCGTGACACCAAGCAGCGCCAAATCCTCGCGGATTGCGATCATCATCATCGCAACCGCACGCTCCCGCGCCATATCAAGCCAGGCGCGATCCACGAACCAGCCATTCTCCAGCGCGCTTGCCACACCCGCCACGCTTTGTGCCGCACTTGGCGCGCCTTCGATGCGCTGTGGTGCCATGGACGCGCCGTGATGCTCCGCCAAGGCCTCGCCCACCGCGACCAGGTAATCGCCACGATATTGCAGCGTCACGCCAAAGCGGCGTTCCACCTGTTCCGCAGTCCATTCCTCAAGATTGGGCTCAATCACGCGCAAATAGCGCCAATAGGTGGCCCAGCCGAGTGCTGCCACCTGCGCGCCCGCATCATTGACGTAATATTCCTTGGTAACGGCAAAACCCGCCTTGGACAGAAGATTGGCAAGCGCGTCCCCCACCACCGCGCCACGGCAATGCCCGACATGCATGGGACCCGTTGGATTGGCCGAGACATATTCCACATTTACGCGCCGCCCGGCGCCAATCGCGCTATCGCCATAGGCTTCACCAACGCCAAGCAAAAGCGCCACCTGCTCCGTCAGATAGCTTTCGCGCAGCCGCAGATTGACGAATCCCGGCCCCGCCGCTTCGGCGACCTCAACCATCGGCAGCGCGCCGAGCCTATCCACCAGCGCCGCGGCAATCTTGGCGGGTGGCAGGCGCGCGGGCTTGGCAATCACCAGCGCGGCATTGGTCGCCATATCGCCATGTGATGCATCGCGCGGTGGTTCAACCTGCACGCGCGCCAGGATGTCAGCGGGCAGTTCAGGGTAAAGCGCCACCAGCGCCGCGCGCACCTGTTCCGCCATGGCGGTGAAAACATTTTCGGTCATGCAAATCTCAGCCTGAAATATCGGGGTCGGTCATGCGCCGGTGTTCTTCCAGCGCGAAGCGGTCTGTCATGCCGGCGATATAATCGCAAACCACCAGCGCGGCCTGGGCGGAACCGGCCTCCCCCGCGCGGGCGCGCCACAGCGGCGGCAGCATGGCCGGCCCGCCATGCAGCAGGCTGAACAGCACCTGCACCACGCGCTTGGATTTCGCCATGGTGCGATTGACGCGCCAATGCCGATACATGCGCTGGAACAGGAAATCGCGAATGCCAAGGTTGGCGCGCGCCATGTCTTCAGAAAACACCACCATGGGCCTGTCAGCCGCGCGAATATCGGCAACCGTCGCTGGTTTCAGCGTAGCCAGGCGGCGCGTCGCCTCAGCCGCCACATCGCCCACCATGCGGCTGATCACGCGCCGGATCATCTCGGGCGCCAGGCGATCCATGGGCGCATCCGGTGCCGCAGCCCGCGCAGCGGCCAGCGCATCGCCAATCACCGGCAGCGCGCCCACTTCTTCCAGGGTGAAAAGCCCCGCGCGCAACCCATCATCCAGATCATGGTTGTTATAGGCGATGTCATCCGCAATGGCCGCAATCTGCGCCTCGGCCGAGGCATAGCTTGTTAGCTCCAACGCATGGCGCGCATCATATTCGGCGATATAGGGCGAAGGCCGGCGCAAGGGGCCATTATGCTTGGCGAGCCCCTCCAGCGTTTCCCAAGTCAGGTTCAGCCCATCAAACCCGGCATAGCGCGTTTCCAAATGGGTGACGACGCGCAAAGACTGCGCGTTATGGTCAAACCCGCCATAAGGCTTCATCGCCGCATTCAGCGCATCTTCCCCGGCATGGCCGAAGGGCGGGTGACCCAGATCATGCGCCAGCGCCAGGGCCTCGGCCAAATCCTCATCAAGGCGCAATAGCCGCGCGATGGACCGCGCTATCTGAGCCACTTCAATGGAATGGGTCAGGCGCGTGCGAAAATGATCGCCTTCGTGATAGATGAACACCTGCGTCTTGTATTGTAGTCGGCGAAAGGCAGTCGCGTGAATGATACGGTCACGATCCCGCTGAAAGGGCGACCGCGCATCACCGCCCGGCTCAGGGTATAAGCGCCCGCGAGAGGTCTCAGGCAGCACCGCATAAGGGGCAAGGTTCATATAGCCCCCTGCCCTGTGGGCTCAATTGTCGCGGTTCTGGCCTGGGCTTGCATGGAAATCGTGGTTTTCCGTGAAAAATCGTGTAACGAAGCGCTGTAACACCCGCCGCACGGCCCCCGCAATCTTTGGTGATTGGAAGCGGCGCCGGAAATGCCTATGTTGTGGTTGAAGGAGTACGAACCATGCCGGATGGCAGCACAAACCCCGCCCAGTTTCGCGTAACCGCCCGCGCCGCCGCGCAGGTGGCCGATATCGCCGTGCGTGAAGGCCGGCCGGATGCGGGGCTCAGGCTTGCTGTGGAAGCGGGTGGCTGTTCGGGCTTTCAGTACAAATTCGGCCTGGAAGACGCGCCCGCGCCCGATGATCTGGTGATTGGCGAAGGCAAGGGCCAGGTTTTCATTGACCCCGTTTCGCTCGATCTGCTGGCGGGGGCCGAGCTTGACTGGGCCGAAGCGCTGATCGGCGCGCATTTCGCCATCAACAACCCGCAAGCAAGTTCCGGCTGCGGCTGCGGTTCTTCCTTCGCGATCGGCTGATCCCCCTGCTTCGTCTTTGCACCTTCAACGTCAATTCCATCCGCGCGCGCGCGGCCCATGTCGCGCGCTTTCTGGAACGCCAACAGCCTGATCTGGTGTTTTTACAGGAAACCCGCTGCACGGCGGAACAGGTCCCCGCCATGGAATTCACGGGCCTTGGCTACAAGACCCATGCGGTGGGTCAGACGGGCGGGCGGAATGGCGTAGCCGTGCTCTCCCGCATCCCCTTTGAAGTCCTTGCCGAGGCACTACCCGGTGATCCCGAAGATACCCAGGCCCGCTATATCGAAGTGGCGGCGGCGGGTCTCCGCGCAGCCGGGATATATCTTCCCAATGGCAATTCCGGGGGTGATGCCGGCTTTGCCTATAAGCTCGCCTGGATGGACAGGCTGCGCGGCGTGGTGCAGGCCCGCCTTGACGCCTTCCTGCCTTTCGCGGTGCTGGGTGACTATAATGTCTGCCCGACCGAGGCTGATCTTGCCCCCGGCGCCCTGCCGGCGACCGATGCGCTGGTCCATCCCGAAAGCCGCGCCAGGTTCCGCGCGCTGTTGCATCTTGGCATGACGGATGCGCTGCGTGCGCTGCATCCCACTGAGACCCTTTATACTTATTGGGATTACGGCCCGGCCTTTGAGGCAAATCGGGGCCTTCGCATTGATCACGCGCTTCTCAGCCCCGAATTGGCCGAGCGCCTGGAAGCCTGTGAGGTTGATACCGCCCCGCGCGCCGAGGCTCAGCCTTCGGACCACACACCGCTGATCGTCACCCTGCGGAATACCTAACGAAGCGTCCGCCCCGGTCCGGCCTGGGCCAGCATGACGGGCCGGCTGACCGCATGAATCGGCGCAGAGCGATAGGCATCAAGCCCCCGCCCAGGCGAAGACCCGGCCGACCCCTCCGCGGGCGCTGCTGCCGCCACGCTTCCGCCGCCGCCACCGGCCAGCGGGATGATGCGCGCCCGATCGGCCCGATTGCTGAGCGAAAGGCCACCCGCGCTGGCCAGCGCCACGCTCCCCCAGCCGGCACGCAGCCGCGCCAGCGCCATGGCTTCTGCTGAACTATCCCCTGAATTGCGCGCTTCCTGTTCCCAGGCGGCCAGCACCTTTTCCCGGTAAGGCGCCGCCCTTTCGGGCGTTTGAGAATGGTAATGCCCCGCCGCCTGGCGCCAATCCGCCCGCCCGCCATTAAGCTCGGTCAGGAAGCGCGCCGCGTAGCGGGCGTTGATCAGCGGGTCAAAAGCCTGCTCAAGCGACGCAAAGGCATTGGGGTGGTGATGCAGGTTCACCTGCATGCAGCCGACATCAATGATGCGCACCCCACGGGCCTGCAATTGCCGGACATGGGCAATGGCTGCCTCTCGCGTTGGGAAATATTTGCCCTCCCCCTCCGCATTTGTGGTCCAGGGCCAGGGGGCGAATTGGCCGGTTTCGGGGTCTCGCCGGCCGGATTCAACCCGGCCAATGGCCTGCAACAAGCCGCGCGGCAGATTGGCGCTGCGCTCTGCCTCGGTAATGGCGGCGCGGCATAAATGCCCTTCGTTGAAGCCCCTGGCTGGCATCAACTGGGCTGATGCCAAGCCCGGCCAAAGGGCCATGCCAAGCATCGCGCAGGCCGCAAGGGCAAGCGTACGGGAAAGGCGCGGGAAGAATGGTCTGGCCGAAAGCATGGGTCCGTTAGGGCAAGCCGCGTGCCAGCTTCACCTTTGCAAAACAGGAAACATGCAAAAACTACTGGTTGATACTGCAAATGCCCATTTTGCTGCACTGCAAAAAAATATCTTGCAATGCGGGAGACTGGTGCCTATATCCGACCAGTACAGCGGTCTCCGCTGTACATTCTTGGACGTTTCCTCCCTAAACTTGGCGGTGCTTTCGGGCACCGCCCTTTTTTTTGACCTCAGCGATCCGGGGTCAGGAAACTCCATTCCACACGCGCCAGGCTCTCGATCAGGTTGGTCATGTCCCGCCGCAAGGGGCCAAAGCCCGGCAGGCGTTCGATCCGCGCCTCATCCATATAAAGGTTCCGCGCCACTTCGATTTGCAGCGCATGGCTCGCTTCCCGCGGGCGTCCATAATGGCGGGTGACAAAGCCCCCAGCATAGGGGTCATTGCGCCGCACCTTATAGCCAAGGCCAAGCAGTGCTTCCTCCACCAGGCGGGTCGCGCGCGGCGTACATGCTGTTGCATGCGCATC
>CALRPR020000016.1:0-52323 GCA_943370125.1 Allobosea thiooxidans | reverse complement strand
CTGCGCGACGCTATGTTCGAATTCGGTGAAGGCATCGAAGACCTCATGCGCCACGCGCGTCTCCAAGCCCGTTGAAAACACCGTGCGGCAGATGATATCTGCCGTCATGTGGCTCATCATCAGGTCAAGCGAAAAGCGCGTATCGCGCGCGGCGTGGTCGGCAAGTGTGGCTTCCGCCGCCGCCGCGCCGGCTTCCATGGCCGGGAAGGCACGGTTGACGCGCATCATGGTCAAGGCCGGGTCAATCATGGCCCGTTGGCGCCGCCAGGTAGCACCGGAGGAGACAAAGATCGAATCGCCAATCAAGGGATCCAGCGCATGCACCATCAGATCGCTTTTGGGCAGGATGCCCTTGGCATCCGTCAGCACTTCGCGCACCAGATCGGGGCGATTGACGATGATCGTGGACCGGCGGGAATAGCCCAGCGGCCCGATCGGCATGCGATAGGCTTCCGCCGGCAAAAGCGAGAGCAAATCACCATCGCCGCGGATCATGCAGCGCATCAACGCAATGACCGCGGGCAAGGGTTCCGGGCGCGGCGGCGCAAAAGCGCGGAAGGTCAGCGCGTGATTCATGCCCCCCTGCCCGCCCCCATCTGTGCGCCGCTTTGGGGAAGCGCGCTGTTTATGCCTTGACCTAACATCCACTGATTTCCACGCTTTACATCCATATATGTCAAGTGCAATTGTCACCTAAATGCTGGGGAGGCTCGGATGGTCCTGTTCCTGTTCCATGCGCTGGTTGCCGCCCATATTGTGACGGGCAGCATTGGCGCCATCGCTTTTTGGGTGCCGGTGATCGGGCGCAAGGGCGGCGTTAATCACGCGCGCTGGGGGAAGGTTTTCACCTTCGCGCTGCTGATCACCGGCTGCCTTGCCATGATGATGAGTCTGCTGACCCTGGCAGCGCCAATTGAAACACACCCGCATCTGGAAGGCCGGTTTGATGAGGCCTTCATCCGCGGCATTTTCGGCTGGATGATGCTGATGACCGGGCTGCTGACGGTGAACCTTGCTTGGTATGGCTGGCTTTCCATTCGCAATAAGCGGCGCCATGAATTGAACAGAACGCGGCTCAATCTTTTCCTTCAATATGCGCTGATTCCGGCTTCCTTGAATTGCGCTTGGCAGGGCTGGATGATTGGCCAGCCACTGATGATCGGCATTTGCATGGTGGGGCTGGCGACGGCGGCCACGAATCTCTGGTTTCTTCTGGCGCGCGAACCGGGGCCGGGTTCCTGGATCAAGGAACATATCAAGGCTTTGGTGGGTGCCGGCATATCAGTTTACACCGCCTTCATGGCCTTTGGTTCCGTCAGGATTTTTCCGGAATTGGCGCTTAATCCTTTCATGTGGGCGGTGCCGCTGGTGGTGGGGGTTGCGCTGATTATCTGGCATCGCCGCGTGGTGGATCGACAATTCGCCGGACGCGGCAGGCGGCTAAGCGCTGCAACGTAACATGGCCGCCCCACGCGTATTGGTGATTGGCGCCGGCATGGGCGGGCTTGCCGCTGCCGCTGATCTGGCGCGGAGCGGTGCGGCGGTGACGGTGCTGGAACGCGCCGCAGCACCAGGCGGCAAGATGCGCGAAGTGATGGTGGGCGGCAGCCCGATTGATGGCGGCCCCACGGTCTTTACCATGCGCTGGATTTTTGAGGGGCTATTTGCGGATGCCGGCGCCTCCCTTGAAGCTGCGCTGCCTTTGCAAAAAGCGGATGTCCTGGCGCGGCATGCCTGGCGCGCCGGCGGTAGGCTGGATCTTTTCGCCGATATTGCACGTTCCGCTGATGCCATCGGCGATTTTGCGGGAGCCGCCGAGGCGCGCGGCTATCGTGCCTTTTGCGCGCGCAGCGCCGATATCTTCCGCACGCTACGCGGTTCCTTCATTGCCGCCGAACGCCCTTCCCCGCTTGATCTGGTCAAGCGCGTGGGCATTACGAATATCGCCGCGCTGATCCGCACCGCGCCGATGAAGACGCTGTGGGACGCCTTGGGTGAGCATTTTCGCGACCCGCGCTTGCGCCAGTTATTTGGGCGCTACGCGACCTATTGCGGCTGTTCTCCCTGGTTGGCGCCGGCCACGCTGATGCTTGTCGCGCATGTGGAACAGGATGGCGTGTGGTTCGTGCAAGGCGGCATGCGGCGCGTGGCAGATGCCATCCAGCACTTGGCGGAAGCCAAGGGCGCTGAATTCCGCTTTGGTGCGGAGGTCGCTGAAATTCTGAGCCGCCAAGGCCGCGCCAGCGGTGTGCGCTTGGCGAATGGCGAGGAAATCCCCGCAGATGCCGTGGTCTTCAATGGCGATGTGGCCGCCTTGGCGCAGGGGCTTTTGGGGCAAGCACCACGCAACGCTGCCGAGGATACGCCGCGCGCCGCGCGGTCCCTTTCCGCGGTCACCTGGTGTGTGAAGGCGCCGACTTCAGGCTTTCCGCTGGTGCATCACAATGTGTTTTTTGCCGAGGATTACGCGGCGGAATTCGACGCTATTTTTCGCAGGCGCGACATCACCGAGGCACCGACAGTGTATATCTGCGCGCAGGATCGCGAAGCTGGGCCGGGCCCCGCCCAGGGCACGCCCGAACGGATGCTCGTTCTGATCAATGCGCCGCCCGATGGCGATCGGCGCGGCCATTCGCCTGATGAAATAGCGGAACTTGGTGAACGTGGCTTTGGCCTGCTGAAAGCCTGCGGCCTAGACGTAGCGCGCAGCGCAAGTGAGGAAGTGGTCACCACGCCAGAAGGTTTCGCGCGGCTTTTCCCGGGTTCAGGTGGTGCGCTTTATGGTCGCGCCGGCCATGGCTCAACTGCAACTTTCGCGCGCCCGGGTGCGGTGACGCGCTTGCAGGGGCTATATCTGGCGGGTGGTTCCGTGCATCCCGGGCCAGGTATTCCCATGGCGGCGATGTCTGGGCGTATTGCCGCGGCGCGGCTTTTGGAAGATTGGGCCGGCGCGCGCGGTACGATTAGGATTGGCGCGGGGCGCGCTTAACTGCGCCTGAGCGTATCACCATGCGGCACAAGCTGATCCAGCACTTTTGCTGAGGAAATCACGCCCGGCACACCCGCACCTGGATGCGTGCCGGCACCAACAAGATAAAGCCCCTGCACTTCTTCGCTCACATTATGTGGGCGGAACCAGGCGCTTTGGAAAAGCTGAGGTTCCAGCGCAAAAGCCGCACCATTCACCGATAGCAAGCGATCCTGAAAATCCTGCGGCGTGATCATGCGTGATGTGACAAGCGCCTCACCAAGGCCCGGCAAGACTGTTTCTTCAAGGCGCTTTTCAATGGCCTTGCGATAGGGTTCCGCATGCTTGGCCCAATCCACCTTACCGCCCAGATGCGGCACGGGGGCGAGAACGTAGAAGGAATCGCAGCCCGGCGGCGCCATTGAGTCATCCGTCGCGGTCGGGCGATGCAGATACAGGCTGAAATCTTCCGCGAGATGCTTTCGCGTGAAAATATCGTGCAGCAATTCCTGGTAACGCGGCCCGAGCACCATGGTGTGGTGATAGACATCATCATACCGGCGCTTGGTGCCGAAATACCAGACGAAAAGGCTCATAGAATAGCGCGCCCGCGCAATCTTGCGATCAGTCCAGCGCCGACGTGGGAAATCCTGCAGAAGCTTGGCGTAAGTCCAGGCAACATCGGCGTTGGAGATAACGATATCGGCAGCAAGCCTTTCACCATCCGCCAGCTCAACGCCTGTTGCGCGGCGACCTTCGGTGGTGATGCGCTTCACTTCGGTGTTGTAACGAATGCTACCACCCAGACTAGTCGCGAGATTGACGATGCCTTGCACCAGCGCGCCCATACCGCCCATGGCGTAATGCACACCATGCAGCCGTTCCAGATGCGCGATCAGGCAGTAATAGGCCGTGGTGGTCATAGGATTCCCGCCGATCAGCAGCGGGTGGAAGCTGAAGGCAACGCGCAGCTTGTCGCTGGTGAAGTAATCGCAGACGCGGCTATAGACGGTGCGATAGCCCTTCAGCCGGATCAAATCCGGTGCGGCACTGATCAGGCTCGCAAGACTATGAAAGGGCTTATCGGCCAGATCGGCGAAGGCTACGCGAAAGATGCGTTCGCTTTCAAGAATGAAACGCTCAAAGCCTGCACTGTCTTGCGGCGCAATCCGCGCGACCTCGGCCCGCGTCACATCAAGATCCGCAGAACAGCGCATCACGTCGCCGTCATCAAAGCGGATCAGATAGAAGGGGTCCATCGCGCGCAGATCAATATCCTGCGCAAGCTTGCGCCCGGCTAGCGACCAGAGTTCTTCCAGCAAATAGGGCGCAGTGATGATGGTGGGGCCGGCATCAAAAGTGAAACCATCCTGACGAAAAACATAAGCGCGCCCACCTGGCGCATCAAGCTTTTCCAGGATTGTCACACGCCAACCACGCGCACCAAGCCGAACAGCCGCCGCCAAGCCACCAAAGCCAGAGCCAATCACAATCGCATGCGGGCGCGGGTCTTTGGTGCTTTCCATCATGCTCGTTTCAGACTGCATATTATCTAACATGAAACACCATACTGAAGTCCCGGAAAAGGAAAACCTCCGCGCGATACGCGGAGGCTCCAAAGCTTACGCAAGAAAGACGGGCGGGATCAATCATCCCGCCCAAGCCCATTATCGCGGCGTTGCATCGGCGGAACGCAGCGGGCCTTGATTGACCTGCTTCAGTTCCGGGAAGTCACGCAGCATGGGCGCACCATTCAGGGGGCGATTGGCGCCCTGGTGGCAGGTGGCGCAATTCACCTTAAGCGGATCACCCATTGCACCCAGGCGTGGACCATGCGGGCCTTCCGCCGGACCATTGGGATTGCTTACCCAAAGCGGCTTCAGCGGTTCGATGTAGGACATGTTGATGTCCCGCACCATGCGGATGCCGTGCCAGGCGGTTGTCCGCGCCGGTGGGCTTTGTGCCCATTCAGCGAAGGAGCGGCTGTTATGGCAATGGGTGCAATTCACGCCAAGCGACGTGGACATATGCATCATCAGCCCATAGGTCCATTCCGTTGACATGGTACCCTGACTATTCCGCCCAGGCAGCGAAGTGGTGCTGATGTTACGGATTTGCTGATCACCCAAAAGGAAGGGGGTGAAGGGATCCGAAGGCAAAGAACTATCACCCACGGAAGCGGCGGGATGATTCTGCCCACGCGGCGCTTGCAGGCCGGCACGGCTATTGGGTTCGGTTGACCAGACCATGGTCGGCACCGGGTTGCCGCGGTGGCAAGTGTAGCAAGTCACGCCGGTCTGGCCGACATGCGTCGCCCATTCCGAATTGATCTTATGCGTCATCTGCAACATGCGCCGAGCGACAACTTTGGTATAAACCTCGTCCGACGCCATATTCTCGACATTGTGGCAATAGCCGCAGCCCTGATTCGGCGCGATCCATTCCGTCATGACCAGCATGATGCGGTTGAATTGCGCTTCACTCACGTCACGCAGCACTTGCACATTCTGATAGGCTTCATGTGCCCTTGGCCCTGTTGTATCGGCCGCTTCAGATGCTTCAGGCACCTGATTGGCCGCAAGGCGCGCGGGGATGGTGCGTGGGTTCTGAACATCACCCATCGAAAGCCCGCGGAAGCCGCCTTGCGCGGAAAGCACCGGTGGCCGTTCGAAGGTGGTGACGAAGATCACCCCGCAAAGCAGCGCCACCACAAAGGCAGCGATGCTGAGTGAAAACTTGCTCATCGCGGCGCTCCTTGAACGATGGAGGGATCAACAGCCGGTGTCCAAGGCATTGTGTAGGCCGGCGCAAAGTGCCGATCCACCGCCCAAAGGTACCAGTTATCAACCACAGTACCGGTCAGCAGAATGCCAATCCCGCCCGCGACAGGGCAGAGGAAGGCAAACCACCAGGCCCAGCGGTGGATGCTTTCAAACGTGGCGTTGAAGCCCATGGTCCAGCGCCAGAACAAGCCACCACGTTCCGCCGCCGTACCGCGGTCTAGCGTCTGTTCGATTTCACGCTCACCACCATAACGCCCAAGCGCCAGAATGGTTGCCGCGTGCATCGCAAAGAGCAAGACGGAACCATAAAGGAACACGATCGAAAGCGCGTGGAAGGGATTGTAGAACAGATTGCCGTAGCGGATGGAAAAGGCCGCCGTCCAATCCAGATGCGGGAAGATGCCGAAGGGTACCGCTTCGCTCCAGCTTCCCATGGCAACCGGGCGGATAAAGCCCAGCACCAGATAAAGCCAGATGGCGCCAGCAAAGGCCCAAGCCACATGCGTGCCCATGCCAAGCTGACGTGCGCGGCGATAGGTGCGCACCCACCAAAGCAGTATGGAAAGCGTCAGGAAGAAGCCTGCAACGATCCACCAGCCGCCCTTATTCAGCGGCGGAATGCGCAAGCCATATTCCGGCGGTGGCGGTTCCAGCGCCAGCCAGAAAAGCTGACGGATGAATTCGCTCACGTTCCAATTTACCGAGGCCAGCATGGTGAGCCCGATGATCTCAAAGGCAATGAAGCCAAAGAGCAGCGAGAGCAGGCCAAGATAGCCAAGATAAATCGGACCTACCTGCGCATCACCAAGGCGACCAAAAAGGTGCACCTCGCCTGGTGTGCCATCGCGCGGAGAATTATCGGCGGGAAGGGGCACACCAGGATAGGGTACTGGTCCGCGCACCTGTATCCGGGTGAAGATGTTCTGATATTCGGCCATGGGATTTTTCCCTCCCCTCGCCTAGTGCCAAATCGGCAGGTTAAGCCACCAGCCCCACCATTCGGGCCAGCCGCGCGTCCAGAACGGACCACTAATCACGATGCAGATCGCACTCCAAATCCCAGCTGACAGCGCAAGGAAAAGACCGAGCCTGTGGATACCAAGCGTGCCGATCGAATAACCGATCAGGTCACGGAAGAAGGTATTCTCATGCTCTGCCGTCTTCACCGGTTCACCTTCCGGCGGGTTAAGCGCCGAGAGAACCAAGCCGCCATGCAGCGACAGCGCCAATACCGTGGTGAAGAAGAATGTCACCGCGATCATATGCGCCGGATTGTAGTGGAAGTGCAGATATTGATAGCCAACATTGGACACCCAATCCAGGTGACTAAAAATGCCGTAGGGGAAGCCATGTCCCCATGCGCCCATCAGCACCGGTCGGATCACGACCAGGGTGAAATAGGCGAAAACCGCGACGCCATAAGCGATGGGTATGTGATACCCCATGCCGAGCTTGCGCGAGATTTCTGCCTGGCGCAGTGCCCAGGAAACAAAGGCCCCAAGTGCGCAGATGGTGATCATCTGCCACAACCCGCCTTCGCGCATCGGCGCCAGGCGTAGGCCGTATTTCAGATCCGGCGGCGCGATATTGATCAGCCAGGGATTCCAGGTCCCGCCAATCGCCGCGCCGTAGAGGATCAGGGCGGTTCCAACAAAGCTGAAAAACGCCGTGGTCACGCCAAAGAACCCGACATAGAAAGGCCCTATCCAGAAATCGAACAGGTCACCCCCTATCAGGGTTCCGCCGCGGACGCGGTATTTCCGCTCAAAGCTTAACATCGCCATCGCTTGATGCTCCTCTCCCGACGGGGGCTGTGCCCGCCTGGCGGTCCCTCATGATGTTCTGTGCGGGCGAGGCAGTTTCGGCTGCCTCGCCCAATTCGCTGGAGCGCAGCCTAAGCCGCGCCCCGTGCTCAACCACCCAGCTTCGCGCCAGGGGTGAAGGTCGGTGAAGTTGCGCACCAACCGAGATGATCGCAGTAGCGTGGCGAACTCAGCACAGCGAAGTGAATCACTGCCGCGATCGCCACCACACCCGCCGCGCCGAGAAACCCAACGCGCCGCGCATCGATCGTCATCCAAATTTTATGCATATCGAACATTCTCCTTTCTTTCGCTCCAGGTTCCGGGAAGACCCTTCAACCCGGAACATCCTTCAGAAGAAACGCCAGTCGGGCGGAACCACTTGTCCAGTAAAGACAAGCGGCCGCCACAACCAGACGAGGACATGCGCGCCCATAGAAGCGAAGATTGAGAAAGCCCATCCCTGGACCACCAAGTTGTGGACTTCCTTCGCCTGAGCTTCTGTCAGGCGCGTTCTTGTGTCGGCCATTAGCAGACCTCCGACTTGGCCTTGCGGCCATTACCGCGTCCACCCGCGCGGCAGGGACGGCAGAGGCGGAATTCCGCCCAAGCCTTCTTGTCATCGGATACGCCCCGACAGCGATTACCGCGGTACGCCCGCAGACAAGATGAGGAATAGCGAAGCGGCTTCATGCCATGACCTCCGCCAAAGTCTTTCGAACACGATCAGCCGTCACGCGCGGCTCCGCCGCATCACGCGCGGCGCGTTCAACCTGTTCGCGCAGCCGCTTGGCCGCGGAAATACGTAGCAGGAAGGGCTCCTGCTCAACGCGTTCATCCAGAAGCGTGACCGCAGCCGCATCCCAGGGTTCAGCGGCACGTGCCGGCGTTGGATCAACCCGATCAAGATCAGTACCCAACGGCAGAATATGAAACAGCGCGTCAAACAGCGCGTTGCAATATTCCTGGATGATGTAGGTGGCGCCGGCATACCCCATGAAAGGCGTACCAGTTGCGCGGCGGATGATGGCACCGGGGAAACTCGCGGGAATATACATGGCGCGGCTTTTGATTTCCGCCGCATACATCCGTTCATTATAAGAACCGAACAACACCAAGGGCGGGGTCTTGCGCAGCGCGTCACGCACCGCCGCATTATCAGGCTTCTGCCCTGCTATGCGTGAGAAGGCGAATGCGCAGGGAATGCCCATTTCTTCATGTAGAAAACGCTGTAGGCCCCGGGCATAAGTATCAGTTGCCACCACCGCAAAGGATGCGGAGGCGTAGAAATCCTGCGTCACACTGCGCCACAAATCCCAAAGCGGCTTCACCGTGGTGTGCTTTTCACGTTCGATGAAGGGTTCCGGATCCAGCCCAGTCAATTCACCAAGCTTACGAAGAAAATTCGTGGTCGCGAACAACCCAATGGGTGCTTGCAGATACGGCCGTTCGAGTTCTTCACAAAGCTTGCGGCCAAATTCGCGGTACATGCAGATGTTCACATCCGCATCAGGCAGCTTCGAGATATCTTCAACATGGCTGCCCAGCGGGAAGACCAGATTGATCTCACAGCCAATGCCTTCAACCAGCCGGCGAATTTCAGCCAGGTCGGATGGCATATTGAAAGTGCCATAGATGGGGCCAATGATATTCACGCGCGGCTTTTCGCCTTCCTTGCGCGTGCGTGGTTTCGGCTTGCGGCCACGCGCCCCAAATTCAGTCCAGAGCCACATGATGGCGCGGTCAGCGGCTTGCCACTGATCCTCATCAATCGTGCGGCAGATGAAGCGCTGCAGATTACTGCCCTGCGGTGTGACGCCGCCGCCAATCATCTCGGCGATGGAACCTGTCACCACAACGGCAGGCAATTCGGCATCTTGCGTTGCAGCGGCGCGCTTCAAAGCGCCTTCGGTGCCGTTCTGGGAGAGTGAATCCTCATCCAAACCAGTCACCACAATCGGCAATTCATGCGGCGGCAGCGCATCCGTGTAATGCAGCACGGCTGTCACGGGCAGGTTTTCGCAACCGACCGGCCCATCAATCACAACACGCAGGCCGCGCACCGCCGAGAAAGCATAGATCGCCCCCCAGTAGCCGCCGGCGCGATCATGATCGAGAACAAGCATGCTCAGGTCCCCACCGCTTCTTCGGCCTTGGCCTTGGCGGCGCGCAGCTTGCGCTGACGTTCGCGGAAACCAGGGGGATCGCTTGGCTTGTCGCGGAAGCCATAGCCGGCGCCATCAGGTGTGCCCACACCATCAAAGAAGGACACCATGCGCGCAAAGCGTTCACGCCCATTGGTCTGCGCCGCGACAATCCCCGCCATGGAAGCCGCACCAGCAGGGCCAAAAAGCGGCCGGGCAGAAACCATATTGGTGAAGTAAAGCGCGGGCGTGCCCATTTCCTTGGCCTTCTGCACCAAGGGCGTCGTGCCAAGGGCAAGATCAGGCCGCGCTTCCTTCATCGCGGCAATGTCCTGTTCCAGGCTCGCGCGATACTGGACATGGCAGCCATGCGCTTCGAGCCATTCGCGATCCGCAGCACTCCATTCCGTGCGCGGGGCGGCGGTGCCAACGTAAGGCACTTCAGCGCCCGCTTCGATCAGCAAGCGCGCCACGAGCAATTCCGAACCTTCATAGCCGGAGACCGTAATGCGCGCTTTGACCGGATTACCCGCGAGCGCAGCGCGAATGGCAGGCAATGCGCGCGCCTTGGCGGCTTCAATTTCTGAGGGATTCACACCCGCCGCAGCGCCAATGGCGGAAAGCCAGGCATCGGTGCCTTCCACGCCAACCGGCGCAGAGCCGACCACAGGCCGGCCAGCAGCGCGGAATTCGCGAATGCTGGCAGTGTAGAAGGGATGCACTGCGGCTACCGCCACGCTATCCAAAGCCGCGTAAAGATCGCGCCATTCACGCGCTGGGGTTTGTGGCGCAAGCGTCAGCCCCATGGGCTGGATCAGCGCACCAATGCCCGGCGGATCGGCGGGGAATAATTCACCAATCACCGCAATGCTGCGTTGATCTTCTGCGTGATTGCGCGGCCTCGCTACCGGACCAGCCTCGGCTTCATTGCGCGCATAGCGCAGCATGGCGCCGGCCAGCACATCCTTGGCTTCCGCATGGGTCGGCACACCAAAGCCTGGCACATCTATGCCAATCACGCGCACGCCATTGATTTGCTTTGGCAGCAGATCGAGCGGCACGCCGGAAGCCGTGGGCACGCAAAGATTGGTGACGATGACCGCGTCATAATCTTCTGGCTTCGCCAGATCATGGACGGCGTCGCGAATATCTTCAAAAAGCTTGCCGGTAACGAGCGTTTCCGAATTGAAGGGCACATAGCCCACCGTGCGGCGCGCACCATAGAAATGGCTGGTAAAGGTCAGGCCATAGACGCAGCAGGCACTGCCGGAAAGGATCGTCGCAACGCGGCGCATGCGCAAGCCAACGCGCAAAGACCCAAAGGCCGGGCACATGGATTGCGGCTGGTCATGCGGCCCGCGCGGATAATCAGCAGCAAGCTTATCCATCACTTCGGATTTGCCTGCAGCACGCGCGGCAGCTTCCAGCGTTTCCCGCCCGCCATGGCAGGCAGCGCCTTCAGCGGCGGCAGGCGGCGAAGAAGGGGGAAGCGTGTCCATTCCCTCAGACGCCCTCATAAACCACTTCAAGCGATGGCTTGTTCAGCACTTCAGCCGAGCACATGTCTTCCATGGTTGCGGGGTTCAACACCACGCCACGGCCCACCGCTTCACCCTTGAACAGGCCAAGCAGATTCTCATGGGTAAGAGGCTTCGGGCGCAGCGGCGGCGCTTCAGCCACCTGAGTCGCCAATTGCTCAAACACCGAAGCCCAACGCCCACCAGGCGTGCCGATGATTTCGTAATTCGCGGATTTGCGCCGGATATCCTCATCCGCCGGAATGGCGGCGAGTACGGGAATACCAGCTTCAGCGGCGAAGGCATGGGCTTCACCCGTGCCATCATCCTTGTTGATGACCATGCCGGCCACGCCGACATTGCCGCCGAGCTTGCGGAAATATTCCACCGCGGAACAGACATTATTCGCGACATAAAGCGATTGCAGGTCATTGGACCCGACAACGATCACCTTCTGGCACATATCGCGCGCGATCGGCAGGCCGAAGCCACCGCAGACCACATCGCCCAGGAAGTCGAGCAACACGTAGTCGAAATCCCATTGATGGAAGCCAAGCTTTTCCAGCAATTCAAAGCCATGAATGATACCGCGCCCACCGCAGCCACGGCCCACTTCCGGGCCGCCCAATTCCATGGCGAAAACGCCATCGCGCTTGAAGCAGACATCGCCGATGGCAACAGCCTCACCGGCGGCCTTCTTCTTCGAAGATGTTTCAATAATGGTCGGGCAGGAACGCCCACCGAACAGCAAGGACGTTGTGTCGCTTTTCGGGTCGCAACCAATCAGCAAAACGCGCTTGCCTTGCTGCGCCATCATGTAGCTCAGATTCGCGAGCGTGAAGGATTTACCGATGCCACCCTTGCCATAAATGGCGATGATCTGGGTTTGCTTGGCAGCCGGTGAGGTCTGCACAGGATCAGGCGCCAGCGATGCTTCTGCGCGCAGCGCATCATGCATACCACTGATGGATGGAACGTTTGGCTTCCCCGGGACAGCATTCATTGTTTGTTTCTCCAGTCCAGAACCATTTTGAGGCAGGCGGGATCTTCGAAAGCCTGACGATAGGCTTGCGGCGCGTCATCAGCCGCGGCGTGATGCGTGATCAGCCCAGCCAGCGAAAGCCGGCCAGACGATATCAACGCATTCACCGCATCCAGATCGGTCTGCTTCCATTCCGCGGCGATGGCGATACGCGCTTCGCGCATGAAGGCCGGCGGGAAGGTGAAGGAAAGCGGTGCGCTGTAAAAACCAGCCAGTGTCACCACGCCACCGGGCGCGAGCCGCGAAATCAGCGTATCCAACAGCGCGGAATCGCCGCTTACGTCACAAATCGCGCGATAATCGCGCCGCGTGTCTTCAGCCGGATCGCACACCAAATAGCCCTGGGCGCCATCACGCCGCGCGGGGTTGCTTTCCCACACCATGGGTGCAGGATGGCCAGCGGCGATAATGATGCGCGCCAGCAGGCGCCCCAAAACGCCATGGCCGATGATCAATTCCGGAATGGCGGCGTGCGGCAGCACAATGGCGTGATGCGCCGTTGCTGCCAGCGCCAACAACACCGCGTCCGCGCCAAGCGCAGGATCCACCGGCGTTACACGCGCGCCGGCCACCACAAGCCGCGCAGCAGCACCACCAAACAATCCGCGAATATCGCCAAAGCAACGTGCGCCAGGCACAAAAACCGCTTCACCCAATTGCCTGCCGGCTTCCGCGCCCGCCTGGACCACACGGCCCACGGATTCGTAACCAGGCACCAGCGGGTAACCCATGCCGGGAAAGGATGGCATGCGCCCGGACCAGAGCAGACGTTCTGTTCCGGTGCTGATGCCGCTCCAATCAATGTCCACGACAACATCCTGCACGCCTGGCGGCGTCAATTTCAGTCGCGACAGCGAGAGCTGTTCGGGTGCGCTGAGCAGGATAGCGAGTGTTTCCACTCTTTGGACTCCCCCTTGGGTTTTGTAACTCTACTGTGACGTTTGTATCTGTCAAGTCAAATTGACAATAAAAGAATCATGTCACTTCAACTTGTCGCATCGGCTTGCATCACTCGGGTCAACAGAGGTGTATCGGTGGGCATCAAGCGTGCGCCGGTGAAGCCAGCGGAGACCAGCATCGCGGCCAGTTCATCCGGCCGGCGCGGGCGGCCCCTACCCATCGCAAGCAGGTAAAAGCCGAAATAAGCGCCGCCCATGGGCTCGGCGCCGGCTGTGCCGGCCATCGGTTCGGCAATCAGCACCCGCCCGCCCTTCGGCAGGGCGGCACGCACGCGCCGCAGCAGGGCTTGCACCACATCATCATCATGATCGTGCAGCACGCGGACCAGGCTGATGATATCGGCGCCCAAGGGCAGCGAATCGGTGGTGAAATCGCCGCCCATCGCCATGGCGCGGTCGGAAAGCCCTTCGCGGGCGAAGCGCTGCCGGCCCTGTTCGGCCACCGCCGGCAGGTCAAACAGCAGCAGATCCAGCCCGGGGTTTGCCTTGCCCACCGCGGTCAGAAAGGCGCCGCTGCCGCCGCCCACATCCATCAACCGCCGATGCTGGCCAAAGCGGCAAGCCGCCAAGACTTCCTGCGCGACCATGGGCTGGCTGGCCGCCATCAAGGCCGTGTAATCAGAAACTTTCTCGCCCGGCAGCGCCCCCGGCTGCGCCGCACCGGCATAGGCCCAGTATTGCGCGAGCGCAGTGCCGCCCCTTTCGCGGCGGAGCAATTCCACCGGATCCGCCAGATCGGCGTAGAGCATGGCATGGTGTTCCACCATGGCGGCGATGCCGGGATTGCCGATCATGGCCGCGCCCAATTCGCCAAGCACCCAGGCGCCATCCGCCCGCCGGCGCACCAGCCGGAGCGATTCGGCAGCCACCAAAAGCCGGCTCATCGCTTCAGGCGAAAGCCCGAGTCGCGCCGCCAAGGCGCTTTCTTCCGCCGGGGCTTCGTGCAAAGCCTCAAACAGCTTCAGCCGCACACAGGCGGCCAGCACCTGCGAATAGACAAAGCCAGCGCAAAGATCGAACAGCTCCCGCGCGCGGCGCCGCGCCAGCGGGCGGGTCAGCGGAAAACGCGCGGCCCAGGCACGGAAGGCAGGGCGTGCGGTCAGAGATTCGCGCCAGGCGCTGAAGCGATCAGACCAGGACACCCCCTGATCCCCATCAGCCCTTTGCGGGGGAAGCGGCAAGGCCCTCGCCATGGCTTAGGCCGCGGCCAGTTTGCGCGGCAAAAGCCGGCCCACTTCTTCCAGCATGGCCGCGCGCAGCAAGGTGCGGCCGGGGCAGTCGGGAATCGACTCCACCGCCGCACTGGCAAGCGTCTTCAGCCGCGCGACCGCGCCATCCAGGCCCAATTGCAGCACGGCACTTGGCCGACCGAGCGCCTTATCGCGCCCAACGGGCTTGCCAATGCTGGCTTCATCTTCCACCGCATCACGCAGGTCATCGGCAACCTGGAAGGCCTCACCCAGCCGATCCCCCAGCAGGCGCCAGGCTTCGGCATCGGCCACACCTGCCGCCGCGGCGCCGGCCACGGAAGCGGCTGCGAAAAGCGCCCCGGTCTTTTGCCGCTGATATTCGGAAAGATCGGCGCGCGGTTCACATTCCCAGGCCTGCCCGGCAACAATGCCAAAGGGCACGCCCACGCCATCGCCAATGGCATTGATCACCGGGCCAAGCCGTTCCGGTGCGCCGCAGCCAGCGCGCGCCACGGTTTGGAAGGCCAGCACAATCAAGGCATCCCCGGCGAGCACCGCCAGCGGTTCGCCAAAGGCACGATGCACAGAAGGCCGGCCGCGCCGCATATCCGCATCGTCAAAACAGGGCAGATCATCATGCACCAGGCTGGCGCAATGCAGCAGCTCAATCGCGGCGGCTGCGGCGCTGGCAAGCCTTGGCTGATTATCACCGCAAGCCGCGGCAACGGCCAGCGTCAGGCGTGGGCGAATGCGCGCCCCTTTCGGGAAAACCGCGTGCCGCAGGGCGGCGGCGAGGCGGGGCGGGGTGCCGCTCGTCTCGGCGGAGAGCACCGCGTCTGCGAGGCTGCTCTCAATACGGGCCAAGGCGTCCATGCGTTACCTCCCAAGGGGTGACGCAAGCATATCGCGGCAGCCCTATGTAAGTTTTTTGATACTTATTGATTGTCCAGTTATCTTGACACTCATGTCAAGGCTTTTTCATGCACGCGCGGCAAATCGCGTTTCACGATCCGCGCGGTCCATCAATTCCAGCGCCCAAACCAGCCTTTCGCCGTAGCCAGCACCCACCGGCGGTCCTTCCGGCGCGGGTGCCGCGCGCACTGCATCCACCAGAAAGCGCGTGGCGTGCGATGGCGCTACATCTGCGCCATCCTGTTGCGCTGCCAGCGCACCGGCGGCACGCGCCAAAAGCCAGGCCTTGCGCCGCCCGGACACCACCGCGCGACGAGAGACAGAATCGAGACCCTGGCGTTCAACTTCTCGTCCGATTTCGGCATAGACCAAGCGCGCCGCGCCAATCCCTGGGCGGCAATCCCAAGGCAGCAGCGCAATGCCGGGCCAAGCGCGGCGATAATGTGCCTCCGCCGCCCCCAGCAGCCGCGCGACCACGCGACCAAGTGCGGGGGAAAAGGCAGGATTGGCGATCAACCCTTCCGCCGAAAGCCCTTCCTCAGCCAGCCAGGATTGTGGTAAATAAACCCGCCCTGCCTTGGCATCTTCGCCGACATCACGGGCAATATTGGTAAGCTGCATGGCAAGGCCAAGATCACAGGCGCGCGCAATGGCTTCCGGTGAACGCACGCCCATCAGCAGCGTCATCATGGCACCGACGGTCGCCGCGACGCGCGCGGCATAGGCTTCCAGCGCGGCGATATCTTCATAGAATTGACCTTTGGCGTCCCAGGCGAAGCCTTCCAGCAGCGCCGCCGGCAGGGCGCGCGGTACGCCATATTGCTCAACAACCGCCGCAAAAGCGCGATCCGCCACGTGATTCCAGGGCCGCCCGGCATAGGCGCCATCCAGGCGCTGTTGCAGCAGTGCAAGTGACGCTGTGGGGTCATCGCTCATGTCGATCGCGTCATCCGCAACACGGCAAAAGGCGTAAAGCGCGGCAGCCGGGGCAGCGATGCGGCGCGGCAGAAGGAAGGATGCGGCGCGGAAGCTTTTGGAACCACCCGCCAGCAGCTTGTTGCAAGCTGCAAGATCTTCGGCAGAAATACCGGTCAGTCCAGACATGCGTGCCCCCTCAGGCTTTGGCGTAAATTTCTTACTTCAGTCATTTTCCGCCGTCCGGCGCCGGAAGCGGCGCACACCAAGCGCTACCACCAAAGCGACGACTGGAATGGCGATGCTAGTGACGATTTCTTCGCGGAAGTTGGCCCCCGAAATGGCCAAACCCTTGGCCAGATAGGCAACAAGCCCAACCACGTAATAGGTGATGGCGGCCACGGAAAACCCTTCAACCGCCTGCTGCAACCGAAGCTGCTGGCGCGCGCGCCGTTCCATGGAAGCGAGCAAGGCCTGGTTCTGCCGCTCGCGCGTAATATCCACGCGCGTCGAGAGAAGCTGGGTGGCCCGCGCCACGCGTTGGGAGAGCATTTCCTGCCGTGCGCCGACCGCCTGGCAGGTATTCATGGCCGGCGCCAGGCGACGTTCGGTGAATTCACCGAAGGTCTGCATGCCTTCCATGCGCGTCTCTCGCAATTCCTGAATGCGGTTGCGAACCAATTCGTAATAGGCCGCAGCGGCAGAAAAGCGGAAACGATGGCGCGATTCGCGACTTTCGGCTTCGGCTGCCATACGCGTCAGGCGTTGCAGCAGCAGCGGTTCATCAGCTTCCTGCGCTTCCACCAGCGCTGCGCTGATTTCCGCCAATTCGCGTTCCTGCGCACCGATCTGGGGCGCCACTTCCTGCGCGACCGGCAGCGCCAGCAGCGCCATGATGCGGTAGGTTTCCATCTCCAGCAGGCGCTGCGTGAGCCGCCCCGCCTGATAGGGCGACATGCCGCCATCATAAATCAGAAAACGGCTGAAACCATCATCCTGGATGCGGAAATCCGTGAAGGCATGTGCTTGGCCACTCACCAGCGGACCACCCACCAGCATATGATCACGAAAATAACGTCGCGAGATTTCACTGATGGCCAGGGGCACATCCTTGGAAGCCAGCAACGTGACATGTGCGGCAGCGATCACCTGCCCAGGCAAAGCCTTCAGCCATTCCGCTGGCAGGGCGTGAATCGCGGCTGCCGAAAAAGGCTCAGGCTCCGCGCCCGCAACCACCACCATGAAGCGGCTGAATTCGCCATGCCTTTCCCATTTCAGGCGAAACGGCCCGAAATCAGCGCTGTAATGATTGGCACCTGGCGCCGGGGGTGGCACGGAAAAGCGCTGCGCAAGCGCGCAAAGCGCGGCCCAGGGCGCATCACGTGCTTCGTCGGCTGTCGGCAATAACGCAATCTGCGAAACGCGGCACGGGGAAAAAAGGATCTCCGGCGGGCGCGCATGCACCTCATCATTCAGTTCCACGCGCTTGGCATAGGATGGGGGGAGCACGTTATCGAAGCTCATGCCGCTGCCCCAGTAAGATTCTGCGCGAGTCGCGACCACTCCTTAAGCAGCGCATCGGCGACCAGTTCCGGCGCTTCTTCATGCGCTAGATGGCCAAGCCCTTCCAGGGTGATGATGCGCGCGGCGGGAAGGATGGCCTGGATGCGTCGCGCCTGCATGGGCGGTACGGCGCGATCGCGGCTGCCCACCATCAGGAATAGCGAGGTGCCAAGGCGCGGCAAATCACGCAGCAAAGGGCGCAGTTCCCATTGTGCCATCATCGTCAGCGCGGCGCGAATATGCCCGGAATAGCCAAAAAGCCGCGTGTATAATTCCACGCCGCGCGGCCCGATATCAGACCCCGTATCACGCAGCAGCTTGGCCGCCACTTCCTGCTTGGAAGCGCGCCAGGCACAAAGCTTGGAAACAAAGGGCAAGCCCACCATCAACTGCGCGGCGCGGGTGAAAAACGCCGAATGCTCATCACCCAACGGCAGCAAGGCACCATTCAGGCTGAAAATCGCGCGCGGCGTGATGGCGCCATCTAACGCCATACGCAGCGCAATTGCCGCCCCCGCCGAATGGCCCAGCACAACATCGGGTGAGGCCTGAAGTTTCTGCAGCAGCGCATGCAAGGCCGCCGAAAAACCTGCGAGCGAAACCCGCGCCTGCGGCAGGCTGGCAGTAAAGCCATGCCCCGGCAGATCTGGCGCAATCAGCGTGAAATGCGGCGCGAGCAATGGCGCCAGATCGCGCCAGCTATGCGTGGCCGCCGCCGTGCCATGCAGCAACAAAAGGCAAGGCCCCTGCCCCATGCGCTGCACATGCCAACGCAGCCCGCCGGCTTCGATAAACTGGCTCGATTCCCTATTCGGCCAATCGCGCCCATCCCTTTCCCAGCTTGGAAAATCTTCGGACGCGGCCACGGCATCAAGACCCTGACGCTGGCGCAAGCGCGGCTTGGCGCACGGCAGCCGACATACGCGCGGCATCGGCAAAAGGCAGCGGCACATAGCGCGCGCCCATGGCAGAGGCGAGGTCTCGTGAGAAAGGATGCGGCCGTGGCGCCGTATCAATCAACAACGCGGCAATGCCAGATGCCCTGAACAACCGCGCCGAATCCAGCGCTTCCGATTCCGCTATGGCGCGCCCACCCGAGCCATCGCGCGTCACATTGGCGCGACCATCGGTCAGCGCGACAATCACCGGCGTTTGCCCACGCTTGCGACTGGCTTCCGCCATGGCGTAGCCGGCAGCCATTCCGGCCGCGAGTGGCGTGCCCCCTCCCCCCGGCAAAGCGGCCAGGCTGCGCTTGGCGCGCACCAGCGAATGTGTAGGTTCAAGCAGCACTTCCGCACCACGGCCACGGAAGGCAATCACGGCCACGCGATCGCGCCGCACATAACAATCGCCCAGCAGCAATTCCACCGCGCCCTTGGCTTCCGCAAGGCGATGCAACGCAGCCGAACCTGAAGCATCCACCAGGAAGATGGTGGTGGTTTCACTGTTCTGCTTGTAGCGACGAATGCGCACATCTTCTCGGCGGATATGCACCAGCGCCGCGTGATGCGGTTTTTCGCGGCGGCGATATTCCTGCCAGGGTGCGGCAACGCGCAGCGTTTCCACCAAGGCCAAACGCAACCCCGCACGCCACGCCGCCGGCCGCGCGCCAATAGGCCGACCGCGCTGGACGGAACGGCGCATCATGCCTGATCTGCCGGAAGATGCCGCCTGACGCGCCATTTGGCGAGCCGCTACACCAAGCCCCGCGAGCAATCCCGCCGGCAGGCTTGCCTGCGCCGCCGCAAGCACAAGGTCTTCCAGTGATGGCTGGTCTTGCTGCTGCTGCGTGTCCGAATTGGATGCTTCTTCCTGCTTTTCGTCCTGCTGTTGTTCGGGCGGCTGTTCCTGTTCTTCAGCGGGCGCCTCGGGCACTTGCCGCGCGCGGGGTGCCAGGATGAGCTGCGCCGCAAGCGCCGCATCTTCCCGGGTTACTTCTGCACGCCCCGCAAGCGCCGCGGCAGCGCGGGCGCAACGCAGCGCAAAAATAGGCGCTCGCAGGGATAGAATACCAAGCGCCAAGGCTGCCGCACAAAAGGCTTGCGGCAGATCTGCCGGTATTTCGACATGCGCAAGGCGCAGCCGTGCTGCCTCAATCTCCACACGGGTCGGCATATCAGGCACCGCGCGCTGCAATCCAAAGGGCTCGAAGCTAAGCCGGAAGGCGAGGCGATCTGAAAGCGCTTCAGTTACCTGTTCGTCTTCGCCGGCACCTTCATCAAGCGCAACGACGCCGAAGCGCGTATCGCGCGCAAGCGTAATACCCTCACGCTCCACGCGCAGCGCACCGTGATCCAGCACCGCGGCGATGCGCGCAATCACCTGGCTTTCCACGCGCTCAGCCATGGGCAGGATGATGATTCCGCCGTCAGCCTCGGCCAGCAGGCCCTGTTGCGCGATGGGTCGCCCGGCACTCAGGCTTGAGGTAAGGTCCAGCCCGCCCAGCAAGCGGGTATCGGCGATCCCTAAAGGCACGCGCCGCCAAGGCACGCCAGCCGGCAGCATCTTGCGCAAGGCTTCAAGCCATTCATCCCGCCTTGGATCAGCCGGCCCGCGCAGCACAACACCCGCGAGGCCAGCCGGATCAACCGCCAGCAACGCCGCAATCTGAAGCGCAACATTCTCCGCATCCGGAGCCTCGATGCGCTTTGCATCGGCGCTGGTTGCGGCGAGACCACTCATCGGTTGAGGCTCCGGCGCCGCATCCTCATGGCCCGAAGACGTCTTCGAGCGCCTTTTCCACGCGCGTCGTCGCAACGGTTTCATCAAGGGGATTGCGGCGCAACCGATGCCGCAACGCGGAAGCCGCAATACGACGCAGATGTACAGTTCCGACCTCCAAATCGCCTTCAAGCGCGGCAAGCGCCCGTGCTGCGCGCACAAGGGTCAATTCACCCCGCAACCCATCGGTGCCGAGCGCCATGCAAAGCTTGGCAGCCTGTTCAATGGTACCAAGCGGGAGCGTGACTGAACTCAGTCGTTTTCTACCGGCAAGGACAGTCTCACGCGTGCGCGCTTCATCCTCCGCCCATTGCTTGATGAAGTCAGAAGCATCCCGGTCATAGGCATCGCGCCGACAAACTACTTCAACCCGGCTGGCAAGGTCTGTTGGTGTTGAGACTTCAACCGAAAGGCCGAAGCGATCGAGCAATTGCGGGCGCAATTCACCTTCTTCGGGATTGCCGCTACCAATCAGCACAAAGCGCGCCGGGTGGCGCAGGCTGATGCCTTCACGCTCCACAACATTCTCGCCCGAAGCAGCAACATCCAGCAGAAGATCAACCAAATGATCTTCAAGCAGATTCACCTCATCAATGTAGAGGAACCCGCGATGCGCCGCGGCAAGCAGCCCCGGCTCGAAAGCCTTGATGCCTTGGGCCAAAGCCCTTTCGATATCAAGCGCGCCCGCCAGGCGATCTTCCGTGGTACCAAGGGGCAAATCTACCACCGGTACCGGAACCATCCGCTTTTCCGCTTTTCTGCCCTTGGGCAATGCGCCGCAATGCGAACAGGACGCAAGCGGTGCCACTGGATCGCAAGCAAAAGGACAGCCGGCGACAACAGCCATTTCCGGCAATAGCGCTGCGAGTGAGCGCACTGCCGTAGATTTACCGGTACCGCGATCCCCAAACACGAGAACACCACCAATGCTTGGATCAACAGCGGCAATCATCAGGGCACGCTTCATTTCCTCCTGCCCCACGATGGCGCTGAAGGGGTAGGCGTTGCGACGGGGCGACGGGATTGCCTTGTCGTCTTTTTCTGCTCTCGGGCGTGGCGCTGTTCGACGAGAAAGCTGCGATTCCTGGCCGGACCTATTGGCCGGCTGGAAACCCGATACTGCGCCGTCCATCACGCGGCCCGCCGCAACCGAAACTGCGCCCAAACCCGTTCCAGCGATTCCACCAAATGATCCATATCCGCATCCGTATGGACGGGCGATGGCGTAATGCGCAGCCTTTCCGTACCGCGCGGCACGGTTGGATAATTGATGGGTTGCACGTAAATGCCATGCTCATCAAGCAGGGTATCACTGAGCTGCTTGCAGAGAGTCGGATCGCCCACCATCACTGGGACGATGTGGCTGAGGTTATCAAGATGCGGCACGCCAACAGCGTTCAAGCGCTGCCGAAGCGTCGCCGCGCGCTCATGCAGGCGCTCCCGTTCAAGATTGCTCTGACGCAAATGGCGTATCGCAGCGCGGGCACCGGCCGCAATCGCCGGCGGCAGCGCCGTTGAGAAAATGAAGCCAGAAGCAAAGGAGCGCACAAAATCACACATGGCAGCGCTGCCGGCGATATAGCCGCCGATCACACCGAACGCCTTGGCAAGCGTGCCTTCAATCACCGTCACGCGACCCGCAATACCATCGCGTTCCGTAATGCCGCCGCCGCTTTGGCCATAAAGCCCAACCGCATGCACTTCATCACAATAGGTCATGGCACCATGGGCATCGGCAATATCACAGATATCACTGATGGGGGCGATATCGCCATCCATGGAATAGACACTTTCGAAAGCCACCAATTTCGGCGCTGACCTCGGCAGTTCCGCCAGCACGCGGCGCAAATCCGCCACATCATTATGCTTAAACAGAACCCGCTTGGCCTTGCTGTGACGCATGCCTTCAATCATGGAGGCATGGTTCATTTCATCGGAAACGATGACGCAGCCAGGAATTTTTGACCCGAGCGTGGAAAGCGACGCCCAGTTTGACATATAGCCGGAATTGAACAGCAGGGCCGATTCACGCCCATGCAGCGCCGCCAGATCGCGTTCAAGCAGAACATGTTCGTGATTGGTACCGGAGATATTGCGCGTACCACCCGCGCCTGCCCCGCAGCGATCCAGTGCTTCATGCATGGCATCCAGCACATCAGGGTGCTGACCCATGCCAAGGTAGTCATTCGAACACCACACCGTTACCTCACCACGAACGCCCTTGTCATGGCGTGTGGCGCGCGGGAACTCGCCGCGGCGCCGTTCCAAATCGGCAAAGACGCGGTATCTGCCCTCACGGCGAAGGCTATCAAGCTGTCCTTGGAAGAATTCCTCGTAATTCATGTCACATTCTCCTTGCCCAGAATAACTTTCCAGGTCTTGCGATTGTGCGTAGGTCGCTTTCGGTCCAACTCCCCGAAACAAGGCCCCACGCCATGCCTTTGGTGATGCTTTTCCTCATGCGCCATGCCTCAGCGCATAATCTTCAAACTCTGACTGAATACCGTGCATATCCAACAGCCTACCTGTGACGATAATGCCAGTCCGTGAGGCCTCGGTTGCGGCAGCGCGCCGCAGATGCATCGTACCATCTACAAAATCGACCGAGAGCCACCCTTCGGGCGCCCTAATGGAACCTCTCAGGCTCTCAATCGATCCATAAGCGCCAGCGGTGATGCGCGCCAAAAGCGCATCCAAAGGCCGCGTATCAAAAGGTCCGCTCCTATCGGTGAACCAGGTAGCCGTCTGTGCTGGCGCATCCTTGTCGCGCATTCCCCAACGCCAAAGCGCTTCAATCGGCAGCGGAAGCATCAGGAACCAATGTTCAATCACGGCCAGTGAGGCGATTGTCGCGATCAACATAAAGCCAACTAGCTGGTGCGCATCCGCGCCAACGGCAAAAGCCTGGTGGAATAGCCAGGCACTCAAAAGCGTGCCGAGCGTGATGGAAAAGGGGAACAGCAGATTCATTGGCCGATGGGCGAAGTAGCTACTCATGTAGCGCAGATGCTCCGGCAGCAGCGTCTCACCCGTATTGCGCACGCCCAGATACAAATTGAGCTTGGCGCTGAGGCGCATGACCCACAAAATGCCATAGGTCATCAGGCCGATGCGGTTGGGCCCATGCGCGAACGCCATAATCAGCAGAAAACCCAGCAGCAGAATGAATATTTCGTGCCAAAGCACAACCCGCGTTGCGGACCAAAAGCGTTGTAGGCCGATGAGTTCCGACGGCAATTCCTTGCGATTGGGCCCGGTGATCAGCCCACCCAGGAAGCTGATCTCCACAGCCCCCCAAATCGCCAAGGCAGCCAGGAAGGAAAGATAGGCCCCGGCGGCGCTCATATCCTCTGCGGTCTGATGCAGTGTGATCAGACCAGCAGAAAGCAAGATCATTGAACCCGCGCCAAGGGTCAGGCGCTGATGCGCAAGTGTCGCAACCGCAAAAAGAATGACGCCAGTCGTCAGCCACCAAAGAAAGATAGCAATCAGGGCGGCGGTCACGCTCTCAGGCATGGCGCTTCGCTACCAAACCGGCGAGAGACGAATTTCGGCAGGAAGCGGTTGCCTCCTCGGGCGACGGAAGAATAGCTTTGCGAAGGTGGTCGCCGCAGAAATGCCGAGACCGATCCGACGCACCCCTCCGCCAATGCCACCTTGCCGGCGCGCATCGCTCATTTTCTCCGATACCTGCAGGAGCCGATCCATGTCTTCCATGAAGCCGGGCGCATCGACATCCAAAGTCACGGGGAATACCTGACGGCAAATCTCCTCAGTGATTTTGAACACTTGCCGATCATATTCCGTGGGCGTCATGCCAAGCGCCTTATGGAACTCTGGGCGCCCATGGTCGCGCACATACATTGTGGCAAAAACTGCCAGCTGAAAGAAACGGCACCACCAAGCGTTGACACCAGTCAGAAGCTTTGGATTGGCGCGCATCAGCAGCGCAAAGGCTTCCCCATGGCGGAATTCGTCATTGCACCAATTCTCGAACCACTGGAAAATCGGATGGAAACGAAGTTCTGGGTGACGTTCGAATTGACGGAAGATCGTGATATAGCGCGCGTAGCCGATCTTCTCGCTTAGATAGGTAGCGTAGAAGATGAATTTCGGCTGGAAGTAGTGATACTTCTTGGCGCGCGTCAGAAAGCCAAGATCAACCCCAATGCCAAGGTCCTTCAACGCGTCATTGATGAAGCCAGCATGGCGGCTTTCATCACGCGCCATGACTGAAAAAAGCTCGCGTATGTCAGGGTTTTTCACGCGCTTCTTGATTTCCGCATAGAGCACGCAGCCGGAAAATTCCGCTGTCACACTACTCACCAGAAAATCAACCAATTCCTTCTGCAAGCCCTCTGGCAACGCATCCAGCCGAAAAGCGTCAAAACGCTCATCGCGGACAAAGTGGCCCTTATTGGGGTCGCGATGAAATTCCTCCATCAAGCGATCCCACTCGGCGCGAACGGGCTCCACATTGATGGCGTCCATCGCGGCAAAATCAGTGGTGTAGAAGCGCGGCGAAAGGGGGGTTTCGGTCAGCGCCAATTCTGTTGTTTCACGCGAGAGGTTCTCCCGCATCGGATGGCTCACCGCGTTCATGTGGCCTCCTTCGGCTCAAAGCCCACGTGATAGAGTTCGGTAAGTTCCAGGATCGAACAAAACTGCGTCCAATGCCGGCGAAAGAAACCTGCCCGAATGACGGTAGCTGAGGTTTCGAAGCTGTATTTTTCACCGAATGCCACCTGGGCAGGCGCGCCATGCACGATCACCTGATCACCAGGACGCAGCATAACGTCTTCAGGCACCGCATAGGCGTGAAAACTGTCAAAGCTACGTTCGATTTCAACGGTACAGGGTACGTCGAAGCGTCTTCCCCGCCGCCTTTCGTTTCTTTCGTTCATTTGCCTTCCTCATTTTTCTTGAAAAGAATATCGGCGAAGCTTTGCAAGTTTGTCGCACCAAAAGCCCGCAGATCCGTCCAGCGCCCGCTTACCGGGTCTTCCAGAATAATAGCTCCACCCGGCACAGCAGCCAACCGAAAAGGGCTTTCCATGCCAGGGTTTTCCAGTCTTCTTTCACGCGCAAAGCCGCGCAGGGCACCGCGCACAAAGCCGCCCTCACCGGGCGAGATTTCACCAATCATTTGGCCGGTCGAGGCATCACGGATGGAGATACCGCCATCAAGCCGATCGCTAAATAGAACACTGCGCGCGAAGGTTGCCTCATTTACGGGACGGCGGTTCTGATTCTTTTCGCCAGCGCTCAGCACGACAAACATAAGAACGAAGGCAATAATCGCCCCAAGCCCATAGCCCAGGTAGTCAGCGCGCGGCGCTATTGCCTTGGATGCCATTTCCGTCTCCTTACGCCATCGCCGTCGCGCCACTAGGCATCGCCGCTTCTGGCCCTGATACGCTGCGGCTGATACCTGCCCCTGAAGTGGCAGCTACCGCATTACCCAGTATCTGAGCCACTTCCGCTACATTCGCCACACCGCGAAGCATGGGCTTTGGCCGACCAAGGCTCCAGCCGCTGCAATGCGGCCACAGAGCAATCCAGGAAATGCGATGTGACGGGAGCAATTCCAGCACTATATCGCCATTGCTATCCTTGCGATTGCGCAAATATGCCCCCGCGATAGCGACGAAGGGAATATTGATGGTAATCGGCAAGGCAACACCGACGCGCAGCACCAAGCGCCGCGAGGTGATGGAATAAACACTGCTGCGCGCAACAATCTTGGCAAGCAAGGCAAGTATGCCAATCGCGACCCCACCGCCAAGGAGGATCACAGCCGCAGCGCCAAATGCCGCGACCAATTCCCCCCCCTGCATGGCGGCACTGACTACTTCCCAGAGCGCCAAGATCAAGAAGTAGCCTAAGACCCAGCGCACAAGAAAAACACGCTGAGCAACCTCCGCCCATGTTGGCGCCCCTTGCCAAAGCAAGACCTCTCCGGGAGGCAGCGCTTCCGGAAGACCGCGCACTGGCTCCAAGCCGTGTTCGGTCAGGCGGGGGCGGACTGGCTTGCTCACAGGCAGGACTCGCTACGCTCAGGCGTGGCGTAGAAATGGCCGCCACCGAAATAACCCGAAATGCGATCTTCCTCGAGCAGGGTAATCTGTTCAGGACGCGCAATGCCCGGCGCCGCAGCGAATTGTGCCGCCGTGACGGAAATCACACGCGCTGTTCCCTCATCAGTGAATGTGCAGAGGAAAATCGGGACCAGAACACGCCGCCCGCCGGGAATTTCAGTTTCCACATAGCGCAGGATGTATTCAGAACGATCAACCCAAAGGTCAATAACCGTTCCGGCTACAACGCCATCCAAGGTGATCACCGATTTCCCACGCGGGTCCGGGTCCTCATGGGCAATGTGCCAGCCTGGCGCGGCACGAAGCGGCACGATTTTCGGCTTGTTGTCATCAAAAGCCAAATCCGGCGTATCGGCGCGATCAGCGTAGGAAGCCGGCCCAACGCCATCCTGCATAGCGTCACCAGTCGGCACGAAAGCTGTGCCCGGATAAGGATAATCCGGCGAAAGCTGCGCATCAACGTCACGTTCCGGCCGAACACCCTGCACAACCGTCGCACCTTCTGGGTAATGCAGACGGAATACTTTCGGGGCGGGCGTTTCAGGGAAGCCGTGCATCGTGGCGAAACCTGGACGATCCGGCAATTCGGCAACCAGCGGATAGCCTTCGCGCTTGTTTTCGCGGGTTAGATAGTAGATTAGCCCAGCGAAGAAGGCGAAGAAGATATAGAGGCTTACGGCTGCCAAATCCAAAAAGACCGGCGTTGCGGGTGTTGTCATGGCAATGCTCCATGTTGGTTTTGCAGCCCGGCCACGACCGGCCGGCCTGCATCGTGTTGAGGTCTGGAAGAAGTATTGTCGTTCGCCCGAAGAAGGGGGCCGACAACGGCAAGCATCATAAACAGCAGCAAAATTTCGACGAGATACACGAAAACAAACCCGGTGCTTGGGGCGTCCAAACCCGCACCAAGTATGCCCTCTGTAGCGAGTGAAGAAACAACATCACGGATCACGCCGCCGAGGGCTACGGCAGCGCCACCCGCTGTTGCGGTCACAGCACCCCAGACGCCAAGCGTCAGGCCGATCTGCCCTTCAGGCGCCGCCTGCATGCAGCCAGTCAATGTGGCATGCGCAAACAGGCCGGCACCAAAACCGACGGCTGCGGTTCCAGCTGCGAAGACAATGGTTGAATCAAGCGGCGCCGCAAAAATCACCAGCACGAAACCGGAAATGCCCACCATCGCCCCGGCGCTCGTAATACGTTGCGCATGCATCCCTCGGCTAAGCAAAGGTGCCGCACGCAGGAAGCCGAGAACAGCACCGCTCGCAAAAAGTGCCGTCAAGGCGGTGGTCGCACCAACGCTAAGCGAAAGGATTTGCCCACCATAAGGTTCCAGCAGCACATCCTGCATGCCAAAGGCCGCTGTACCAAGCGCGGCAGCAAGCAAGCGGCGATCCCATGGGCCTGACTTGCGCAAAAGCCCTAAACTATCGCGAAAACCTGGATCACCTTCAGCGCGGCCTACCGTGAGATCTGGCCGACGCGGTTCCTGCTTCCAGGCAGCGACCAGATTGATCACGAGCGTAGCGGCCGCCATGCCCTGCACAAGCTGGATCAGCTTGATCTGCGAGAAATCGGCGAGGAATGCACCAAAAGCGATCGCCGAAACCACCATGCCAATCAATTGCATGAGCGAGAGCATCGTAACAACGTTTGGTTGCGCGTCACGCGGCACAATATCAGTCGCCAAAGCCAGGCCCACCGTCTGAACGGTGTGCATACCCACACCCACAATCAGGAACGCCAGCGCCGCGGCAAGCTGTGCCACCCAGGGCGGCGCCCAGGTATCGCCGGACAAGATGATCAGGGCGAAGGGCATCATCGCCAGCCCACCAAACTGAATGATGCTGCCGAGCCACAAATAGGGCACGCGGCGCCAGCCGAGCACAGAGCGATGCGAGTCGGAACGAAACCCAATCAGGGCGCGCAGCGGCGCGAAAAGCAGCGGCAGCGCGACCATGATGGCAACCAGGCTTGCCGCCACACCCATTTCAACAATCATGACGCGGTTGAGTGTGCCAACCATCAGCACCGCGGTCATACCGCAGGAAATCTGGAACAGTGAGAGGCGCAAAAGCCTTTTGATGGGCAAGGGACCGCTGGTGGCCTCAGCGAAGGGCAGCACATTCAGGCTGATCCCTGTCCAAAGTCGCGCCAAACGGTCATTCACCTCGCTCATTTCCGGAACAACTCCAGCGCATCCGACGTCAGACGCACCCAAGCATCCGCAGCGCTACGATCGAAAAAACTTCCGATCTGGCTGTGGTGGCTTTGGTGGGTGGCGGCTTGCATCAATCAAACCCAAGCAAATCAAAGATCTCGCGATCCTTGAGCGGCGCAGCCTCAAGCCCTTCCGATCCGGCCCAGAGTGATTCAGCAAGCCGAATGTATTCGGCCTGCACCGCCTCAAGCTCAGGCGAGCCTTCCATCTCAAACAGCGTCGCCTTCTTCAGGCGAGAGCGACGAATGACATCCAGGTCAGGGAAATGCGCCAAGGTCTTCATGCCGCTTGCCGCATTGAAACGATCAATCTGGTCTGTCCCTGCGCTGCGATTGCAGATAACGCCGCCAAGCCGCACCGGGTAATTCTTTGACTTGGCTTTGATAGCTGCGACGATCCGGTTCATCGCGAAAATACTGTCGAAATCATTTGCAGCCACAACCAAGCCGCGTTCCGCATGCAGCAAGGGCGCGGCAAAGCCACCGCAAACCACATCGCCCAGAACGTCGAAAATCACGACATCCGTGTCATCCAGCAGGTGATGTTCCTTGAGCAGCTTCACCGTCTGGCCAACCACATAGCCACCGCAGCCTGTGCCGGCCGGCGGACCGCCGGCTTCGACGCACATCACGCCATTATAGCCTTCAAAGACGAAATCTTCGGCGCGCAATTCTTCAGCGTGAAATTGTACCGATTCCAAGACGTCAATCACGGTCGGGATCAAGCGCTTGGTCAGGGTGAAGGTGCTGTCATGCTTGGGATCGCAGCCGATCTGAAGAACCTTCTTACCGATCTTGGAGAATGCAACAGAAAGGTTCGAAGATGTCGTGCTTTTCCCAATGCCGCCCTTACCATATACGGCGAATACCTTCGCGGTTGTTCCTGATACCGCATCATCCATATGAACCTGCACGCTGCCATCGCCATCACCTTGGCGTGGGCGTCCAGTCAGGCGGGGCGGCTCTCTCATCAACACGGTCATGCCGCGGCTCCTTCACTGATAACATTGATACGATCTTCAAGCTCATCACCGGCGCGACGCAGCGCATCCGCGCTCTGGCTCCCGCAACGGCGCCCCTGCGCCTGGATCAGGCGATGGGCGTTTTTCGCTACGGCCGTTCTGTCTAAATGCGCCATGCGGTCGAGCATTTCCTTATCCATCGTCACAATGACGGTCCGTGGTGTTGATGCCTCAGCGGGAGAAATGGGCTTTGGCATCGTAAATCGTCTCAATGGTGATGACGGCAATGCCGCGTTCTTCGGCGAAGCGTTCGGTGTTCCGGCGCGCCTTGCCACGCACGAAAAAGGGAATCTTGCGCAATTCCGCCTCAGCGTCATGCGCCCAGCTTGCAGGGCCTGCGATAATGGGTGCGGCGGGCGCCTCCGGCTGCGGGGCGTGACCCAGATGGGACGGCGCCACGCCATCGCGGAATTCGAAATCCTCGCGGAACATGCCGAGCAGATGTTCTTCAAGCCCCATCATCAGCGGATGCACCCAGGTATCGAAGATGACATTGGCACCTTCAAAACCCATCTGCGGCGCATAGCGCGCGGGGAAATCCTGCACATGCACCGGCGCAGAAATCACGGCGCAGGGCACGCCAAGCTTCTTGGCAATATGGCGTTCCATCTGCGTGCCAAGCACCAATTCGGGCTGCAGCGCGGCGATGCTTTCTTCGACCTCAAGATAATCGTCTGAAATCAGCGCCTCAACGCCGTATTTTTCAGCGGCAGCGCGAATTTCGCGGCCGAATTCGCGGCTATAAGTACCAAGACCCACCACCGCGAAGCCCAGTTCTTCCTGCGCGATGCGGGCAGCAGCGATGGCGTGGGTGGCATCGCCAAAGATAAAAACGCGCTTGCCGGTCAGGTAATTCGAATCCACAGAACGCGCATACCAAGGCAGGCGAAGCGCTCCGCCACCACCGGTCGAAGGCGCTGGCAGGCCCGCAAGCTCTGCCACCTCATTCATGAAATCACGCGTCGCACCAACGCCAATCGGCACGGTGCGCGTGAAGGGCTGGCCCAGATGGCGTTGCAGAAAGCCCGCCGTGACCTGCGCAATTTCAGGGTAAAGCACGACATTGAAATCCGCGTCCCGCAACTTCGTGAGGTCTGTGGGTGTAGCGCCCATGGGCGCGGTCACCACAACCTCAATGCCCATGCTGGTGAGCAGCTTGGTGATTTCGGCCACATCATCGCGATGCCGAAAGCCAAGGGCGGTCGGACCCAGAATATTGCAGCGCGGCGCGCGCGCCAAATCACGTGGCGAGCGGGTTTGCGCAGGCCCAGCGAAGGCGCGCACCAGGCGATAGAAGGTCTCCGCCGCGCCCCAATTTTCCTTGCGCTGATATGCAGGCAATTCAAGCGGCACCACGGGCACCGGTAGGCCGAGCGTCTTCGCCAATCCACCCGGATCATCCTGAATCAGCTCTGCCGTGCAAGAAGCACCCACCAGCATGGCTTCCGGTTGGAAGCGGGCATAGGCATCGCGCGCCGCTTCCATGAAAAGCTCGGCGGTGTCGCCGCCCAAGTCGCGCGCCTGGAAAGTTGTCCATGTCACGGGCGGGCGCTTTTCCCGCCTTTCGATCATGGTGAAAAGCAAATCCGCATAGGTATCGCCCTGCGGTGCGTGCAGTACGTAATGCACGCCCTGCATCGCGGTGGCGATACGCATCGCCCCCACATGCGGCGGCCCTTCATAGGTCCAGACGGCAAGCTGCATGGCTACACCATCAGCTTTTCGCGCCGGACCAAAGGCCGCGCGAAAAGTCCTGCAAGATCACCCGCTTGGTCATACCCCTGGATGGGTGAGAAAACGAGTTCAATGGACCATTTGGTGGTCAGGCCCTCGGCCTCCAATGGATTGGCCAAGCCAAGACCACACACCGTCATATCGGGCCGCGCTTCGCGACAGCGATCCAATTGCCGATCCACATGCTGGCCTTCTACCAACTTGGCTGCTGCCGGCAGCAGCGCCAATTCATGCGCCAGATGTTGGCGATGCAAATAGGGCGTGCCGATTTCAATCGGTTGCATGCCCAATTCGCGCGACAGGAAGCGCGCCAAAGGCACTTCAAGTTGCGAATCGGGGAAGAAGAAAATGCTTTTGCCATCGAGCGTCTTGCGATGATTGGCCAGCGCGGCACGGGCGCGTTCACGGCCCTGTGCGGTGGCTTGCGTGAAGCGTTCTTCACTCACGCCCCAAACCTCGGCCGCGGCGCGCAACCAGGCGGTTGTGCCTTCTTCGCCCAAGGGAAAGGCTGCCGGGATATGCCGTGCGCCACGCGCTTCCAAAGCGCGCGCGGTGCCAGCCAGGAAAGGTTGCGCGAGCAGAAAACGCGTGCCTTCGCCAACCGCCGGTAATTCAGATGCGCGGCGCGATGGCAGGAAGCGCACCGGCCCCACGCCAAGGGCTGCGAAAAGGCGAATGAATTGGTCTTCCACCACTTCCGCAAGCGCGCCCACCACCAGCAGGGAACGCGCCGTGCCAGGCTCGGTCGGCATTTCCGGCACCAAAGCGGCAAGGCAAGCATCCTCACCTTCGGTGAAGGTGGTCTCAATGCCGCTACCGGAATAACTCAACACGCGCACACTGGGTAAGAAACGCTCCGAAAGACGTTGCGCGGCGCGCGAAAGATCAAGCTTGATCACTTCCGATGGGCAGGACCCCACCAGGAAAAGCATGCGGATATCAGGCCGGCGCTGGATCAAGCGCGTTACCACGCGGTCCAATTCTTCATTCGCATCCGCCAGCCCAGCGAGATCGCGTTCTTCAATGATCGCAGTTGCGAATCGAGGCTCGGCAAAAATCATGACGCCGGCCGCGGATTGCAGCAGATGCGCGCAAGTACGGCTGCCGACCACCAGGAAGAACGCATCCTGAATTTTGCGATGCAGCCAGATAATGCCGGTCAGGCCGCAGAAAACCTCGCGCTGACCGCGTTCCCGCAGAATGGGCGTATCGGCGCAGCCGGCGGCCTCAGCCGCAATACCTTGGGGCTCCGAAGATGCGCCGGCAAGGCTCATGTCATTTGGCCTGCGTCGCCGCCGCGCCAGCTTGTTTCCGCACGCCGCGCGGCGCGCAGCTTCAGAACGAATTGAGCCGCATTGACGACATAGGCAGCATAGGCAGCCAGCGCCAGCATCATCTGCCCGCGGCCATCACCAATGCCAAGCAGCAGCACGACCAGATAGGCAGTGTGCAGCGCCAGCACCAGCATGCTGAAAACATCTTCCCAGAAGAAGGCCGGCGCAAACAGCCAGCGGTCAAACACCACTTTTTCCCAGATGCAGCCCGTTACCATGATCAGATACAGGATGGCGGTTTTGGCGATGATCGAAGCCGTTGCGGCTACGTAACCCTCTCCGGTAGCCAGATAGTTCAGCACCAGACCAAGGCTTACCAGAAATACCAAGAATTGGACTGGGGCCAGAATGCCCTGCACCATGGTCCAAGGGGTGGAATCTCGCCGCCGACGCTCATCCGGGGTGTAAAGGGGCATTGCCGCCCCCCGCTTCACGCCGGCGTGCCGCTTGCTGGCGCGGCCTGTGGCGGCATTCCAAGGACTGGCGTCCAGGGCCTTGAAAATACCGGTAAAGCGGTCTGCTGTCAGCATGGCTTGACACCTCCAGGAATGAACGCGAGTCGGGCAGCCCGAATTGGGGCGGCGCAGGCCAAAGGCCTTATCTGGCGCGTTTCGGCCAGTTCTCCTTGGATTTGCGCGACGCATAGGGTCATTCGGACCCCTCCCCAATCTTCTACATTCGGAAGGCTAGCGGGCTTGCGAGGCACGTGTCAAGAAAGATTGACGTATTTTTTGATTGACAGTAAGTCTCTCTCAGGGCGAAGCTTCCCGCTCAAAGGGGTTCACCATGAAGTCGAGCAGAAATGACGAACGACAGGACCAAGCGGAATATGTGGAAGCCGATCGCGGTTTCACGCTATATTCTTCTTCGGACATGGCAGACTCAGACCCCGAACCCAGGGAAGGGCCCGCTGAAGCGGAATTGCGCACCCCTATCCGGGATCGTGCCTTTCCCTTGAAGCGGGTGATCGAAACCGAGGTAATCCCTCGACTCGTACTGGCGCAGCGCGTGCTGAACAATCCAGCTTATGAACCTGCTGATGGTCATCCATCGGCGCCGACATCCGAAGATGTTGAAGCCTTTGCCGCCCTGGCGCGCCTTGGCAATACCGATAATGCCGTGACCTTTGTTGAGGCGTTTTGCGCGCGCGGCCTGCCGCTACCGCAGGTTTATCTTGGTCTGCTTGCGCCCGCCGCCCGGCTGCTTGGCGCTTGCTGGGATGATGATATTTGTGACTTTACGGAAGTTACCATCGGGCTGCGCTGCCTGCATGCGGTTTGTCATGCGCTGGAACCGCGCTTTGCCCCGCTTTTCCCCGACGGTCGGTCAGGCCGACGCATTCTGCTGGCCTCCGCCCCGGGTGAACAACATGGATTAGGCCTGACCATGGTGGAGCAATTCTTCCGCCGCGCCGGTTGGGAAGCTTGGATCGATGGCGGGGTCGATCGTGAATCTCTGCTTGCTATGGTCGCCGAAAAACATTTCGGCCTGGTCGGGTTTTCTATAGGTGGTGAGACGCATATCGAAGCCCTGACGAAGCTTATTCGTGATATCCGGCGCGCATCGCGCAATGCCAATCTGGGCATTCTGGTGGGCGGGCCCTTGCTGTTGCAGGAACCGCAGCTCGTGAAACGCCTTGGCGCGGACGCCACGGCGCGGGATGCGGAAGAAGCAGTGCTGCAGGCTGAGGCCTTGCTGGCATTACAAGGACGAGGAAGTGAGGGAATCGCGGGCTAGGGGCCCCGGCAGTGCGTCAGAAAGCGTCGCCTCCCCTTGATCTGCTTCGGTGCCTTGAAGAAAAGGCGCCGCTCCTTCTAGAAGGTCCCCAATTTTCGTGAAAACGTTCCTCGCCCCTCGCAAATCACTTGGAGATTTGGATGCTGATGCTGCGGCCTCATTGGTCTCGGCGGCGGCAGATATGGCGCTGGTTGTGGATGAACAGGGCGTCATTCGCGATATCGCTTTCAGCAATCAGGAATTATCAAAGGCCCTAGGCGGGCATCAGACTTGGCTTGGTCGCCCCTGGGCGGAAACCGTCACAACGGAAAGCCGCCCGAAGGTGGAAGCGCTGTTGAGCGGCGCGCCCAGCGAAGCGAAATGGCGCAGCATCAATCAGGTCGCCGAAGGTGGCGAATCCGTGCCGCTGCTTTTCGCCGCCGTGCCCTTGCAGCGCGGGAATCGGCGGGTGGTATTTGGCCGCGACCTCAGCGCGCAATCACGCATGCAACAAAGATTGCTGGAAACCCAGCAATCCATGGAACGCGATTATGCGAAGCTCCGCCAAGCGGAAACGCGCTATCGCCTGCTGTTCCAACTTTCTGCTGATGCAACGCTGATTGTTGATGGTGCCACGGGGCGTGTGACGGAAGCCAACCCCGCTGCCGAGCAGCTTTTTGGCAGGCATTCCCGCCGCGTGATCGGCCGGACATTGATGGATGCCTTCACCACGGAAAGCCGCCAGGCGGTGCAATCACTGCTCGCTTCCGTGCGCATTGCCGGGCGCGGCGACGAAGTAGGCGCGCAGCTTGTCGATTCGGGGCGCGAAGTGACCATTGCCGCCAATAGCTTCCGCCAGGATGGCGCTTCGGTGCTGCTGGTGCGGCTTTCCTTGCGGGCCGGCGATCAACCGGCGGGGCTTTCCTCTGCCAAGGCACAGATGCTGAAAGTGGCGGAAAACCTGCCTGATGCCTTCGTGATTACGCATCAGAATGGCGTGGTAATTTCCGCCAATGGCGCCTTTCTGGATCTGGTCGAACTTGGTTCGGAAGAACAGGTGCGCGGCGAATCGCTGGAACGCTGGCTGGGTGGCCAGGGCATCGAAATTGAAGTGCTGCTCTCCAACCTCCGCAATCGCGGTACCGTCAGGCTTTACAACACCACGCTGCGTGGCGCGATGGGCGCGCGGGTGGAAGTGGAGATTTCCGCCGTCACCGTGACGCATGCCGGGCAAGAAGTATTCGGCTTTGCGATTCGCGATATTGGTGCGCGGGTCGCGGAACCACGCCAGGCCGGCGCGCATGCTACGCGGTCCGTCGAACAGCTTACGGAATTGATTGGGCGCGTGCCGCTCAAGGACCTTGTGCGCGATGCGACGGATGCCATTGAACGCCTGTGCATCGAAGCCGCCTTGCAGCTTTCTGGCGATAATCGCGCTTCGGCGGCGGAAATGCTCGGGCTTAGCCGGCAAAGCCTTTATGTAAAATTGCATCGCTATGGGCTTGGCGATCTCGGCGCCGATAGCGCCGATCAAGGGTGAGGTAGCGCGATGGCGGCCCCCGTTGCATCAGCGACGACCGCCCCTGCCCCGCGGCTGAAGCCATCCGCGGTTCTGGAATTATTGAAGCCCATCACCTGGTTTCCGCCCATGTGGGCCTTTGGCTGCGGCGTTGCTTCCGCCCATGGTGGATTTGCCGAGCATTGGCCTTTGGCCTTGCTTGGCGTGGTGCTGGCCGGGCCTTTGGTTTGCGCCATGAGTCAGGCGGCGAATGATTGGTATGACCGCCATGTGGATGCCATCAATGAACCGAATCGCCCGATTCCCTCTGGGCGCATTCCGGGGCGCTGGGGTTTGTATATTGCGCTGTTCTGGACAGGACTTTCGCTGATTGCTGCTGTGCCGTTGGGCGCCTGGGGTTTTGGCGCAACAATCGTCGCTATTGCACTTGCCTGGGCCTATAGCGCGCCGCCATTTCGGCTGAAGGCGAATGGCTGGTGGGGCAATCTGGCTTGTGGCTTGGCCTATGAAACCCTGCCTTGGGTGACGGCGGCGGCGATCATGTCTGGCGGCGCACCGGATTGGCGTGTGCTGCTGGTGGCGCTGCTTTATGGCCTTGGTGCGCATGGCATCATGACATTGAATGACTTCAAGGCGATTGAAGGTGATCGCCGCATGGGCGTGCTTTCTTTGCCCGTACAATTGGGTGCGGAGCGTGCCGGGCTGGTGGCCTGTATTTTCATGGCAGTGCCACAGGTTTTGGTGATTGGGCTGCTCTTTGCCTGGGATGCGCCCTGGCACGCCGCGGCGGTAGCGGTTTCGCTGCTGGTCCAATTTGGCCTGATGCGGCGCATGTTGAGCGATCCGCGCGCGCGCGCCCCTTGGTATAATGGCACGGGCGTTCTGCTTTACGTGATTGGCATGCTGATCAGTGCCTTTGCGCTGGCCGCTTTGACCGGAGGCGCAGCATGAACCCCGCATCGCTCGGCTGGCTTGGCATTATCCGTTTGGGTTTGGTGCAAACGGCACTTGGCGCAATTGTGGTGCTGACAACCTCCGCGCTTAATCGCGTGATGGTGGTGGAATTGGCCTTACCCGCGACTCTGCCGGGGATTCTGGTTGGGATCCATTACGCGCTGCAAATGCTCCGCCCACGCATGGGCTATGGGTCCGATATGGGCGGGCGACGCACGCCCTGGATCATTGGCGGCATGGCAGTGCTGGCCTTGGGTGGTGTTTTGGCCGCGGCGGGCACGGCGTTAATGGCGGAATCGCTCTGGGCCGGCATAGCGCTTGCCGTATTGGCGTTTTTGCTAATTGGCGCAGGCGTTGGCGCGGCCGGTACGTCTCTTTTGGTGCTACTCGCTTCGCGCACCGCGCCTGCACGCCGCGCCGCTGCCGCATCACTGGTTTGGATCATGATGATTGCGGGCTTTGTGATCACCACCGCCATTGCCGGGCGGCTGCTTGATCCCTATTCGCCAATGCGCCTGGTTGCGGTGGCCGGTGGCGTTTCCGCCATTGCCTTCACGCTGGCGACTCTCGCCGTTTGGGGCATGGAAGGCCCGCGCGCCGCGCGCCCGGAAGCCGGCGATGCTGCGAAGCCACCTTTCCGCCAAGCACTCCGCGAAGTTTGGGCGGAACCCGAAGCACGGCGCTTCACCATTTTCATCTTCGTTTCCATGCTCGCCTATAGCGCACAGGATCTGATCCTGGAGCCTTTTGCCGGCGCGGTTTTCGGCCGGACCTTGGGCGAGACCACGCGCATTTCATCGCTGCAACATGCGGGCGTTCTGGTTGGCATGATTGCCATTGCGCTGATTGGCAGTGTGCGCGGCGGGCGCTGGGCGGGCACGCTCCGCTTCTGGACCATCGCGGGGTGTCTTGCCACGGCGGTAATGATGCTCGCCCTTTCCGTCGCTGGACAATTCGGCGCGGCCTGGCCGCTCAAGTCCAGCTTCTTCGCGCTTGGTGTCGCGAATGGTGTTTTCGCTGCCGCTGCAATTGCTTCCATGATGCAAATGGTCGCGCGCGGGCACGAAGCCCGCGAAGGTACGCGCATGGGGCTTTGGGGCGCGGCGCAGGCCGTGGCCTTTGGGCTTGGTGGGCTTGCCGGTGCGGCAGCAGTGGATGTGGCGCGGATCGCACTTGGCCAGGCAGAAGCGGCTTATGCCGTGGTCTTCGTCATTGATGCGGCGCTGTTCATTGCCTCGGCCATGCTGGCCGCGCGCATTAATCGTCCAAAAATCAGCAAGACCGGCGGCTTCGGCCCAATGGTACCGGCGCAGTAGAGGAAAATGGCCATGCAAACATATGATGTGATCGTAGTGGGCGGCGGGCCATCGGGGGCCACCGCCGCTGATGACCTGGCGCGCCGGGGGCGTAGCGTGCTGCTGCTGGATCGCGCGGGGCGCATCAAACCCTGCGGTGGTGCGATTCCGCCGCGCCTCATTCGTGATTTTGCCATTCCGGATGAATTGCTGGTGGCGAAGATCAATTCCGCCCGCATGGTCTCCCCCAGCGCCAAGGCGGTGGATATGCCGATTGATGGCGGCTTTGTCGGCATGGTGGATCGCGCGGATTTCGACGAATGGCTGCGCGAGCGCGCCGAACACGCCGGCGCAGAACGCCAGACCGGTTCTTATGATCGCATCACGCGTGATGCCGATGGCACCGCCATTGTTCATTGGGAATCGAAGGATGGCGCAGCGGTTGCTGCCCGCGCACGCTTGGTGATTGGCGCCGATGGCGCGCGGTCCCAGGTGGCGAAGCAGGAAGTGCCGGGCGGTGACAAGGTGCGCTGCGTTTTTGCCTATCATGAAATCGTGCGCTCACCGCCCAATGGCGGGGGGGCGGATTTCGATTCCAAGCGCTGCGATGTCTATTACCAGGGCAAGCTTTCGCCCGATTTCTACGCCTGGATCTTCCCGCATGGCGACACGACCAGCATCGGCACGGGTTCCATGCAAAAGGGTTTTTCGCTGCGTGGTTCGGTTGCTGAACTCCGCCGCGATATTGGCCTGACGAATGCCGAGACAATTCGCCGCGAAGGTGCGCCGATTCCCCTGAAGCCGCTGAAGCGCTGGGATAATGGCCGCGATGTGATCCTGGCCGGGGACGCCGCCGGCGTGGTAGCCCCCGCTTCTGGTGAGGGCATATACTACGCGATGTATGGCGGCAGGCTTGCCGCTGATGCCGCCGAGGAATGCCTGAAGACCGGCGATGCACGTGCGCTCGCCGGTGCACGCAAGCGCTTCATGAAGGCGCATGGGCGCGTTTTCTGGGTGCTCGGCATCATGCAGTATTTCTGGTATTCATCTGATAAAAGGCGGGAGAAGTTTGTCTCCATCTGCGCCGATAAGGATGTCCAGCGCCTTACCTGGGAATCTTACATGAACAAGGAATTGGTCCGGCGCGATCCCCTTGCGCATGTGCGAATTTTCTTCAAGGATTTGGCACATCTCTTTGGCCTCGCAAGGGCCTGAACGACGAATAAGGTTATTGAGGAATGGCGTCTCAGCCCATGCGCATTGGCACGCGCGGTTCCCCGCTTGCGCTTTGGCAAGCGCGGCATTTTGCAAGCGTGGCCCGCGCGGCCATCCCGGCGCTGGCCGAAGATGGCGCGCTGGAAGAACACATCATCGCAACATCCGGCGACAAGGTTCAGGACAAGCGCCTGGCCGATATTGGCGGCAAAGGGCTTTTCGCCAAGGAAATTCATGAGGCGCTGGCCGATGGTCGCATTGATGTCGCGGTGCATAGCCTCAAGGATCTGGAAACCGAATTGCCGCCGGGCATCGTGCTGGCCTGTGTGCTGGAACGGGAAGACCCGCGCGATGCGCTGATTCTGGGGGCTGGATGTGGTGCGGCCACGGCAGATGATCCGCTTGCTGTTTTGCCGCAAGGCGCCTTGGTCGGCACCGCTTCCGTGCGCCGGCAAGCGCAATTGCTGCATCGGCGGTCTGATCTCCGCGTGGATATCATTCGCGGCAATGTGCAAACGCGGCTCGGGCGAGTCGCGGCGGGGGACTTTACCTGTTCCCTATTGGCCCTCGCGGGCCTTAAGCGCCTTGGCATGGCGGACCGCGCGCAAGTGGTACTGGACCCGGAAGCCATGCTGCCCGCCGCCTGCCAAGGGATTGTTGGCATCACCGCGCGCGCGGATGATGCGGCCACGCTGGCACTTCTCGCCGGCATTGAACACGCACCCAGCCGCTTGGTTGCGGATGCCGAACGCGCTTTGCTCGGCGCGCTTGATGGGTCCTGCCGCACGCCGATTGGGGCGCATGCTACGCTGCTGCCTGATGGACGGCTTCGCCTGCATGGGCTGGTGGCGCGCGCCGATGGCAGTTTCCTGAGGCGCAACATGGGGGAGGCCGCGGCGAAGGATGGCCCGCAGCTTGGGCGCGATCTGGCCGCCGCTTTGAAGCGCGAAAGCCCGGCTGATATATTCGGCTGACGCGGGCGGGCGGGCGGCCTTAGCCCTGCGCCGCCATCGCCGTCATGCGGCGCGGCGCGAGACTTTCACCATCCCGCCGGCGCAATTCTTCCGCCATGACGCGATGCACCATGGCAATCGCGGCATCATCCAAGTTTGCCACCCAAAGCCTTGCAAAGCTTGGATCAAAGCTGGGGTCGAGCACCTGGCGCGGTAGGGAAAGCTCCGCCGCGCGTGCCTGAATTTCCGCCGCCGCCCCAGGACTGTCGAGTGCGATGGCGCGCAGCCTGCGCGGGTCTGTGATGATGTTTGCCATAAACACATCAAGAGCAGCGGTTGCGCGGTCCAGCGCTGCCGCATCCCCCTCTGCCTCGGCGAATTCCAGGCCGGCTTTCAGCGCCTCATAGGCGATGCGATGCGAATTACCATTCATGGATGCCCCCTCCAGAGCTTACCAGAAGGCTGCGCCTTTTCCCGCTCGGGTGTCAATTGAAATTGACAGTTATTTGGCGATAATCAATCGCGCCAGCGGCGCCACAAATCCCAGGCGTGGGCGAAAAACGCGGCAGTCATGGCAAGGGAAACAAAACCCCACCAGGCCCCGGTCAACGCCGCCCGCAAAGCAAGCGCGAAGAACACCCCCGGCAGCACGAGGGCGAGCACCGATTGCGGCGGCAGGCCGCGCCCGGTGAGCCACCAAAATCCAAGCAGCGCCAAGGCTTCCACAAACAGAACCGCCACCATCAGTTCGGCGACTTGGCCGGAGGCGAAAAAAGTGGCGAAATCCGGCATGGCGCGCCTGGCTATTCTTCGGCCGGAACAGCGAAGCCTTCCGGCGCAAGGCCGGCGGCATGGCGCTGCCACATCATGCGATAGGCGCCTTCCAGATGGCGCGTGAAGCGCGGCGTGTTGAACAGCGGCGCGCTTGGAATTGCCGCTGCAAGCTTGGCTTTCAGCGCGTTGGCGCGCGCACCATCGCGGCCAATCGCAATCGCCAGCGCTTCATACGCCGCCGCATCGCGCGTGATCATTTCCGGCAGACCAACAGCGTTGAGCAAGCTTGCCGCCACGCGCCCGGCAAAGGCCTGCCCCAATTGCGTCAGCACCGGCAGCCCAGCCCAGAGCGCATCACTCGCCGTGGTATGCGCATTATAGGGGAGCGTATCGAGGAAAAGATCCGCCAGCCGATGCCGCGCAAGATGCTGCGCCGAAGGCAGCGAAGGTCCAAAGACCAGCCGCGCCGGATCAATGCCCTGCACTTCCGCTACGCCGCGCAGCCGCGCGATGGAATCTGAATCATTGGTGAGCAACCACAAGACCGAGCCCGGCACGGCGGCCAGAATGCGCATCCAGGACGCGAAGATTTCCGGCGTGATCTTATAGGCATTGTTGAAACAGCAATAGACAAACCCATCCGCCGGCAGCCCGGCTTCAGCGCGTGAGGGCGTATCGGGTGCGATCACGCGACGGTCATCATTCGCCTGATAGCTATCGGGCAGATGGATGATTTTCTCATCATAAAAGCGCTGCTGATCCATGGGCAACACGGTCGCATCCGCCAGAATGTAATCCAGGAAATCCGCGCCAATTGTGCCGGGATAGCCAAGATAGCTGACCTGCACTGGTGCCAGCCGCGCGGCGAAGGGCGCAAGCCGGGCATCCTGGGTATAGCCATTGAGATCAACGGCGATATCAATCCGAGCCCGCCGCGCCATGGCCGTTACTGCGCCATCGGACATACGCGTACATTCATGGAAATGATCCATGGTGGCCCGGATGCGCGCCCGCATCGCATCCTCAGCTTCCGGACCGTGGGAAAAGGCATGGATTTCGAAAGCGTCGCGGTCATGACATTCCAGCGTGCCGACGAGCAGTTGCATTACGGCATGATTGCGAAAATCAGCTGAGAAATACCCAATGCGCAAGCGTTGGTGCTGTTCGGCCGGCGGTGGCTGAACGCTTGGGGCAAGCGGTAGGGTCTCACGCGTATAGGCGCGGGCGGCGATCTGGTGCAGTTCCGGATCATCGCAAATACCAAGCAGCGCAAATGGATTGGCCACATATTGCCGCGCGCGCACGCGCTCCAGCAGAAACTGCCGCTGTTCCGGCAGCCCTGCCCAATCCCAACGCCGTTGCTTGGTATAGACCAGCGAAGAAAGCGCTTCGGTAACGCCGGGATCGAGCGCCACGGCTTTCTCAAACCGCGCCACGGCTTCCGTTTGCCGGTTCAACGCATTCAGCGAATTGCCCTCATAATTCAGCGCCTCGGCCGAATTCGGATCAAGCGCCAGCACGCGTTCATAACAGGCCAGCGCTTCGTCATGCCGGTTGAGCAGCGCGAAGGCATTGCCAAGATTGAGGTGCGCATTCGCGTTACGCGGTGCCACTTCAATGGCGAGCTGATATGTCTGAATCGCCTCAGGCAGACGGCGCAAAGCCTTCAGCGCCACACCCTTACCGATCAGCGCTTCCGCATCACGCGCATCAAGCGCAAGTGCCGCATCCAGCGTCTCAATCGCCGCCTCGTGGCGGTTCTGACCACTCAGCGCGATGCCCTTACCAATCAATGCCTTAATTGGTGGGGGCTTGATGGCTACCAACCGTTCAAACAGCCCAAGCGCGCGGGGATAATCCCGCAAGCCCAGAAAGCCAGTGCCAAGTGAAATCAGCGTCTCCAGGCTGGCGCGCTGCTTTTCCAAAAAGCCGGTCAGGAACATGACCGCTTCGCGATGCTGCCCCAGGCGTTGCAGCGTATCGGAAAGTGTGGCCGCGGCGCGGGAATGGCCCGGTTCCAGCGCCAGTGCGGCGCGGAATGCATCCATGGCGCCGGCTGCATCGCCAAGCCGCAACCGGCAAAGCCCGCGATTGACATGAAAGTCACCGTCAATCCCGGCAAAGCCGCGCACGATGATATCTTCATACGCCGCGCTGGCACGTTGCACGTCACCGGCTTCCAGCAAAGCATCGGCCAGATTGAAATGGGCAAAGGCAAAGCCGGGTTCGGCCTTGATCGCGGCACTGAAAGCCTCCACCGCCGCGGCCTTATCGCCCATAGCGCGGCGCGCATTACCAAGGTCATTCAGCAGGGCAGCATTCGGTGACGCTAAGCCGGCTGCGCGTTCCAAAGCCTCACGCGCATCCGCTACCTGGCCGCGCGCAAAAAGCGCCAAGCCGAGCAGCCTATTGGCCTCGGCATGGTTTGGCTGTTCTTGCAGGAAGGCGCGATAGCCCGCCATGGCCGCGTCCAGATTGCCGGCCTGATGCTGGCGGAGAGAGGCGTGCAAATCGGGCGAGGCCAAGGCGATTCCTTCCAGGCAGAAACAGCGCGCCTTTCCTTGCCCGGAAAAGCCCCTGCCCGTCCAGCAGGCCGGGGCAGGCGCGTGCTTAGAACAAGGACATCTGCGCCCCAGGCACCGCGAAGTGCCCGCAATCCAGCGCGCCCGTCCCACCGCCGCGCCTCTCCAGGCCAAGCCTGCGCATGGCGACGGCAAAGCGCCGCGCCAGCAATTCCGCATAAGGCCCGCTGCCAGTCTGGCGCTGGCCGAAACGGCTATCATACAGCGCGCCGCCGCGAGTCTGGCGGATCAGCGACAGCACCCGGGCGGCACGATCCGGCATATGCCGCGCCAGCCATTCCTCAAAAAGCTGTTTGATTTCCAAGGGCAGGCGCAGCAGCACATAGCCCGCGCTGGTCGCGCCCGCCGCCGCGCCCTGTTCCAGCAGCTTTTCCAATTCCATGTCATTCACCGCCGGGATCATGGGCGCGGCCAGGATGGCGGTTGGCACGCCCGCCGCCGTCAATTCCCGGACGGCCTGCAACCGCCGCACCGGGGTGGCCGCGCGCGGTTCCATGATGCGCGCCAAAGCGGGGTCAAGCGTGGTGATGGAAAGGCACACCCGCACCAGATTGCGCGCGGCCAGGCGCTGCAGAATATCGGCATCACGCAAAACGCCCGCAGATTTGGTCACGATGGCGACGGGGTGGCCAAAACGGTCCAGCACTTCCAGCACGGCGCGAGTCAGCCCCAATTGGCGTTCCACCGGCTGGTAGGGGTCCGTATTGGCGCCAAGCGCGATCGGGCGGGGCTGATAGCGGGGCTTACGGAGCTCCTTTTCCAGCAGCGTCGCGATATTAGGCTTGAACATCAGCCGCGTTTCGAAATCGAGCCCCGGCGAGAAGCCGAGATAGGCATGGGATGGCCGCGCATAGCAGTAGATGCAGCCATGTTCGCAGCCGCGATAGGGGTTGATGGACCGGTCAAAACCCAGGTCCGGGCTTTCATTGTAACTCAGCGCGGATTTCGCACGGTCCTCGGTCAGGCTGGTTGGCAAGGGCGGCAATTCGGCGAAGCTTTGCTCAAGCGTCGCCCACCCATCATCAAACGCCTCCCGCCGCGCCGATTCAAAGCGCACCGGCGGGTTGGAGACCGCTCCGCGCCCCTTGCGCGCGAGGGATGGCATGGCGAAGCACTGCGTGCCGCTATCGCCAAGGGTCAGGTTGGGGATACCATCGGGCATGAAATGCCTCCCTTTCCAATTCCCAACACCCTGCCAGGAAGGCTTGGGCGAGTCAAGAACAAAATAAGAACATATGATCCCTTTGCCCGTCTCCGCGCTTGTCCCGACGCTTAACGCCGCCACAAGCCTACCGGCGACGCTCACGGCTTTGCGCGGTGAGGTGGCGGAAATCATCATCGCCGATGGGGGCAGCACGGATGGCACGCCCGACATCGCGCGTGCCTGCGGCGCCCAGGTGATTACAGCCCCACGCGGGCGCGGCCCGCAGCTGCGCGCCGCCGCCGAAGCCGCAAGCCAGCCCTGGCTGCTGGCGCTGCATGCCGATACGCGCCCAGGCGCGGGTTGGCAGGAAGCGGTTGCGGGCTTCATCGCGCGCCCCGAAGCCGCGAAGCAGGCCGGCTATTTCCGCTTTGCGCTTGATGATGCGGCACCCGAAGCGCGCCGGCTTGGGGTTATGGTCGCGTGGCGCAGTCGCGCGCTTGGCCTGCCCTATGGCGATCAGGGCCTGCTGATCGGGCGCGATTTCTACCAGGCGCTTGGCGGTTATGAACCCATACCACTCATGGAGGATGTGGCGCTGATCCGCCGCATTGGCCGCAAGTCGTTAGTCGCCCTGCCAGCAGATTTCATCACCTCGGCCGAGAAATGGCGGCGGGATGGCTGGTATGCTCGCTCAGTGCGGAACCTGTTCTGCCTGTCGCTCTGGTTCGCGGGGGTTTCGCCTGAGCGCATTGCGCGCATCTATACGCACCGACGCTGATCGGCTTTGGTGGAAAGATGCGCCGCCCCATTGTGATCATTTTCGCCCGCGCGCCCAGGCTTGGCGCGGTGAAGCGACGCCTGGCCGCGGGCATCGGTGCACGCGGCGCCTTGCGCTTTTATCGGCGCATGCTGGCGGCCACCGTCTGGCCCATTGCACGTGACCGAAGATGGCGCACCATTCTGGCCATCACGCCAACAGGGGCGCGGGCGGATTGGGGGCGTCTGGCGCCTCCCGGTACGCCACGCATGGGCCAAGTTTCCGGCGATTTAGGGCGGCGCATGGAAAAGGCCATGGCGCCCTTCCCACGCGCCATCCTGATCGGCAGCGATATTCCTGGCCTTGGCCCCGCGGATATCGCTGCCGGTTTTCGCGCCCTGGGAAGGGCGGATGCGGTTTTCGGACCGGCGCTGGATGGCGGTTATTGGCTGGTGGGCTTCGGCCCCCGGCGCCCGCATCGCCCCTTCGCCAAGGTGCGCTGGTCCAGCCCCCATGCGCTGGCCGATACCTTGGCCAATTTTCGCCGCCACCGCGTGGCACTGCTGCCACCTAAGCGGGATGTGGATAGCGCCGAGGATCTGGTGGCCCTCACGCCTACCCGCGATTGAAACGAGTCTTGTCAGGCCACAAAAATTTCCCTTCCGCGATTTGACGAAAATTTAAGCATAGCAACCTAAGCTTGCATTAGGAGGTCCCCAATGGAACCAACAAGCACCGCATCGGATGACACTGCCCGCGAATGCCGCCAGCGTGTTGCCGCGCATTTGCAGGATTTGCATCGTATCCACCTTGCCCTGGCTGAAGACAGCCGGGCGCTGAAGCGCTTCACTACGGAAGGCAATGCGCGCGTCGAACTGGAATTAGCCGCTGAAATGCTGGAGCTTTATATGGCTTCCAGCGCGGCCTTTCTGGAAAACATGCGCGGGCGTTTTGAAGCACGCCTGCCACTTCTGCGCCGAGGCGAACCCGCCTTCGGCCAGCATCCGGAACGCGCCCCGGAACATGGCTCCTTCTGGCTGAGTTTCTCTCGGCTTTGCGCGGTGTTGCGTCGTGCCAGTCGCCAAATTGAAGCCTGAGCAAAGCTCTAATTCAGGATGCGGATCGCGGCCTGTTCATAGCTTGGCACCAAGCCAATCCATTCATAGGCGCGGCCTGTGCTCGCGATGAATTCGGAAAACGCCTTATGTTCATGATGCTGCCAACCCGGGTAATTCAGGTATTCGTCAAAAACAATCACCGTGCCGGCAATGATCCTATCCTTTAATTGAGCGAGGACGGTCTGGGTCGAGGAATAAAGATCGCAATCAATATGCAGGAAACTCACTGGCTGATCGGGATGCGCATCCAGAAAAGCGGGCAGGCTGCGGTCAAACCATCCCGGCACCAGCGTGACATTGGCCGGCACTGCCGGCAGGCCTTCCGTTTTGAAGGTTCCCGTATCGAAACCCGGCCGCCAATATTCCGGCAGACCTTCGAATGAATCGAAGCCATAGACGGTCTGATCCGGCCTGGCCGATGCGATCAGGCCAATGGAATGGCCTGAAAAAACGCCAAATTCCAGCACCAAGCCAGCCGGCGCGGGGATGGCGAGCATAGCCTTTAGAAAATCATCGCCATTGGGAAAGCGCGCCACACGGGGCATGGCGCCGGCCACGAATTCCACCGAGGTTATCGCTGCCGCCAAGGATTGCAGACGATCAATATCAAAATGCTCATAACGCCCGCGCCCCAGCGCGCTCTGCAGCACGTGTTCGGCGGCGATATCCGCGATCATGGCCCGCGCTTCAGGCGTTGCGAGCAGAGCGAGGAGTTCAGTCTTGGAAAGGGCCAAAATCATATTCCCAATAAGGCAGCGCCAAAGGTTCAGGCGGCGACAAAGCGCTGCGCCAGGCTTTCAAACATGGGCAGGCCATCAATGCCGCCCATCAGAGGGTCCACCAAGTCTTCCGGATGCGGCATCAGCCCGCAAACCCGCAAATTGGGCGATAAAATCCCCGCGATATTGCGCGCGCTGCCATTGCGATTGGCCGCTTGCGTCGCCTGGCCGGCTTCATCCACATAGCGGAAGGCCACCAAGTCTTCGCCTTCCAGCCGATCAAGCGTTGCATCATCGGCGAAGTAATTGCCATCGCCATGCGCCATGGGGGCGCGGAAGCAATCGCCTTTTTTCCATAGGCCGGTGAAGGGCGTGGCGGCCCGTTCCACACGCAACCGGCAATCCATGGAAAGGAAACGCAGAGTCGCGTTACGCAGCAAACCACCCGGCAGCAGCCCGGCTTCAATCATGATCTGAAAACCATTGCAGACGCCAAGCACATGCCCGCCGCCCGAGGCAAAATCCACCACCGCGCGCATGATGGGCGATTGCGCCGCCATGGCCCCGCAGCGCAGGTAATCGCCATAGGAAAACCCACCCGGCAGCACCACCAAATCAAGCCCCTGGGGCAGCGCCGCTTCGCGGTGAAACAGCATGGCCGGTTCGCGGCCAGAGGCGCGCTTGAGTGCCAACCGCATATCCCTTTCCCGATTGGTGCCGGGGAACACAATAATCGCAGCCTTCATGGCCTTCAGGTCCTGATCAGGCGCAGCCAATGCAGCCCGCCCATGAATAACATCGTCACCAGCGCGGCGAGTGCCGCCGCCGTCACCCAGCGATTAATCGTGCGCTTGCCGCGCGCCACCATATTGCCGCGCGCGACAACGGGCGCGCGTTGTTCGCGCCAACGCAGCCCCATGGCGATCAGCACCGTCAACACCAACATCGCGATCAGGCTGGCCTTGACCACCTCAGACGATCTCCACCCGGAAGCTTTCGATCACCGTATTGGCCAGCAGCTTGCGCGCCATATCTTCTGCGATCTGCTTGGCCTCGGCCGGATCAGCCTCGGCCAGATCAAGTTCAATCACCTTGCCGGCACGCACATCACGCACGCCGCCAAAGCCCAGGCCTTCCAGAGCGTTGCCAATGGCTTTGCCCTGAGGGTCCAAAACCCCCGCCTTGGGCATCACATAAACGCGGGCTTTCATATCAATACCAACCACCGATTTTGCATATCGCCTCTCCTGGCGAGGGATTTTGTCTGGCGCATCCGATTCACGTCTCCGGTGCTCGGCTTCGCCTGCGCCCTGCGACGATCGGATGCGCTCATTGCACCGCCTCCGGCCCTTTCAGGTCGCGCACACCGGCTTCAGGCAGAATACCCAAGCGCCGCGCCACTTCCTGATAGCCTTCTTCCACCTTACCCAGGTCACGGCGGAAGCGGTCCTTGTCCATTTTCTCGCCGGTTTTGGCATCCCAAAGGCGGCAATTATCCGGGCTGATCTCATCGGCCAGCACGATGCGCATTTCCTCATTTTCCCAAAGCCGACCGAATTCCAGCTTGAAATCCACGAGTGTAATGCCGACCCCAAGCAAAAGCCCGGTCAGGAAATCATTGATGCGCAGCGTCAGCGCAATCATGTCATCCAGATCATGCGTCGAAGCCCAGCCGAAGCAGGTGATGTGTTCTTCCGCCACCATCGGGTCGTTCAGCGCGTCATTCTTGAAGTAATACTCAATGATGGAACGCGGCAGGCGCTGGCCTTCCGGAATGCCCAGGCGCTCCGCAAGCGACCCCGCAGCCACATTGCGCACCACCACCTCAAGCGGGATGATCTCCACCTCCCGGATCAGTTGCTCGCGCATATTGAGCCGGCGGATGAAATGCGTCGGGATGCCAATCTCGGTCAGCCGCATCATCAGATATTCGCTGATGCGGTTATTCAGCACCCCCTTGCCGGTGATGGTGCCCTTCTTCTTGGCATTGAAGGCGGTGGCGTCATCCTTGAAATACTGCACCAAGGTGCCGGGTTCTGGCCCCTCGAACAGGATTTTTGCTTTACCTTCATAGAGTTGGCGGCGACGAGCCATGGGTCAGTCATCCTTTGGCCCACCATCCAAGGGCGGAAGGCGGAGCTTTAATGTTGTATAGCAGCCCTCACCCAGGGTCGCCACTTTGGGCCCCGAGTCGACTGCTCAGCCGAGCGCCTCAAGTTCATTGAACACCCCCTCCCCCGGCGGCGCGGCGCAAAAACGCCACAGCCTCTCCCCCATGGCGCCAAAGCCTAAAAGGCTGGAAGAGACAGTCCCATACCCGGCCAGCAGCGGCACTTTCAGCGTTGCCGCCAAATCTCCCTCATGACTGTCATCGGCCAGGCGTTCTTCCCAGGCGCGCCAGTCGCCCCGCGTGGGCTCGGGCGCGGCGGCGGCGCGAAAGCGCGGCAAATGGCGCCGCGTGCGGGGGTGGCTTTCATCATTGGGCGGGTGGGATGTCACCATGGAAAGCCCGGGCACCATGGCCTTGGCCTGAGGGCGCCCTTCCCCAAGCGCTTCGATGTAGAACGCCCCGCGTTGATCCGCGACCACCAGGTTGAAGGGCCGCCAGGCGCCAGCATCAAGGCGGGTGATGGCTTCCATCGCTGCTTCGGCAGTCTCGGCATTCGCGGCCATCAGGGGCAATTCGCCGCGGCTTCGTTTACCCGGTGCGGGGCCAAGGCTGCCGGGGCGGTTTAAGGCTGCCGCCAATACGCCCTTGGGGCCAAACGCCATCCAGCTTCCGCCGGCGCTGCGGTCTCGCCCACCGATCACGCCGGGATAATCTGCCCACCAGGCCGCCGGCGCATCCCAGGCGCGATCCGCCCTTTCGTCCCGATTGGCGGCCACCAGAATCGGCCATTCATGATCAGGCCGGTTGAGCAAAATCAGCGTGCACATAGGCCCTCAAATTGCGCCGCGCTTCAGAACCCGAAATTGAGCGAAACGCCGGGCCGCCCGTAATAGCCATAACGCGGATAAGGCGCTGGTGCGTAATAGGCAGGTGGGGGCGCATAATACACTGGCGGCGGAGCATAATAAACCGGCGGAGGCGCGTAATAGACCGGCGGCGGCGCATAGCGCACCGGGGGCTGGATAATGACAACCTCTCCATGGCCGCGCGGCGGATGATGCGGCCTGGGGTGATAGCCATAACCATAGCCATATTGCGGATGCGCGCTTACCGGCGCGCCTGACAGCGCCAACCCGGCCAAACCCAAGGCCAGAACGGCAAGATGACGGAGCTTCAAGGTCATGGCGACGACTCCCTTAACCCTGCGATGATGCTCTCGTCACACGGCAGAAAAAAGGCATTCTCACAGGTCCAGCATCATCGGTTCCAGCGCATCGCCAAGCGCGATCTGCCCGCCTTCCAGCACCTCGGCATAAACCCCCAAATCCGCATGGCCGAAATGCCGGCGCAAATCGCGCGGTGGGTCGGCATCACGCTTGCCGGTTTCTGGGTTCACCTCGGTCGCGGCGCAGCGCACGATGCGCTTCACGACCTTAAGGCGCGCCTGGCCGATCTGGATTTCCTGGCCGATCCAATCAAATTCCGCCCAGGGCCGTCCGCCGGAGAAATAGAAATTCGCGCGAAAGCGCAGCGGGTCCAACGCCATGCCGGCCTCGGCTTCCAAAGCATGCAGGCTGGAAAGGCCAATGATGGAAACCACCTTCATCGCCACATCGGAAAAGCGATGGCCAGGCGCTTCGATAAAGCGGGGTTCGCCGCGCGCTTCCGAGCCCAGAAAATCGGTCAAATAGCGCGCAATGGCGGCCTTGCCTTCCTCGGTCCGCGTATCGCCCAGAAAGGGCGCAGCGCCGGGGGCGCGGATGGCGAGGCTCCCGTCATGCGGGTCAAAGGCCGTATGCAGCAGGGCGAGCCGTTCATTGGCCATCAGGCAGCCGAAATTGCGCTTGGAAAGCCAGCGGGGTGCCGCCACATCAAAGGGCGCATCCCCCTGGGCGAGCGCAAAGCGCCGGTCATGCGCCAGCATTTCACCGGGCGTCAGCGCCACGGCTTCCATGGCCTCGGCTGATAGCCCCTTTACCGGGTAGCGGTAGATCTTTTCGATACGCATCGGGCTCCCCCTTGAAGCAGATCAAGGTCAGATACCACATATCAAGCATTCTGGTGTCATTCGTTGCTCATTCGGGGGCGAGGGGCATCGTCCGCTCAGGAGAGGGACCACATGGACATCGAAAAGTTTACCGACCGCGCCCGCGGTTTTCTGCAAGCGGCGCAAACCATTGCCATCCGCGAATTCCACCAGCAGGTAACGCCGACGCATCTGCTGAAGGCGCTGCTGGATGACCCGGAAGGGGCGGCTAGCGGCTTGATCCGCGCCGCCGGGGGTGATCCGATTCGCGCCAAGACCGCGGTGGAAAACTTCATGGCGCGCCTGCCGAAAGTGAGCGGCGGCGGGGCTTCCGCACAACCGACCTTCACCGCCGATATCGTGCGCATCTTGGGAAATGCCCAGGAACAGGCAAATCGCGCCGGGGATGCCTTTGTGGCGCAGGACCGCGTGCTGGTGGCCTTGGCCGGCAGTGAAGGCGATGCGGGCCGCGCGCTCCGCCTGGGGGGGGGCGAGCCGGACAAGCTGGAAAAGGCCA
>CALRPR020000015.1:0-52931 GCA_943370125.1 Allobosea thiooxidans | reverse complement strand
CAGCACATAAAGCGCTTCCCCACCTTCCGGCGCGACCGAAGGATCAGTGCCCGATGGCGCGGCCAGATATGCTGTGGGATCGGGTGCCGGTTCGCCCTTGCGGTAGATGGCATCAAATTCTTCTTCCGCATCGCGGGAGAAGACGAAATCATGATGCGCCAAATGTTCGTAACGGCGATTGAGCCCGAGATAGAGCACAATACCGGAACAGGCGGGTTCATACTTCTTGGCGTAGCGCTGCGATGCATTGCCCTTCACCAATTCCGTATAGGTGCGGATCGCATCCATGTTCGAAATCAGCGCATCACAGGCAATGCGTTCGCCATTGGCGGTGACACTGCGCACCGCGCCACCGACAATCTCAATATCCGTGACCTCGGCATTCGTGCGCAAATCAGCCCCAAGCGAGGCCGCGAGGTTCGCGAGCCCTTCCGCCGTGGCGCGCGTGCCGCCCACCGGATACCAAACGCCTTCGGATGCCTGCATATCGCCGATGCTGCACAGCACCGCCGGCGCCAGGTAAGGGCTGGACCCGACATATTGCGTGAAGTGATCCAGCATCTGGGCCAATTGCTCATTCGGCACATGGCCGCGGATGACTTTCGCCACCGTCTGGCCCATGCGCAGCGCCATGACATCACGCAGCACATTGGGTTTGAAATTATCACCAAGGTTCAGCGTATCGCCGATGCCTTCCACGGGCTTCCAGAAGAAGAATTTCTCGGAAACCTTGTGCAAATGGCGGGCGACGCGCTGGAAGCTTTCATACCCCGCGCCATTCGGCCCGCCAGGTGCGAATTCATCCATCAGCCGTGCCATATCCTGCACGTTTTCGATCAGGTCAATCTGCTTGCTGCCATCAAAAAAGCAACGCCATTGCGGATCAAGCCGGATCAGCGGCATTTCCTTTTGCTGATCGCGCCCGGCTTCGGCGAAGATACGGCGCAGCACGCGCGGCACGGTCAGGATGGTGGGGCCCATATCGAAGCGGAAACTCCCGCGCCCATCGGGTGATGGCATGTTCAGCACCGCTGCCTTGCCGCCCAGCCAGGAGTTACGCTCAAGAACCGTGACCTGATGCCCACGCGCCTGCGCGGTGGCGGCTGCAGCAAGCCCGCCCAAACCGCTGCCGATGACAATTACCTTGGCACCCATCGCGCCCTCTCCTTCTTACTCACCGGCAGAATGTTTGGTCGCATTTTCCGAGCCGCCAAGTGAGTCCACTTGGCTTGAAAATGCTCCCACATTGGCCCGCATATGGCTTGGGCTGCGTTCGCTGCGCGCCATGCCCAAATCCTGCAACAACAAATCCGTGCTGATGCGCGCACCTTCATAAATCACCGGCAGCCCACTGCCCGGATGCGTGCCGCCACCCACCAGATACACGCCCTTCGCGCGACCAAACCGATTGCGCGGGCGGAAATGCATCATCTGGCGCACATTATGCGCAAGATTGAAGGTGGCCCCATAGCCCACTGCATAATCATCCTGCCACCCCTGCGGCGAGAGGATTTTCTCATACCGAATGCGGCTTTCGATATCCGTCAGGCCAATCGCCTTCAACCTATCCAGCGCAAGGCGCCGATAGCGCGGGGCTTCCGCCGCCCAATCAGCACCACCCAACAAATTCGGTACCGGCACCAGCATATAAAGCGTGGAATGCCCAGGTGGTGCGAGTAAAGGATCAGTGCCGGCAGCCGCCTGCACGTACAGGGAAGGATTTTGCGGAATGATGCCAGATTCAATCTGTGCCAGATTATTCTCATAATCTTCCGCGAGCAGCACGGTGTGATGCGCCAGATCAAGCTGCCCTTCAATGCCCAGATAAAGCATGAAGGTGGAACAGGAATACCGCGCTTCGGCGATTTTCTTATCCGGCCATTGCGGGCGCTGTTCTTCTTCCATCAGCCCCGGAATGGCATGCGCGAAATCGGCATTCACCACCACCGCATCCACCGCATGAAGCCGCCCGCCCGCTTCAACACCCACCGCGCGCCGGCCTTCAAAGACAATGCGATCAACCTTGGTGTTCAGGCGGATATCCACGCCCACACTCTCGGCCACCCGCGCCATGGCTTCGGACACAACACCGCACCCGCCGCGCGGATGAAACACGCCATGTTCATATTCCAGGAAAGACAGGATGGAAAACATGCTCGGGCAGCGGAAGGGACTCATGCCAAGGTATTTGGACTGGAAGGAAAACGCCAAGCGCGTGCGCGGGTCCGAGAAGTGTCTTTGTAATTCCTGATCCAGCGAAAGCCAGGGCCGCAGATGCTTGAGCCCATTCATCACTTCCGGCGCCAGATAGGTCATCACGCCAGGAAAGGGCCGTTCCAGCACGGGGCGGAAGGCTTCCAGCTTCACGCGGTTTTCCGCCATGAAGCTCCGTACCCCCGCGGCATCGGCCGGGTTGATCTTCGCCACTTCAGCTTCCATGCGCGCCAGATCGGGCGTTGCTTCTATGGAAACGGGATTGGCGCCTTCGAAGATCAGCCGATATTGCGGATCAAGACGGATCAGATCCACCTCATCCTCAAGCCGCGCACCGCAGGCTTCGAAAATTTCCGCGAGGATGCGCGGATACAGGAAGAAAGTCGGCCCAATATCAAAGCGGTAGCCGCCGGGCGCCGTCACGGTGCGGGTCCGCCCGCCCACCACGGCATCCTTTTCGAATACCGTGACGCGCACGCCGGAGGAGGCCAGCAGCATGGCCGCAGCCAAGCCTCCGGGGCCGGCGCCGATCACGGCAACATGGGGGCGAGTTTGTGAGAGCGAGGGAGGTGATGCGTTCATCCGGCAATCTGTCTTTACGGTTCATCCGTACCAAATGTCTAAAGGGAAGTAAAAGCCGAGCCGACCAAAGGGATTGGCCAGCCCTCAGGCCGCCATTGCCCCCTCAATTTCCGCGAAGCGCGCCCCAGCGCGCGAAAGAAGCCTGCGCAGATAGAAATCCGCCACTGCCCCATAGGCTGCGCCATCCGCCGCAGCCGCCCGCGCGAGAAGAGCACCACCCAGAACCCAGCCCACTGCATCCAGATAGGCAGTCGCGAGCGATTGGCTAGCCTCCGCATCGCGACCTTGTTCGGCCAGTACCGCTTCCGTGGTCCGGGCCAGCCCCTCAGCCGCCGCGCGCAGCCTGGCATCGGGCAGGGCTGCGATCTCCTGAATTAGCTTCCGCATCTCCGCCCCGCCATCGCGGGCGAGCTTGCGGGTCAGTAGGTCAATCGCCTGGATGCCGTTGGTGCCCTCATAAATCGGGGCGATGCGGGCATCGCGCAGCACCTGGGCGGCGCCGGTATCCTCGATAAAGCCCATGCCGCCATGCACCTGCACGCCGAGGGATGCGGTTTCCACCCCGCGATCCGTGGCCCAAGCCTTCAGCACCGGGATCAGCAGCGCCAGCCGCGTGCTGGCGGCGGCATCGCCCATCAGCTCTGCCCGGTCCGCGGCCACGGCGGCTTCAAGCATGATCAGCCGCGCGGCAAGGGTGGTCGCGCGCATTTCCATCAGCATGCGCGCGACATCCGGGTGTTCCGCAATGGCGCGCCCATTCTGCACACGCTGCGCGGCATAGGCTTCCGCGAGCCGCAGCGCCGCCGCGCCATGCGCCACACCCTGGGTGCCAACGCCAAGCCTGGCGTTGTTCATCATGGCGAACATGGCTTGCAGGCCGCGATGCGGTTCGCCGACCATTTCAGCCTCCGCCCCCTCATACAACATGATGCAGGTGGGGCTGCCATGGATGCCCATTTTGCGTTCGATGCCACCGCAGCGGAAGGCATTGCGCGCGCCATCGGGCAGGATTTTCGGCGCGGCAAACAGCGAAATCCCGCGCGAGCCCGGCGGCGCATCCGGCAGGCGCGCCAGCACCAGATGCAGGATATTGCCGGCGCAATCATGCTCGCCCCAGGTGATGAAAATCTTCTGCCCGTGCAGCGCGTAGCGCCCATTGCCCAGCGGTTCAGCGCGCGTGCGCAGCATGCCCAAATCACTGCCGGCTTGCGGTTCCGTCAGGCACATCGCGCCGGTCCAGTCGCCGGCGATCAAGGGCGGCAGCCAGCGCGCCGCCTGATCCGGCGTGGCGTGATGGCGGAGCAGATCAATCGCCCCCGCCGTCAGCAGCGGGCCGAGCATGAAGGAGGTATCGGCCGCCATGCCCAATTCCGTCATGGCGGTCCAAAGGCTGAGCGGCAGCCCTTGCCCGCCATGTTCCACCGGTGCGGCCAGCCCCTGCCAGCCGCCTTCGCGCCACTGATCATAAAGTGCGGGGTAATGCGCCGGCGTGGTTACCGTGCCATTGGCGTAGCGCGCGCCCTGCTTATCCGCTTCCTGGGCTTTCGGTTGCAGCGCTTCGGTGCAGAAGCGATTTGCCTCATTCACAATCTGCGCAATGTCATCAGCGGAAAGCGGCGCGCCGGCGGCGTTGGTCAGGCCCGGCAGGTCAACCAGGCGCGTGAGGCCAAAAATCAGATCATCAGCGGCGGTGGTGGTCATGGGGAGGACTCCAAGGCAGCGAAAAGGCCGGGTGCAGGGGCATCCCGCCCGGCGGCCCAACCCGGCAGGGCGCGGGTGAGCGCAGTATCCTCCGCCGCCGCAGCCAGGGCCAGACCCAAAAGCGGGGCAAATTTGAAGCCATGGCCGGAAAAGCCGGACATGACAAAGCAGGCGGGTGCGGCGGCTTCCAGGATGAATTCCTCCCGGTCTTCCACATCATAGTAGCAGGCCTGGGCGCCCAGCACGCGATAAGCGCCAGCATTGATTAGGCGCGGGCGGGCGAGGGCCAGGATTTCCTCGATTTCTGCGGGCGTTGCCGCGCGCGGATCGGCCCCGGCATCGCCCTGGCGGGAAAAGCGGTGATCCCCGATCTTGAGTGCGGTGCCGGCCACCGGCGGTACCGCGTAAAACCCGCCATCCTCGGCCAGGTCAAGCAGCATTGGCGCGGCTTCCCAGGCGGCGCGGAAGGCAGGCGGGGCTTCAAGCCGCACCAGGATTTGTCGGGACGGCACCACGCGGCCAGTCAGCCCCGTGCCGAGCAGCCTCGGCCCCCAGGGTCCGGCGGCGAGTACCAGCAGATCGGCGCTGCGTTCCGCGCCATTGGCCAGGCGCAGGGTTTTGCGCGCCGGTTGGGCGGCGGCGACATCGGCGGTCTCAAACACCACACCCTGCGCGGCGAGATGCGCGGAGAGCCCGGCGACGATGCGTTCCGCGAGCAGCGCGCCACCGCGTTGCAAGGTGAAGGCGGCGGCAATGCCGGCTTCCGACAGCATGGGAAAGCGCGTGGTGATCTGATCCGGCGATAGGTCAGCACAGGCATGCCCATCGGCCTGCAGCGCAGCTCGGCTTTCGGCGAGCCAGCCACCTTGGTGATTGGCCAGCGCCAGCACACCAGTTTCCACGTAATGCCGGGTGCCAATTGCGGCCCAGATCATGTCCCAAGCTGCATAGGCAGGATCAACCATCCGCATATAGCCGGCCTGCGCGCCATAGGCGTGGCGGATCAGCCGGTGCTGATCCACGGAGGCGCCACGCGGATTCGGAATGGGCGCCTGTTCAATCACGCGCACCTGCCAGCCGGCACGCGCCAGCGCCCAGGCGGTGCAAAGCCCCATAATGCCGGCGCCAAGAACAAGGGCGTTTCGTTGTGCTGCCATGGGGCAAGCCTATGCCGGTTTGGGCAGGGAATGGAAATGCTTGTTTTATCAAACCGCGAAGGGCAAACCGCCTTTGCTTAGTCGGCGCAAGGCAAGGCCCCTTCCCGCCAAAGCCAAAAGGAACGCAAACCGCCATGATTATCGCCTTCTGGACCCTGCCTTTGACGCTGATTTTCATCTGGCTCAGCTTGCGCGTGATCCGTTATCGGCGGGCTGAGCGGATCCCACTTGGGTCGGGCGGTAATCCCGCCCTGGAACGCGCCATCAGGGCGCATGCCAATTTCGCCGAGTTTGTGCCCTATGCGGTGCTGCTGCTGATCTTGGCGGAATGGGGCGGCGCCTGGCCTTGGGTGCTACATGCGCTTGGGGCGCTGCTGGTCACCGCGCGCCTGTCCCATGGCATGGGCATGGTGCAAGATCCGGAAGATTATCGCTTTCGCGTCTTTGGCATGATGGGGACCTTCAGCGTCATGGGTATCGCAGCGGTGGCGGCCTTCCTGGGGGCTGTCCTGCGCGGGTGAGGCTTGCGGGATTCGACTGACTGCGCCCCTTGATGCCCCTTCCCACGGATAGAAATGATCCATGACCTTGGCTCCCCCGACGCGTCCCGCCGACCTCATCCCCGAACTTTCGGTGCGCGACCTCGCGGCGAGCCTTGCCTTCTGGTGCGGGCCCTGTGGCTTCGCCGTGGCCTTCGACCGGCCGGAACAGGGCTTCGCCTGCATCCAGCGCGGCACGGCGCGGGTGATGCTGGACCAACTCGGCACGGGCCGGGACTGGGTGACGGCGCCGCTCGAACCGCCGCTTGGGCGGGGGATCAACCTTGAGATAGCGGTCGAGGATATCGCGCCAATCCTAGCGGCGCTGGAGGCGGCGGGCTGGCCGCTTTTCCTCGGCCCCGAGGAGAAGACCTACCGCGTCGGCGAGGGCTCGGTGACGGTGCGGCAATTCCTGGTGCAGGATCCGGACGGCTACCTGCTGCGCTTTTCCGAGGGGATAGGCCATGGCGCTTGAATTCAAGACCTGCGACGTCTTCACCGACCAGCGCTTTGGTGTGCGATCATGCGCGGCTTAACGCTTGTGCGATGACCGTGAATGCGGCCTATGATGGCCCCGTACTAACGGAGAGATGATCCATGACCTTGACCGTCCAACAAATGCTTGCCGCCGCCGAAGCCGTGGTGCCGCGCATCAGCGCCGATGAAGCGAAGGGCCTGCTTGGCCGCGCCGATGTGGTTTTTCTGGATGTGCGCGAACCGGCAGAAGTCGCTGCTTCCGGCAAGGTGCCAGGTGCGCTGACAATCCCTCGCGGCCTGGTGGAATTCCGCGCTGATCCCGCGTCCGCGCTGCATGATGCGAATTTCGACCGCGCCAAGACCATTGTTGCCTATTGCGCATCCGGCGGGCGTTCCGCGCTGGTGCTGAAGACGCTGCACGATATGGGCTATGCCAATGTGCGTAATCTGGGCGGCTTCAAGAGTTGGGTTGATGGCGAGGGCGAGATCGAAAAGGTCTGACCTTCACATGGGGATCGCGCCAATACGCGATCCCCGAGTTGCACAGGCTTTTATTGCGGTTGAATGCCCGCAGCGCGCGCTGCGTCGCCCCATTTCTTCATCTCGGCTTCCGTCAAGGCGCGCATTTCTTCTGACGTGTTTGAGGTGATCTCAGCGCCCAAAGTCTTGTGGCGTTCTACCACGATTGGCGCTTGCAGCGCGGCACGGATATCGGCGTTGAGCTTCGCCAGAATGGGCGCGGGCATGCCAGCTGGGCCAATCACCATGCCCCAGGTTGAAGCCTCAAAACCCGGCAGGAAGGCTTCACCAAGCGTGGGCACATCAGGCAATTGCGGGCTGCGCCGCGCGCCGGTGGTGGCAAGCGCCTTCAAGGTGCCGGCCTGGATGTGCGGCAGCGCAGCCGGCACTGTGTCAAACATGATGTTCACGCGATTAGCGATCAGATCCGGATGCGCCTGAGTGCTGCCGCGATAGGGCACGTTTTCCAGCTTGATCCCGGTGCGCTCGGCGAAAAGCACCGGCGCCAGCCGCACCACGCCGCCCGTGCCGGCAAAGGTCACGCCCGGATTGCGCTTGGCGTATTCTACTAACTCAGCGGGCGTATTGGGTGCGAAGGCTTTCGGCGCACACAACACCAAAGGTGTCACGGTGGTTTGGGTGATGAAGGTAAAGTCCCGCATCGTATCGAAGGGCAGCCGATAAAAGGCGGCATTGATCGGATGCGCCACCGAAACCAAGCCAAGCGTATGCCCATCCGGCGCGCTGCGCGCCACCACTTCGGTGCCGATCACGCCATCGGCCCCGGCGCGATTCTCAACAGGCACCGGCTGGCCCCAGGCGGCGGCCAGGGGTTCCGCGATCAACCGCGCCGTGATGTCCGAAACACCCCCTGGCGTATAGGGCACAATCATGCGCACCGCGCGATTGGGAAAGCCTGCCTGCGCATTGGCGCGGGCAGCGAACAGGATGGCGGGCGCGGCAAGTGCCACGCGACGGGTAAGATTCATGGTGTTTCTCCCTTTGGGTATTTTGCAAAGTCTATATAGACTATATCTTTTGCAACGGTATCGTCAGGGCGCTTACCCTGAACTGGTCTCGACAAAGCGCCGGCGATCCGTGGTGACATCCATCGCGCGGCTGTGCGGATAGGCGATCCGCCAACACCATAATGTTACGGCGCGCTTCGCCAGAGCCCCGGCGAAGCCAAGCGCGCGCAGATCAAAAAATCCAATCGTGCCTTGCGGTTTTAGCCGAACATCTCATCCGTGATGCTGTCATACCAGCCATCGGCATAAAGCGCTTCAAGCTGGCGATGTTCCTTACGCCTTTCCGCGGTCAGCGCCGCATTGCGTGGGCTGACGCCGCCTGAGCCCTCAACCTCGGCAAAGCCAGTCGCGCCGGGGCGAAAGACGCCGACAATGGAAATACCGTAATCAGCCCCAACATGGCTGTAACAGGTATTGAAGAAAGTCGCGGCCGGTGGCGCGCGGCCCGCAAGCGATGCCGCGATGCAGGCAACCGCATGCTTGGCATGCGATGATGCGACAAAGCCCGATTTCGGCATGGGGGCGGCGATGGTCGCATCGCCCAGCACATAAATGCCTTCCACCTGAGTACTTTCCAGGGTGGCGGGCTTGATCGGGCACCAGCCGGATTGATTGGCAAGCCCCGCATCGCGCGCAATCTTCGCCGCCATTTGCGGCGGAATGACATTGACGACATCGCCCTTCAGCTTTTCGCCGAATTCCGTTTCCACTTCCATAGCGGCGGCATTCACGCGCGTCACGCGCCCATCATTGGAAGCACCACGCCATTGGATGATGCCAGGGTAGAGTTCTTCCCACGCATCCTGAAACAGCGGCTGCTTCGAAAACCCGTTCTTGGCATCAAGCGCAATCAGCTTGCTGCGCGGCTTCGCGCGCTTCAGATAATCGGCGACCATGCTGATCCGCTCATAAGGGCCGGGCGGGCAGCGGAAGGGATTGTCGGGGATCACCATCACAAACCTGCCGCCATCGGGCATGGCTTCAAGCTGGCGGCGCAGCAGTGAAATTGGTTGCAGCGACGGCACCCAGCCATGCGGCATGCGTTCGCTGGCGGCTTCATCATAGCCTTCAATCGCGCCCCAGCGCAGATCAATGCCAGGCGACATGATTAGCCGGTCATAAGGTACCTGCGCCCCATCCGCGAGGCGCACCTGCTTCGCGCCGGCATCCACCGCAACAACGCTTTGATGAACCACACGCACACCGCGCGCGGCGAGCTTTTCATAGCCAAAGGTGATGCTGTTCATGTCCCGCCGTCCGGCGAGAACCAAATTGCCATAAGGGCAAGTGGTAAAGCTGCGACTGCGTTCAATCAGCGTAACGTCAAGTGCTGGGAAATTGTCACGCGCGAAACGCGCGGCGGAGGCGCCACCAAAGCCACCACCGATGATGACAACGCGCCCAGCACCCGCTTGGGCATGGGCCAGGCGAGGCGCGGCAAGGGCTGCGGGCAGCGTGGCAGCGGCGAAGAAGGCGCGGCGGGAAAGGGCCATGATCTTATTCCTCCGGCTTATTGTGGGCGCGCATAATGCGCGGCCAAAAGCGCGATCTGTTCCGGCGAATAGCCGCGGCTGATGCGGCCCATTATCGTGGCAGGCCGTTCATTGGCGCTGAAGCTGCGCATGAGCGCGATGAATTCATCACGGCTATGATTCGCCTTGATGGAAGGGATGCCTTGCCCACCTTGGCCGCTGACGCCATGGCAACCCTGGCAGCCGCCAATCAATAGCGGCGTGTCTGTCGCCTGCGCAAAAACCGGCGGAGCGGACAGAAGAAGAAAGCAAAGCGCGATTTTGAGTTTCATGGGCGGCCGTCTCCAAACTAATTTGAAACAACGCTATTCATTGATATCGTCATGACCCTATCCAGCAAAAATCATTGGGTCAACAACAGAATCTTCGCGCAAAGCTGCGGGAATATTCCCATCCGATCAGACGAAAAGGAAGAATGAAATTCCGTTTTCTATGCGGCTGAGTGCAAGGTTCTCCCTCGCCCACTGCCAGAGTGCGGATCCCGAAACCCGATCGCATTGCAAATCACATCATCACCAAAGCCATGATGGACAGCCGCACAGAAAGCCCAGCGCCTTCATTGCGTGCGGCCTGCACGCGTGCCGCAATTCTTTCTTGATGGCAAAAAAAATGGAAAGCCAAGCTCTGTTGCAAGCGCCGTCACGAAATCGGCGCCTGATGATGGGAAATCCGCGCCAGTGATATGCGGCGCGCCTTCAGCGTTTGCGCGCACCAAGCCTTTCGCGCATCCGCCCCCACGCCGCTAAAAACCGCTCCACCGTCTCCGCCCCCGCATTCCAGGGCAGCGACACCCGGATGGCACAAGCTGCCTCGGCCCCATGGCCCATCGCCGCCAGCACATGGGATTGCCGCACCTTGCCGGATGAACAGGCAGCGCCGGCGGAAACCGCCACGCCGGCCAGATCAAGCGCAATCACCTGGGTCTCTGCCTGGGCACCTGGCAGGATCAGGCTGGTGGTATTGGGCAGGCGGGGCGCGCCGCTGCCGGCGATGATCACTTCCGGCGCCAGCGCCTTCACGCCCGCCTCAATCGCATCGCGCAGCGCGGCCAGGCCTTCGGGCCGTGGGCAGGTGATCGCGGCGGCGAAGCCGGCGATGGCGGGCAGGGCTTCGGTCCCGCCGCGCCTTCCGGATTCCTGCCCGCCGCCGGTCAAAAGCGGCGCCGGGTCCAAACCGGGGCGGAGCAACAGCGCCCCAACCCCTTTGGGGCCACCAAGCTTATGAGCGGAAAGCGCCAGCGAATCGGCGGGGCCGAGCGCGAAGGATAGGCGGCCAGGCATTTGCACCGCGTCCAGATGCAACAACGCACCATGCGCCCCGCAAAGCGCCGCAATGGCTTCAACGGGATGCAGCACACCAGTTTCATTATTCGCCGCCATCACCGCAACCAAGGCGGGCCCGCCCGCCTTCAACGCCGCTTCCAGCGCTGCCAAATCCAGGGTGCCATCGGCAAGCACGGGGAGCATCTCGGCCTCCGGCCCCGCCGCCGCCAGCACAGCGGGGTGCTCGGTCGCGCCCACCAGCACGCGCCGCCCGGCAGCAAGGCCCCGGATGGCCAAGGCATTCGCCTCCGTCCCGCCCGACGTGAACACCACATCCCGCCCGCGCGCCCCGAAGCGCGCCGCAATCGCCTCCCGCGCTTCCTCCAGAACCCGCCGCGCGGCCCTGCCCTCGGCATGGACCGAGGATGGATTGCCCGCCAAAGCCATGACCTCCGCCATGGCGGTGATGGCTTCCGGGCGCATGGGCTCGGTCGCATTTGCGTCCAGGTATAGGCGCTGCATGGCGAGTCAGCCGGGGGGCAGAGGGCCAGCGGCGCGGCCCAAAACGCGCCCAGCCAGCACATCCGCCAGCGTCACACCGTCCAGGAAAAGCCGGATTTGCCCGCCCAGTTCCGCCCAAAGATCATGGGTTTCGCAGCGCTGCCCCGCGAGACACCCCGGATTGCCCTCATCACACCTGGTGGCCGAAATCGGTTCTTCCACGGCATCTATAATGGCCGCGATGGTGATGCGGTCGGGTACTGGCAGTAGCCGATAGCCGCCACCCGGCCCGCGGGCGGATTCCACCAGCCCCGCGCGGCGGAGCCGGCCGAAAAGCTGTTCCAGATAGGCCGCTGAAAGATGCTGCGCGGCGGCGATATCGGCGATGGAGGCAGGTTTGGCCTCCAGCGGGTCCGATTGGGCAGCCTCCCGCCGCGCCATTTCAGTTAGCGCCATGACGGCATAGCGACCGCGGGTTGAGAGTCTCATCCGTCAATTCAACCTGACATCCGCCCGAAGGGGCAAAAAAAATCGCGACTCCCGGCATGAAAACATTAGGAATTTCCAGTCGTGACCATTATATTACACTTTCCTTGGAGGGACGGGAAACCCCTCTGAGGCATCGGGGTGGCGGCTTTGGCTGCGCCTCGGCGATAGGATACCGCGGCGCTCCCGTGGCAATGATAGCTAGGTTTGCCGATCTTGTCGGTCAAGATTTCCGCGTTCGGTAAGTGAGTGATGAAGGCGTATCCTGGTCGTGGGTTTTGGTTTCCCAGAAATGCGGCGCCGGTGCCGCTGGGTTCTGCATCGCCCATCCCCCATGGGTGATGGATTGCTAACTCCGTATCGGCCAAAATGGAATGGATAAGAGAAAAGACCATGCCTGAAGTGATGTTCGCTGGGCCTGATGGCCGCCTTGAAGGTCGCTATCACCATTCTAAGCGCCCGAATGCCCCCACCGCGCTGCTGTTGCACCCGCACCCGCTGCATGGCGGGACGATGAACAACCGCGTCGTGCATGCGCTGTATCAGCGCATGCAGGCGTTGGGCTTTTCAGTGCTGCGCTTCAATATGCGCGGCGTCGGGCGCAGCCAGGGCCGTTATGATGGCGGCATTGGCGAAATCTCGGATGCCTGCGCGGGGCTGGATTTCCTGCAAACCGTGAATCCCAACGCGTCTTCCCAATGGGTGCTGGGTTATTCCTTCGGCGCTTATGTCGGCATGCAAGTGCTGATGCGTCGGCCGGAAATGGGCGGCTTTGTTTCCATCAGCGCGCCTGCTTCGCATTATGATTTCGGCTTCCTGGCCCCTTGCCCCTGCGGCGGGCTGATCCTGCATGGCGCCGATGATGAATTGGTGCCGGAAGCTTCCGTGAAGAAGCTGGTGGAAAAGCTGAATACCCAAAAGGGTGTCAGCATTGACTATCGCATCATGGCCGGCGCCGGCCATGTCTTTACGCCGGAACAGACCGAAAAGGTTGTGGATGCGGCGGAAGATCATGTGATGGGCATTCTGAACCGCAATCGCATGGCGCTGGCGGCTGATTGAGCGTTACGCCTTTTTGGTAAAGGGCCGCCTGGGCATCGCTCGGCGGCCTTTTTCATGTGCGGCGTTTGTGCTTTCATTATGCGAATAACCGGGAGGTCAATATGAATTTATCGCGTCGCGCGCTGCTTGCCAGCGCCCTTGCCACGCCCGCCATTGCGCAAGCGCAGGGTGCTTGGCGGCCGGATCGGCAGATCACCATGATCGTAGCCTTTGCCGCCGGTGGCGGTACGGATGTCGCGGCGCGCACCATCGCACGCTTCATGGAACAGGATCTGGGCCAACCGGTAGTCGTGCTGAACCGTCCCGGTGCGGGCGGAGAAATTGGCTTTACGGAATTGGCGCGCGCCCGGCCCGATGGCTATACGATTGGCTTCATCAACACGCCGAATATTGTGACCATTCCGATTGAACGGCGCGCGCGTTACTCACTCGATGATTTTTCCCTGATCGGGAATATCGTTGATGACCCCGGCGGAATGTGGGTGCTGCCCGATAGCCCTTACAAAACGCTCTCTGACCTGTTGGCGGCGGCGCGGGCAAATCCGGGCACAATTGGCTATGGCACCACAGGCATTGGTTCGGATGATCATCTGGCAATGCTGGCGCTGGAGCGCGCCACGGGCACCAAGTTCCTGCATATCCCCTTCGCCGGTTCGTCGCAGGTGAAGCAGAATGTGCTGTCACGTACCATTCCGCTGGCGGTGATGAATGTGGCGGAAGGGTTGAATGATATGAATCAGGGTACGCTGCGGCCCATCGCGCAATTGGGGGAAACCCGTTGGGACCGCGCGCCCACCATCCCAACCCTCCGGGAATTGGGCTTTGACGTGGTGGAAGGTTCCATGCGCGGTATGGCCGCCCCCGGCGGCATGCCGACGGAAATCATCACGCGCTTGGCAGAATCCGTGAAAAAGACCGTGGATAATCCGGAATTCCAAAAGCTTGCGGATCAACAATTCCTGCCGCTGCGCTTCCTCGCCCCCGATGCCTATCGGGCGGAGCTGGTCGGGCTGCGCACACGCTATCAGGCGCTGTGGAGCCAGCACCCTTGGCGGGAGTGATGCTGTCGCGTGATCCGTAAGCGCGGATCACGCACGCCTCTCACGGTACCCATTTATCACGAAACGCCGTGACATTCTCACTCAGGTGATCCTCATTCGTCGGACAGGTTTGCGGCTTGGATAAGGCGCAAGTTGGCGCATAGGCTCAGCCTGATCCGGCCATTCAGGCCTCGATACCGGCATCAACCGCCACGTACACGAAGCGGGGGCTGGTGAACTGGCTGCTTGGCTAATAGTGCGATTGATGCTGACCTTTCCCGTCCCCAAACGCCCCCGCACACCACTGGCTATATGTTTGGTGGACCGATTAACGCTGCGTCACCTGCACGCTTGATTCAAGCCCAAGTGCCGCAGCCAGGGTTTCAAGCCGGCGCAGCACGCTTTCGCCGGCGAAAACACCGCTGCCTTCAACAAGCCGCAGCACCAGCCGCCCACCGCGGCGTTCAAGTGATGTGCCCGCCAGCAACACTGGCGTGCCGCCTGAAAGCGTATATGCAAGCCTGAAGGCCGCGCCCAAAATCTCTGCCCGGCGCAGCGTGCCGACATCCAACAGCAACCGGGCAGAGGGCAGGAAAGGCGCTTCCGCCTCCGCCTCGTACCGGAGCGCCGCGGCAAGGGCGAGGAAGGCGCGGCCATGATGGTCAAAGCCAACCCCGGGCTGGCGCAGCACACGAAAAAAAGCGTGCTCAGCGCGATAATCCGGATGATCATGGCTGCCGATATCGCTCACCCAACACGCGGCTTCGCGCAAAGCCAGGGCCAGCGGAGACTCATCTTCAAAAAGCGGCGCGGTCCAGGCGAAAAGCGCCGGCGGCATGGTTTGGTCACGCCCAAAGCGCAGCGACATGTCATGCGATGCGGCCAGCAGTGGGTCGCGCTTGCGCTCGGCTGCATCAATCAGCCGCGCATACCACCCTTCCCGCAGGCCATTGGCGCTGAAGATAACGCGGCGCGCGCCGCTGGCGCGCAGCAGCCGACGCAGCACCAGCGCGGCGAAGGGCAGATCAACCAGGCGCTTGCTAGACGCGCCAGGCATGCGTTCCAGCGTGCGCCGCGTGGCGGCCATCAATACGCCAGAAAGATCACGCGCTTCTTCGCGCGTCAGCGCGTAATGATGCACGATGGAAAGCGGATAGCCGGTTTGCGCCATATGCATGCGCGCCATGGCCCGCCAGGCGCCGCCCACCAGATACAAATCCCGCCCGGATGCGCCATGCACCCAGGGCACACGCGCCAATTCTTCCATCACAATCGCGCGCGCCTTGCCAATATCGCCCTTCGCGCGATCCGCGAGGCGAATGGTGCCAATGGGCAAGCTGCCGGTTTTGCCTTGCTCACCCTGATGGAGTTCCACCAATTCCAAGGAACCACCGCCAATATCGCCAAGCAGCCCATCCGCGCCGGGAAAGCCCAGCAGCAAGCCATGGGCGGAAAGCCGCGCTTCCTCATCCCCCGTCAGGATATGGATCGACACGCCAGGCATTCTGTCGCTGAGTGCCCGCACAAAGGCCGCGCCATTGGACGCATCACGCACGGCAGCGGTCGCCAGAACTTCGATCGGATCGGCACCCATGGCGCGCGCCACCGCATGATAGCGCTGCATGATGGTCAGCGCCTGTTCCACCGCATCCGCGTTGAGTTGCCCCGTATCATGCAGCCCGCGGCCCAGCCCGAGCACGGCTTTTTCATTGAAGATCGCAGCGGGATTGCGCCCGCGCCCTTCAAAGACAACCAGGCGCACGGAATTGGAACCCAAATCCACTACACCACAGCGTACTGTCATGCTGGCAAGGCCCGCTTGCGCACGTAGATCGGCGCCATCCATCAATCCTGCTTCACACGATCCTGCCGCTGGCGGCGCGGCGCACGGGCCAGCGCGCTGCCGCGTCCGGAAAGCGAAGGGTTGGTCATGAAATACTCATGCGCTGAGACGCCATTTTCCGGGGCGACAATCCGCGCCCAATGCCCATCCGGGCCAAGCTGCCAGCTTTGCAGCGTGTCCTTCAGATTGATCACCATAATCTGATCCAGCACTTGCGCATGCACGGTGGCGTTTTCTACCGGCACCATGGTCTCCACACGCCAATCCATATTCCGCGCCATCCAATCGGCGGAGGAGATATAAATCTTGGCGCGGCGCGACGGCAGCCGATGCCCATTGCCGAATACGTAAATGCGCGAATGTTCCAAAAAGCGCCCGACAATGGATTTGACGCGAATATTATCCGAAAGCCCCGGCACGCCCGGGCGCAAGCAACAAATGCCGCGCACAATGGCATCCACCTTCACGCCGGCCTTTGAAGCCTCATACAGCGCATCAATCAGCGTTTCATCCACCAGCGAATTCATCTTGATCCAAATCGCCGCCGGCTTGCCTTCCTTGGCGAAGGCAATTTCCTGGCGGATCAGCGCGAGCAAGGTGGGCCGGGTTGTCAGTGGCGAGAAGGCCAGCTTTTCCATCGTCTCCGGCCGCGCATAGCCGGTCATGTAGTTGAACAGCTTGGCGGCATCGCGCGTCAGCGCCGGATCGGCAGTGAAATAGGAAAGATCAGTATAGATACGCGCAGTGACGGGATGGTAATTGCCCGTGCCAAAATGCGCATAGGATCGCAAAGCCTGCCCTTCACGCCGCACCACCAAACTCACCTTGGCATGGGTTTTCAATTCCACGAACCCATACACCGTTTGCACGCCAGCGGCTTCCAATTCGCGCGCCAAGGCGATGTTGCGTTCCTCATCAAAACGCGCCTTCAACTCCACAATGCCGGTGACGCTTTTGCCGGCCTCGGCTGCTTCGATCAGCGCTTTGGCAATCGGGCTGTCGCGCGTGGTACGATACAGCGTCTGCTTGATCGCGATCACATTCGGATCACGCGCAGCCTGCCGCAGGAATTGCACCACCACATCGAAGGATTCATAGGGGTGGTGTACCACAATATCCTTGGCACGAATGGCAGCAAAGCAATCGCCGCCGAAATCCAAGATGCGTTCTGGAAAGCGCGGCGTATAGGGCGTGAACAGTAGATCGGGCCGGTCATCCACGATCAATTGCGTCAGATCGGAAAGCCCAAGCAAGCCATCCACCACGAACACTTCTGACCGCGGCGCATCCAATTCCTCGGCGACGAAATCCAGGATATCGGGGGGCGTATTGGCGGTGACCGAAAGCCGAATGGCGCGCCCGCGACGGCGACGCTTCAGGGCACTTTCATAGGAACGCACCAGGTCTTCGGCTTCTTCTTCGAATTCCACATCCGTGTCACGGATCAGGCGGAACAGGCCGCTTTCCGCCATGATAAAGCCGGGGAAAAGCCGATCAAGGAACAGCAGGATCACATCTTCCAGCAGCACAAAGCGCATCGCCCCGGCACCGCGGCGCGATGGCAGGCGGATGAAGCGTTCCACCTGCGGCGGCAATGGCAGCAGTGCCCGCATGGTGCCGCCATCTTCTTCGCGCACCAGCTTGAAAACCAGGCAAAGTGCGAGATTGGCGATGAAGGGAAAGGGATGCGCGGGGTCAACGGCCAGGGGGGTGAGCACCGGGAAGACCCGGTCCATGAACCATTCTCCCAGCCATTCCTTATCGGCCTCGGTCAGGTCGGGCCGATCCACCAGCATCAGATGTGCTTCGCGCAGCCTGGCGCGCAAGTCCCGCCAGGATTCCTGCTGGCCATCAATCAGCGCGCGTGCGCGTTCATGAATGGCGGCAAGCTGTTGCGCTGGCGTCAGCCCATCGGGGGATGGCGAGACCACGCTGGCGCGATCCTGCCCCACCAGGCCCGCCACGCGCACGGAATAGAATTCATCAAGGTTATTTGCCGAAATCGCAACATAGCGCAGCCGTTCCAGCAGCGGGTGGCGCGCATTCCCCGCTTCTTCCAGCACACGCTGATTGAAGGCGAGCCACGACAGCTCCCGATTGCTGAAGCGCGCTGGGCTTTCCGCCAGCGGGAAGGCTCCGATATCGGGCATGATGTCGCTCATGAGTTGAGCCTATAGCAGAGGGGCCATGGAAGGCGAGGGCAGGCGCCGTTCAGTCTCGGAATCTTCATAAACACCCTGTTCTGCCAGCCAGCCATCAAGAGCCAACCGCGCCAATGGGCGCGTAATGCGCCCCCCCATGCCAAGTGCCGCGCGATCCAGCCGCGCCACGGCTTCAGCAAGGCTTGCCGCATCGCGTGGCAAGCGCGTGAGCAGCCAGGCCTGCACATCGGCCTCCACCCGCAATTGCCGATCAGCGAAGAATTTACTGAGCAGGGCGCGCAGCATCCCATCCGATGCCGGGCCGATGCCGACCGCCTGTGTGGCGCGCAAACGGCTGGCCAGATCAGGCAGGCGCACCGGCCAGCGTGCCGGCGCCTCACGCCCGATCAGCAGCAGGCTCTCGCCTCGTTCAGCGCAAAGATTGATCAGATGCAAAAGCGCGGCCTCATCCGCCACGCAATCCGCATCATCAATGACATTGCCCTGGGGCGCGGGGGCGGGCAGGCCGCGCAAGCCCATGCCATCCAGCCAGCGCCAACCCAAACGCGCGGCAGCAGCGCGCGCCAGATGCGTCTTGCCCAGGCCCGCTTCGCCATACAGCGCGAGCCTGCCAAGCGGCCAGGCCTCAGGCTTTGCCAGCCAGCTTAGCGCGGCTTCATTGCTGGCATCCGCAATCACATCGCGCGCATCGAAGGACGCCGCAACGGGCAGCGGCAGGGCCAATTGGCGCATCATTGTCCGGTCCGCGGTGGGTCGAGATAAAGCGGGCTTTCCAGATAACGCCTGAGCCAATAGCGCGTTACCACACCAATCGCCGCCGCCATGGGCACGGCCAGCAACACGCCCAGAAAACCAAAAGCGACACCGCCGGCGAAGAGGGCAAAGATCACCCAAACCGCGTGTAGTTCCACCCGATTGCCGAGCAGATAGGGATAGATGATGTAGCCTTCGATCCCTTGGCCAATCACGAAAATCGCTACAATCACCAGCACTTCCTGCCAGGATCCGAATTGCCCGATGGCCAGCAGCACGGCGGTGGCGAAACCGGTCATGGAACCGACATAGGGAATGAAGGTCAGGAAGCCCGACATGATCCCGATGGTGATGCCAAGCTCCAGCCCTGCCAAATGCAGCGCGAAGGCATAGAAAATGCCAAGCCCGAGGCAACACAGCAATTGCCCGCGGAGCCAGGCGGATAGAACGCGGTCCGTATCGCGCGCGATTTGCCGGATCACATTGGCACTGCGCCGCGGCAGCCAGCTTTCAATGCGCGTCAGCATGGCGGGCCAATCACGCAGCAGATAAAACGCGACAACCGGTGTCACCACCACAAAGGTGAAGACGCTGAATAGCGCAAAGCCGCCGCCAATCAGCCTTGTGGCCGCGCCGCCCAGCCAGGACAGCATGGACGCCGCCTGGTTGATCGCCAATTCACGCAAGCGCTGATCCAGCATGTCTGGGCCCAACGCTTCTTCCAGCTTGGTCAACACATCACGCAAGGCCTGACCAACGCCAGCGACATAGGCTGGCAGGCGCTGTACCAGTACGCCAAGCTGCGCCAGGATCAGCGGATAAAGCAGCAGCAGCGCCACAAGCGTAATGGCGCCAAGCAGCGTTATCAGCAGAAAGGCACCAATGCCGCGCGGCAGGCCAAGCCGCGCCAAGCGTGTCGCCAAGGGGTCCAGAAAATACGCAATGGTCGCGGCCAGCACGAAGGGCGTCAGAATACCCTGGAACAACCAAAGACAGAAAAGCAGCGCGATACCAAAACCAAGAAACAGCCCCCAACGTTGCCCGCGCGTGGCAGTTCGCGGCGCCGAAGGTGGCGTGTTGGTCGGCCGTGCAGCCACGGGTGGGCGCTGATCTGTCATGCATTCCAGCCGGCAGTGCGCCGCGCCGCCTGCGCGACATAAGCAGCGCCTGAGGCGAAGGTTGTTGCCGCCACAAGCCAGATCATCACCTCCAGCAATATGGGCGCGCTGAAACCGAAACCCGACAGCAGCAGCACCAGCGCTGCCAGCAGAATCTGCACCGCCGTATTCGCCTTGGAAATGAAAATCGGTTTGATGCGTGGTGGCAGGCCAACCGCCCAAAGCACCAAGACTCCGCCCACAATCAGCAAATCGCGAAACACCACCAAAATCGCAAGCCAATCGGGCAGCACGCCAATGGCGGCCAGCGTCACATAAACCGAAACCAGCAAAGCCTTATCCGCGATGGGATCAAGCACGGCGCCAAGTTGGGACCGCGCATTCCAGGCCCGCGCAATCCAGCCATCCAGCGCATCCGAAATCCCCGCGCCAATGAAAACCAGAAAGGCAAGATCAAGCCGATGCTGCAACATCAACCAAATTGCCGCCGGCACGGCGCAAAGCCGCGCGAGCGTGATCAGATTCGGCAGGGTGAAAAGCCCTGCCCCCGCAAGGTTCTGCGGGGTTTGCGGCAAGCGGCGAAGGTCAGGACCGTCCGGCAAGACCAAGCCGCCATTGATCATTCCGCGTGCCGGTGCCGGGCACAAGCTGCAATCCACTCTGCGCGAAAACCTCCTGCGCAATGCCAACCGGCACGCGCAACCCAAGGTTCAGATGCGCGCGGTCCGTGGTGATGGCCATGACATCAAGCTTGGCGCCCGCTGCAACCACGCGGCGGCGGATTTCCAGCCATTCATTGAACGACCCATAACGCGCCGTGGCTTCCAAAGACGCCAATACCGGTGTGGGGGGCGTGACATGGGCTGGCGCTTCTGATGCTATGCTGGATGGCAGAGTCGCAGCGCGCACTTCGCCACCTTCGGCAAAGCTTTGCACCGCTTCGGCATCGAATTGGATGGTCATCCGGCCAGTATAACGTTGCGGGCCGGTGGTTTCCTGTTCGATCACAATGGACCGCACCATGCGATCAAGTTCGGCATCGGTTGGGCGGCGCGGGGCATTGACCATGCCCTGAATGCGATCCCAAGCGGTGCGGCGTCCGGCGGCGAAGGCGCGTTCCTGCGCCACCACACCATTTTCCGCCGTTGCTTGCGCCGGCACGCCGCGCTGCGTCAGCGCGCCCATGTCGCTGAATTGCGCAAACGCCGGCAATGCGGCCAAGCTCAGCCAGATGCTTGCGAAAGCCGCCGCCACATGTTTCTTACCGGCCATCCGCCAGGCGTGGCTTTTTGTCATCATAGCCTTCCCTTTACTCTTCTCGACGCTATTACGACGCTCACTGTATCAAATCGGAGGTCGCCCTGACCAGTTCCAATTCCCAAAGCCTCACCTACCGCGATGCGGGCGTGGATATTGAGGCTGGCGACGCCCTGGTTGAGGCCATCAAGCCGCTGGCGCGCGCCACGAACCGGTCTGGCGTGATGGGGGGCCTGGGGGGCTTCGGCGCCCTGTTTGACCCGAAGGCGGCCGGCTTCACAGACCCCGTGCTGGTTTCGTCCACCGATGGTGTCGGGACCAAGCTTCGTGTGGCGATTGAAGCGGGCATTCACGATACGGTCGGCATAGATCTGGTCGCCATGTGTGTGAATGATCTGGTGGTGCAGGGCGCTGAACCCCTGTTTTTCCTGGATTATTTCGCGACCGGGAAGCTCCAGCTTGATCAGGCGCGGGCGGTAATTGCGGGCATTGCGGAAGGCTGCCGCCAGGCCGGCTGCGCCCTGGTCGGGGGCGAAACTGCTGAAATGCCGGGGATGTATGCCGCGGATGATTACGATCTGGCCGGGTTTTCCGTGGGGGCCGCCGAACGTGGCCAGCTTTTGCCGCGCCCCGTCACAGCGGGGGATGTGCTGATCGGGCTTGGGTCTTCCGGCGTTCATTCCAACGGGTTTTCCCTGGTGCGGCGGATTCTGGCCGCGCGCGACCTGACACTGGCCGATGCCGCGCCCTTCGCGCCTGGGCAAAAGCTTGGTCAGGCGCTGCTGGCGCCAACCCGCATTTATGTGAAGCCACTGCTTGCTTTGCATCGCGCGGGCTTGCTGCATGCGGCGGCGCATATCACCGGTGGGGGCCTGCCGGGCAATCTGCCGCGCGTGCTGCCAGCGGGCGTGACGGCGGTGCTGGAAGCCGGAAGCTGGCCCGTGCCGCCGGTTTTCGCCTTCCTGGCAGAGGCCGGGAATGTCAGCGCTGACGAGATGCTCCGCGTCTTCAATTGCGGGCTTGGCATGGTGCTGGCGGTACCCGCCACTGGGGCGGAAGCCGCCACGCGCATGCTGACGGAAGCGGGGGAAGCGCCCTTCCGCATTGGCCATCTGGAAGCGTCCAGCGGGCCCGCCGGGATTCGCATCCAAAATCTGCCTCAGGCCTGGCCGCGCGCATGAAGCGGGCGCGGCTCGCCCTGCTGATTTCCGGGCGCGGGTCCAATATGGCAGCGATTCTGCAAGCGGCCGGGCCGGATTATCCGGCGGAACCTGTGCTTGTGCTTTCCAACCGTGCCGATGCGGCGGGGCTTGGGATTGCAGCGGCGAGAGGAGTGCCCACCGCGGTCGTGGAAAGCCGCGCCTTCAAGGGCGACCGGGCAGGTTTTGAAGCCGCCATGGAAGCGGAATTAGCCAGGCACGGCGTTGAAATCATTGCCTTGGCCGGCTTCATGCGCGTGCTGACGGCGGAATTCGTCCGCCGTTGGGAAGGGCGGCTGATCAATGTCCATCCATCTCTGCTGCCGGCCTTTCCGGGGCTGGATACCCATGCGCGTGCCCTGGCGGCGGGTGTCCGGCTGCATGGCTGCACCGTGCATCTGGTGACGGCGGGGGTGGATGAAGGCCCCATCATCGCCCAGGCCGCCGTGCCGGTTTTGCCCAATGACACGGAAGCAAGCCTGGCCGCACGCGTGCTGGCGGAAGAACATCGGCTATATCCCGCAGCGCTTTCCTGGCTGGCGGCGGGGCGTGTGCGGCTGGAAGCGGGGCGGGCTGTGATCACTGGCGCGGAATATGCGCCAGAATCTCTACTGAACCCCTTGCCGCGCGCCGCTTTGCTTTCTACACAATAGGACAGTTGCCGCGATCTGGGGAAAGCCATGGCTGAGAAAGAACATTATGATTTTGTCGAAGTGACCTCCGCCGATATCCTCGCGGATCGCCGTGGCGGCTGGGAAGGCTTCACGCGCTTTGTCACCTGGTCCACCGGGGCCACCGTGCTGGTCCTGGTGCTGATGGCGATTTTCCTGGTCTGACGCAGGGCGCTTTTCGGCATGAATAAGGGGCGGCTGTGGCCGCCCTTTTTGTTGTATTGGCTACCCTTGGGCCATCAGCCGCGCGGTTTCTGCCTCAATCTGCGCTTCAAGGGTTTCCATCAGTGGCTTGCGCGCCAAACCCGCAGGCAAGGCGGGCATGATCGAGATGGAAATCACCCCGGGCATCTTGTGAAAGGCGCGCCTGCCCCAATGCTGACCGCTATTGGTCGCAACCGGATAGCAGGGCGCACCGCTGCTGATGACCAACGCGGCAACACCCGGCTGATAGGGTAGGCGTTCCCCAGGCGCGGAACGCGTACCTTCCGGGAAAATCACCAAGGGCCGGTCTTCATCCAACACGCGCTTGGCATCGCGCACCATGCCGCGCAGCGCAGCGCCGCCACCATCGCGATCCACCGCCACCGCACCGGTATGGCGCGCCACGCGCCCCCAAAAAGGCAGATCAAGCAATTCGCGCTTCATTACGTAACTCGTTGGCTCAAGCAGGGCTGGCCAGACAAAAGTGTCAAAGGCGGATTGATGCTTGGAAGCGATGACGGCGGCACCAGGTGCCACATGTTCCAAGCCAGTCACCCGCAGGCGGATGCCGCAAATGACGCGCATCAACCAAATAATGCTGCGCGCCCAAAGCCGAATGAAGCTTCGGGTATATCGTGAATGGAAGGGCAACAATGCCGTGCCAATCACGGCACAGAACGCCGTGACGGTCATGAAAAGCGCGTTGAAGATGCAGGAACGGAGCCAGATCATGTTCGCCTTCCGCCGAGAAACCTTGAAAGACCGGCCTCGGCGCCCAGAAATTTGCAGTATTCGCTCAGCAGCAAGCCCCAATTCCGTGGCCGCCAGAAGGCGCCTTCATCGCGCAGCCGGGGCGGCGTAACCGGGTACGGCATCACGCGCAATGCGGGCATGGTACGGCGCAATTCGCTGCGTGCGCGCGGCATGTGATAGCCCGCCGTCACCAAGCGGATGGTGGTGATGTCCCTTGGCTTAGCCCAGGCAGCTATTTCCACTGCATTGCCGCGTGTGGAGGCCGCCGCATGGCCAAGCTCTACCCGGCCTGCAAGCTTTGCGGGGTCCATGCCCGCACCGCGCGCCAGATCCGCAAGCCGCGCATCGGGATGCACGCCCGAGATGAAAAGCCGCGGCGCCAGGCCTTCTTCCAGCAGGCGAAAGCCGGTCTCCACGCGTTCCGCCCCGCCGGTCAGCACCACAATCGCATCAGCGGCGCTGTTATCCGCCGAGTCTTCCTGCACGGCGCGCAGGAACCAGATGAAGCCGCCCAGCCACAGCAGCAGCAGTGCCAGTGCCAGCAACCAAAGCCGCCTTGCCTTCATGGCAGGCGCCGCAGCCACAGAAGAATGCTCACGATTGTCGCGCCCCAGGCGATCAGCGCGGCGCTGATGGGTATGGCCGCAAGGCCAGGCAAGGGTAGGTCCTGCCAGTCGATTTCTGGCAGCATGGGTGCGGCAAGCTGCATCAGCGCCCAAAGCAGCGCGATGGCCAGCGCCACCCCAAGCACGGCGCCTAGCAGCGCCAGCCAGGATGTCCTGCGCGCGAAGCGCCGCGCAATGTCGCGATCTGGCGCGCCCAGCATATGCAGTACCATGACCGAATCCCGCCGCGCGGCGATGCCAGCACGCACCGCAATCACCACCACGGAAGCCGCCACCGCCGCCACCAGCAGCACCACCCCAAGCGCTGCCAGGGACAAGGCGCGCGCAAGCGCCGCCAGCCGCGCGACAAATACGCCATGCGCTTCCGTCACGGCGCCGGGCACGGCTTCCGCGACCTTATCGCCAATCAGCACCGGGTCTGCGGCCAGATCAGCCAGGCGCAATTCAATCACGCCAGGCAGAGGCAGCCCCGCGACATCACCAAGCCAGGGGCGCAGCAATTCCGCCATGCGGGCCGGGTCCACTTCTCGGGCTTCGCGCACCGCGGGCAGGGCACGCAGCGCCGCCAACGCCGCTTCCATCCGCGCGGGGGACGGGTTTGGGATCTGCACCGTGATCGCCGTATTGGCGCCTTGCTGCCAGCGCTGCGCGAGTTGGCTGACCGCCGCCTGCCCCGCCACCGCACAGGCGGCGAATAGCGCCATGGCGGCGATCAGCGCCACCAGCAGCCGATCCGCCAGCGCGCCGCGCAGGCCAATCGGGTCCCCCCTGCCGCCGGCTTCACGGCGCATCAATGATGCGGCCTTCTGACAGGGTGATGACCCGCGCCGGGTGACGCGCGGGCAAATCCTCGGAATGGGTCGCGACGACAATCGCCGTGCCCAGCCTGTTCATTTCCGCAAACAGCGCAATCAGGCGGCGCGCTTCAAACACATCCAATTCCGAGGTCGGTTCATCGGCGATCAGCAAGGCAGGGCGCGTGATAATGGCGCGTGCGATGGCGATGCGCTGCTGTTCGCCGCCGGAAAGCTCGGCCGGGTTGCGCCCCGCCTTTGCCGCAAGGCTCAGCCAATCTAGGATTTCATTGACATCCTGCCTGACGGCAGCTTCAGCCCGGCCCGCAAGGCGCAGCGGCAGCGCCACATTATCCCAAGCGGATAGATGCGGCAGCAGGCGGAATTCCTGATGCACCACGCCAATCTTGCGCCTGAGTGCCGGCAGCGCCGCCCGTTCCGCCTGCCCAATATCGGTCCCCAGCACCGAAACCACGCCGCTTGTTGGCCTGATGGCGGCCTGCATGAGCCTGAGCACCGAGCTTTTCCCCGCGCCGGAAGGCCCAAGCAACCAGGTAAAGCTGCCCTCCCCCAGCGCGAAGGAGACATCGCGCAGGGCTGCCTGCCCCGGGTCACCCTGGGGGTTTGGATAGGCCAGCCCGACGCGCCCGAATCTCACCATAAGGCTTGTTTCGCATGGCAAGGGCTTCGGGCTCAATCTTTCGCTTGCCGAGAAGCCGGCAGTAACGGAAAATGGGGGCATGCAGATTGAATGCCCTTCTTGCGGTGCGGGCTTCCAGGTGCCGGAACGCATGCTGCGCGACCGCACCCGCCCGCTGCGCTGTAGCCAGTGCCGGACGGTATTCCCGATGCCGGACCCGCCCGCGCTTGAGCCGGAGCCTATGGCATGGCGCGCGCCGGAGCCCCCCCCACCGCGGGTAGTGGAGGAACCACCCCCCGCCCCGGTGATTGAGGAACTGCGGCCCGAGTCTGAGCCAGCAGAAGAAACCCCGCCCGAGGCCGCGAATGAGGCTTCATCACGCAGGCTGCGCGCGGCCTGGGCGGCTTCCATTGCGCTGCTGATCGGCGGCGGGCTTGCGGCCATCATCAAGCGCGATGCGGTGATGGAAGCCTGGCCGCCGGCGGCGCGGTTATTTGCAGCACTTGGCTTGAGCTGAACGGCAGAAAGTAAGGGAAAGCGCAATGACCCGTGAGGAATTTGAAGCCGAGTTGAAGCGCGATGGCTATGGCGTGTTTTACGGTGGTTTCCGCGCCAATGAGGAAAACCCCGAACATGGCCATGATTGGGATGCCAGGCTGATGGTGATTGGTGGTGAGATCACCATCACACGCGACGGCAAGGCCGAGATTTTTCGCCAGGGTGATACCTGCGCGGTGCCGGCGAATTACCCGCATGCTGAGAAGGTTGGGCCGCAGGGTGTGGCGCTGATCGCGGGGCGGAAGGCGGTTTGAGGGGGTAATTCCCTGCGCTGGCGGGGCGATAACAGCGGCCGTTCAGCGCAAGCCGGCGGAAACCCGGAAGCATGAACGCTCCCTTTGTTGGTTTTGAGCGGCACAGCATGGCCAGGCTGGTCGGGTTTGGGCAAATCCCGAAATGGCGGGCAGATCGTATTGGGATCGCAGTGCCGACATTCGAAACCGAATTCCGGACTTCGCTTAAAGAGCGGTCATGGATGGGGACCGACGATCCATTTCTGGGATATGAGCTGCGGGAATAAAAAGAAAATGAGCTGCCTAATATCTTGGTTTAACCACACGTCTTCGTTTAGTTGCTGAGCATCGAGGTTCAGCTTTTCTTCCTTCTTTTTCCACGCTTTTTGATCACCAGAAAGCTCAAATAAGGCTCGATGCCCATTAACCTCAACGAGCGCCAGGAACGCCCTTAAGGAGGATCGTTCCTTCTCGTGTAAAAAGTTAGCTATCGCAATAAGATTGGCGAGGCCATATCCAATAACTCGTCCTTGTTGAGCGCTTGCTAACGCGTTCACAGTGCGGAAAACACTCCAAGGATCAGCCGCCCTCCCAGAAGTAGGTACTCCAACCCTGTATAAACGACTGCTAAGGTACTTCCACGTTGCTTTGTCGAGTTTATCCCGATCCTCGAAAAATTGGAGTATCGAGGTGCGTAGCTCCTCTCGCTCAAGTTTCCTTTCGTCGGTCTCAGCTATGGACGCGGCGTTGTCTAAGTCAGCATTGGAGGTATCCACCATTTCTTTATGGGAAATTTGCGAAGCTTTTGACTCCGCAGTTTCAAAATCGAAAAAGAACGTTCGTTGCCTAATTAGATCAAAAGTTAGGCTGCTGAATGGGACTATCTCTGTCGCCCACTCATGGTCTTTTGATTTCGCGATGGTGCGATGATGCACTCGCACCATAAACTGCTTCGCAGCATGTGAGGCTGCAACGGTGGATTGATCGACAACGATAATATTCGAGTTGTTAGAAAACAAGATATCGTCCTCAGTTGCGCGTCGATAGCTGGGGTCAAATTCACGCAACACCCAAACAAGTAAGCTGCCTTCCTGCAAATAAAATTCGCGTCGTCCAACGACCACATCAAGAAAAGTTGTGGTTAACTGCGCTTCAAAAGCAAAACGGATTGCATTTTTTCCAATAGCGCTCACATCGGGCCGCCGTCTAGAGAGCCCATCCTTCGCTTTCCAAGTTTTCTCTATCAAAACGTTACTAAAGTTCGCGTCCACCTCTAAAGACTCAGCGATAAAGTTTTTTGTTTCCTGATGGCGCTTGCTCTCCTGTCTTCCACAATAGATCATCTCTCTCAGACGGTTATGTGAGATCCCACTTCTGGTGATGGATGGGCAGCTACCATCCTCCCTCACGTGCTTGAAAAAAGCTCGCTTGCAGGTCGATAAAGTGAAAAGAACCGGAACGTGACAGATTTGGCAGATGACCCTCTTACCTCCTCTTCGAATTGCAATGAGATTTTCCTGCCGGAGGCGCATCCAGCGATCATAACGAATTGATGTTATCAACTTCACTGAATCATGAGATTGACCCGTCTTGACACTGATGACGTGCGAAATCTGCGGCTTCTCAACCGCTGGTGTCATCGACGTCGGTGGAATCGTCACATTTCTGTTGCTGAACCGCAAAGACGACCTCGCCATAAATGGGGAATCAAAAACCGTACTTCATTACGGATTTTCGCGCCTAACGATACTCGAAATCTTCACCTAAGAAGGGCTGGTCAACCCGGCCCTTCCCGTCAGCTTAAAGCCGGGACGGCAATTCATGGAGCGGGCGGGGGGAATCGAACCCCCGACATTCAGCTTGGGAAGCTGACGTTCTACCTCTGAACTACGCCCGCGCCGGAACGCTTCTATAGTCGGGGCAAGCGGGTTTGGGCAAGCTCAACCCTTCGAAGCTGCATCCCGCGCCACCGTCGCCAGCGCATCGGCGCGTTCATTCATCGGGTCCCCGGCATGGCCGCGCACCCAGCGCCATTCAATCTCATGCGGTTTGGCCGCGGCCAGAATGCCCTGCCACAAATCCAGATTCTTCACCGGCTCCTTCGCCGCATTGCGCCAATTGGCGCGCACCCAGCCATGGATCCAGCGGCTGATGCCGTTCCGCAGATATTCGCTATCCGTATGCAAGGCCACGCGGCAGGGTTTTTTCAGTGCCTCAAGCGCTTTCAGCGCCGCGGTCAGTTCCATGCGGTTATTGGTGGTCTCGGCCTCATTGCCCGAAAGTTCCCGCTCATGCTCGCCAAAGCGCAGAATGGCGGCCCAGCCGCCGGGGCCGGGGTTGGGTTTGCAGCCGCCATCGGTCCAAATCTCGACCAAGGGGCGCGGGTCCGCGCTGCCAGTCACAGGCCAAAGGCCGAAAGCGTTTCGGCGCCGCTGAAGAACCTGAGTTTCCGCAGATATTCCACCGGGTCCTTACGTGTCACCAGCGCGCCTTCGGGCGTGTGGGTCCAGTCATACAGCCGGGTCAGCAGAAAGCGCAGCGCCGCACCGCGGCACAGCACGGGCAGCGCGGCCAATTCAGCATCTGCCAGCGGGCGAATGGCGCGATAGGCGCCAAGCATGGCGCGCGCGCGGGTGACGTTGAAGGAATAATCCGGCTCAAAGCACCAGGCATTCAGGCAGACGGCGATGTCATAAGCGAAAAGATCCGTGCAGGCGAAATAGAAATCAATCACGCCGGAAACACGCGGCTGGCCATCGGCGTCCGGCAGGAAAAACGCATTATCGGGGAAAAGATCCGCGTGGATTTGCCCGATCGGCAGGCTGCCCTCCGCCGGCCAGGCGGCCAGAATGCCGGCCAGCGCCGCATCAAGTTCCGCAATCAGGCCTGGCTGCACCTCATTACCCCGTGCGCGGCAGCCATCCAGCAAAGGCGCCCAGCCCTTGGGGCCGAGTGCATTGGGCCGGCTGAGCGCAAACCCCGCCCCGGCCAAATGCATTTCCGCCATTGCCGTGCCGAGTGGTGCGCAATGTTCTGGCCGCACGCGGCGCGGCCAGACACCCGGCAGAAAGGTGACAATGGCCGCCGGCCGCCCCGCCAATTCGCGCAGGGCCGCGCCATCCCGCCCATGCACCGGCGTGGGGCAAGCCATGCCGCGTGACGCGAGGTGTTCCATCAGGCCAAGAAAATAAGGCAATTCAGCGGGGTCCACGCGCTTTTCATACAGCGTCAGGATGAAATCGCCGGCGTCGGTTTTCACCGCGTAGTTGGAATTCTCGACACCTTCGGCAATGCCGCGAAAGGCCAGCAATTCGCCAAGCGCGTAATCGGCCAGGAAGGCGCGCAACGCCTCATCCGAAACCTCAGTATAGACCGCCATTATTGGGCGGCGAGCCCGCGCGGCAGGCGGAAGGTGATCTGTTCCACTGCCACCACCACTTCCTCGACCTCAAGCGAATAAGCTTCACGCAGGCGCGCGATCACTTCTTCCACCAGCACTTCGGGCGCGCTGGCGCCGGCGGTGACACCCACGGTCTTGCAGCCCTGCACAAGGGAAAGATCAAGATCAGCACCGCGCTGCACCATCACGGCGCGGCCGGCGCCGCTACGCTCCGCCACTTCGCGCAGGCGCTGGCTATTGGATGAATTGGGCGCGCCCACCACCACCACCAGATCGGAACGCGCGGCAATCGCCTTCACCGCCGCCTGGCGATTGGTGGTCGCGTAGCAGATATCTTCCTTGGCGGGGCCGCGGATATCGGGGAAGCGCTGTTGCAGGATGCCGATGATTTCCGCCGTATCATCAACCGAAAGCGTGGTCTGGGTTGTATAGGCAAGGGTGGCGCCTTCGGGCGAGGCAACACTTTCCGCATCCGCCGCATCCTGCACCAAAGTCACAGCACCTTCGGGCAATTGGCCCATGGTGCCGATCACTTCCGGGTGGCCGGCATGGCCAATCAGGAAAAGATGGCGGCCATGTTCATGATGGCGTTCGGCTTCACGATGCACCTTGCTTACCAGCGGGCAGGTGGCGTCGAGTGCGAACATCATGCGCTGTGCGGCTTCGGCCGGGACGGATTTCGGCACGCCATGGGCGGAAAACACCACGGGCTGGCCGTCATTCGGGATTTCGCTGAGCTCCTCCACAAAGACCGCGCCTTGTTTTTCGAGGCTTTCCACTACGAAGCGGTTATGGACGATTTCATGCCGCACATAGACCGGGGGGCCGTGGCGTTTCAGCGCTTCCTCCACAATCTTGATGGCGCGGTCCACGCCGGCGCAAAAGCCGCGCGGGCCAGCGAGCAGAAGGTTCAGGGGCGGCTTGGCAGAGGCCATGGGCGCAGGGTCCATCCAGGGGGCCGGCCACGGGTTGCGGCGCGACGCGAAGAATGGTCAGAGTAGCCCGCAGCCCGTTCGGGTCAAAGGGGGTTTCGGCATGCGTCGCTTCGGGGTTCTGGTTCTGGCGGGGCTGGTCGCAGCTTGTGGCTCGTCCACCAAGGAGCAGGTGCTGGCACCCTGCCCAAGGGTGACGATCCTGGCTGATGGGGCGGATGTGACCCGCTTCCGGCCCGGCGCGCCGCCGGATTTGGCCGCGATGCTGGTGGATGGCCGGATCGCGGGGGTGAATGCATCTTGTGATTACGTCCGGGGCGGCGGGGTCGAAGTGAAGGTCTCGGTCCTGATGGATGTGGAACGCGGCCCCGCCGCGCGCGGCAATCGGGCCGAACTCCCCTGGTTCCTGGCGGTGACCAGCGGCGATGACAGCCAATTGGTCCAGCGCAAGGACGCTCTACTTTTGGTGAATTTTGAGGGCAATCAGACCCGCGCCCGGGTAGCCACCGCCCCTGAGGCCATCCTTTTCCCAGCCGGCCGCAACCCAGCGGAATTCCGCGTGCGGGTTTCCTTCGCGCTCAGTGCCGAGGAGCTGGACCGCAACCGCCGCCGCGGGCCGCGCTAAATTTTAGACAGAAGGCGTCGGGGCATCTTGTCTCACCCCGCGCTGTTACATACATCCTGCCCGTGAACACCGCGCCCCTTCGGGTGCGGCTTCCTGCAACCCCATCCGCGGTGGCGCTTGGCCATCGTTTTAGCATTAGGGGATCGCCGTGGTGCCATTCTGGGCCGCCGCGATCCGCCGTAGAGGAGAACTCGGATGAGTAAGGTTATCGGTATCGACCTTGGCACCACCAATTCCTGCGTCGCCATTCTTGAAGGCAAGGATGTGCGCGTGATTGAAAACGCCGAAGGTGCGCGCACCACGCCTTCCATGATCGCGTTTGCGAAGAATGACGAAAGGCTGGTCGGGCAATCGGCGAAGCGCCAGGCCGTCACCAACCCCATGGGCACGCTGTATGCGGTGAAGCGCCTGATTGGCCGCCGCTTTGATGACCCGATGGTGCAAAAAGATATCGGGCTTGCCCCCTTCACGATCACCAAGGCGCCCAATGGCGATGCCTGGGTTGAGGTGGATGGCAAGACCTACGCGCCGCAGCAGATCAGCGCTATGGTGCTGACCAAAATGAAGGAAACCGCCGAAGCCCATTTGGGTGAGAAGGTTTCCCAGGCCGTGATTACGGTTCCCGCCTATTTCAATGACGCCCAACGCCAAGCCACCAAGGAAGCCGGCACCGTTGCCGGGCTTGAAGTGCTGCGCATCATCAATGAACCGACGGCCGCCGCGCTGGCCTACGGTATGGAACAGAAGAAGGGCGGCACCATCGCGGTTTATGACCTTGGTGGCGGCACCTTCGACGTTTCCGTGCTGGAAATCGGCGATGGCGTGTTTGAAGTGAAATCCACCAATGGTGACACCTTCCTGGGTGGTGAAGATTTCGACCAGCGTATCATTGATTATCTGGCTGATGAATTCCGCAAGGAACAGGGCATTGACCTGCGTGGCGATAAGCTTGCGCTGCAACGCCTGAAGGAAGCGGCAGAAAAGGCGAAGATCGAGCTTTCCTCTTCCAAGGAAACCGAAGTCAACCTGCCCTTCATCACGGCGGATGCTTCCGGCCCCAAGCATTTGGTGATGAAGGTCACCCGTTCAAAGCTGGAAGCTTTGGTGGATGATCTGATCAGCCGCACCATGGAACCCTGCCGCCAGGCGCTGAAGGATGCCGGCCTTGCCGCCAATGAGGTGGATGAGGTGATCCTGGTCGGCGGCATGACCCGCATGCCGAAGGTGGTGGAAGCGGTTCGCCAATTCTTCGGCAAGGAACCCGCGCGCAACGTCAACCCCGATGAAGTCGTCGCCATTGGCGCGGCCATTCAGGGCGGCGTGCTAAAGGGCGATGTCAAGGATGTGCTGCTGCTGGATGTGACGCCGCTCAGCCTTGGTATTGAAACGCTCGGCGGGGTCTTCACGCGGTTGATTGATCGCAACACGACGATCCCCACGAAGAAAAGCCAGACCTTCTCAACGGCCGATGACAATCAAACCGCGGTCACCATCAAGGTCTATCAGGGCGAACGTGAAATGGCTGCCGATAACAAGCAGCTTGGCACGTTTGACCTGACGGGCATTCCCCCCGCGCCGCGTGGCGTGCCGCAGGTGGAAGTGACCTTTGACATTGACGCGAACGGTATTGTCAGCGTCAGCGCGAAGGACAAGGCGACCGGCAAGGAACAGCAAATCCGTATCCAGGCGAAATCGGGCCTTTCGGACGCCGATATCGAACGCATGGTGAAGGATGCCGAAGCCAATTCGGAAGCCGATCGCAAGCGGCGTGAAGCGGTGGAAGCGCGCAACCAGCTTGATGCGCTGGTGCATTCCACTGACAAGACGCTGAAGGAAAGCGGGGACAAGGTACCGCCGGCTGAAAAGGTGGAAGTGGAATCGGCTTTGGCCGCTGCCCGCACCGCCATGGAAGGCCAGGACGCCGATGCGATCCGCGAGGCTTCTGAGAAACTGTCCCAGGCTGCGATGAAAATGGGTGAGGCGCTGTACAAGGCCGAACAGGCCGCGCCAAAGCCTGAAGAACCGGCGGCCGGTGCGGCTGGTGCTTCCAAGGACAAGGTGGTTGACGCCGAGTTCGAGGAAGTGGACCCGAACAAGAAGAAGCCTTCCTGATCCCTTCGGGGTGGTAGCTCCTTTGACCAAAGCGTTCCCCTGGTGCCTGTCGGCAACAGGGGAATTCTTGTGTCCGAAACGGTAGCCCGATCATGGCAAAACGCGATTATTATGAGGTTCTCGGCGTCGCGCGCGATGCGGGCGAGGATGACCTCAAGAAAACCTACCGCAAGCTCGCGATGCAATGGCACCCTGATCGCAATCAGGGCAATGCGGAAGCCGAAGCCAAATTCAAGGAATTGAATGAGGCATACGATGTGCTGAAGGATGCCGAAAAGCGCGCCGCCTATGACCGCTTCGGCCATGCTGCCTTTGAACAGGGCGGGCCTGGCGGTGGTGGCGGCGGCGGCGGTCCCTTCGGTGGCGGCGGGTTCGAGGATATTTTTGAGGAAATGTTCGGCCGCTTCGGCGGCGGTGGGCGTGGTCAGCGCGCGGCGGCGGGCCGAGGTGCAGATTTGCGCACGCAGGTGGAGGTTTCGCTGGAAGAAGCCTTTGCGGGTGCCAAGAAAAATATCCGCTTCGCGACAAGCGTTTCCTGCGAAGCCTGCAAGGGTGTTGGCGCGGAAGGTGGCGCGGCATCTGGCGCGCAGACCTGCGGTACCTGTCAGGGTAGCGGCAAGGTCAGGGCGCAGCAGGGGTTTTTCCTGGTGGAGCGCACCTGCCCCACCTGCGGCGGCCAGGGCCGCATCATCAAGAACCCTTGCAAGATTTGCCGTGGCGCGGGGCGTGTGCAGCGCGAACGCAACCTGAATGTCTCGGTCCCTGCCGGCGTTGATGATGGCACGCGTATTCGCCTGACTGGCGAGGGTGAGGCAGGGCAGCGCGGTGCGCCGGCGGGTGATTTGTATGTGGATATCGCGGTCCGGCCGCATCCGATTTTCCAGCGCGATGGCGCGAATATTCTGGTGCGCGTGCCGCTGCGCATGACGCAGGCAGCCCTTGGTGGGCATGTGGAAGTGCCCAGCATTGATGGCGGGCGTTCAAAAGTGACGATCCCCGCCGGCACACAGACTGGTGATCAATTCCGCCTGCGCGGCAAGGGTTTTTCCGTGCTGCGGTCAGCCGCGCGCGGCGATATGTATGTGCAGGTCATGGTGGAAACGCCGCAGAACCTTTCGCCCAAGCAACGCGAATTGCTGGAGCAATTCGAAGCCGAGGCAGAGAAGGGCGGTCGCACCAGCCCGGAAAGCGAAGGCTTCTTCGCCAAGGTCAAGGAATTCTGGGACGGGCTTGGCAGGTAGGGGCTCGCCCTTCCGGGCTTAAAACCCGCCGCGCCAGGAAAGCCGCGCCAGCACCGCATGCGTGGTTCCGAGCTGGCCGGAATCCTCGATCAACTGCCTTCCATATTGATAGCCAACATCGAGCCCGAAGCCATGGCCGATATCGCGCCCGATGGACGCTTCCAGGTAGTTTTCCGTGGGCAGCGTATCCAGGCTGCGCTTACGCTGGTCACGCTGCCAGGCAAGCGTGCCGCGCCAATCATCCATGCGATGCTGCGCGCCGAGGGTCGTGAAACTGCGCCGCTCGGCAATGGTGGTTTCCTCGCCTTCATCGGTCTCGAAACGCGGCCTGCCATCGGCATTGCGGAACTGCACAGCCTCGGCGAAGAACAGCGTGCGATGCGCCGCTGACCAGCGCTGTTCATAACGCAGCGCGGCGGCATAGCCCCATTCGCGTGCCGTGCCATCTTCCTTGCCCGCGGCGCGAGATACTAAAGAAAGCTGATAGGAGAGCCCCGGCGCAAAATCGAATTTATCGCCATCCAAGGACAGGGCGAAATTATCCATCTGCCCGTTATTGGAAGGCCCGCCCTGCTGTTCGGTATTGCGATTATAGCGTTCATAACGTTCATCACAGCAACGCCGGCGCGTCAGCCAGGTTGAGGACAGAAAGGTGCGATCAAGCGTGAAGGCGGCGGCGGAAATGTCATGTTCGCCAAAGCGCGGATCAGCCAGGAAATTCCAGGTGCCGCCCACACCCATGGCATCGCCGATCATCTGCACTTCATGGGCGCGGATACGGGTCAGGATCCCGGGGAAGTCATGATGGCCGCGACCGAAGGGGGCGACGAAGCGCCCGCCATAAAGCGTGAGGGCATCATCCGGTTTCCATTCCGCGAAAAACGCTTCCAGAAAGGCGGATTGGCGGCGAAAGCCGATCACGCCATCCATCGGGAAGCCGCCCAAAGCGTCACCTTCGCCGATCGGTTCAAACGCCACCACGGTTTGCAGCGAAAGCCCGGGCGCGATGTGAAAGCCGGTGGCGACTTCACCGAAAAGATAAAGGCTCGTACCGCGCCGGGCGGAATCCTTGGCGTTGAAGGTTGAAACGCCATAGAGGCCAAGATCAGCCTCGCCCGAAACATGCGGGGTGAAGCCCTGGGCCTGGGCGGTGGTCAGGGCGACAAGGCTTGCGATCGCGCCAAAGGCCATGTTGCGAAGGCTGGTCATGATCATGCGGCGTCCCCCCGCATTGCAGGCACCATCAGGGAAAGATTGTGCCGGAACATCGCCTCATAGGTTGGCGCCGGGCCGGCCTCGGCGGAAAGCGCATCGGCAAAAAGCCGCCCGCGCACACGCAAACCAGTTTCCTGCGCGATGCGTTGCAGCGTTGCCGGGTTGGTCATGTTTTCCAGGAACAGCGCGGTGATGCTTTCTGCCTTGATCTGGCGGATCAACCGCCCGACTTCGGCCGCTGAGGGCTCGGCTTCTGTGGAAACGCCCTGGGGGGCCAGGAAGCGCACGCCATAGGCATCACCGAAATAGCCAAAGGCGTCGTGGCTGGTGACAATCTTGCGCCGCGCTGCCGGCACTTTGGCGATTTCAGCGCGCACCCATTGGTCCAGCGCGGCAAGGCGTGCGGCATAGGCTTCCGCGTTGCGGCGATACAGCGCTTCACCAGTTGGGTCGGCGGCGATCAGCCCGGCGGTAATGTTGCGGATATAGTGCTGCGCCAGGCCCAAATCCTGCCAGGCATGCGGGTCCGGCACCTGGCGTGGTCCGACGGAATGGTTATGCCGCCGCCCCGCGCCGCCATGGTCATGCCCGTGGTGGGCATGCGCCTGCATCATGCGGGGCGTGATGCCATCGGTGGTGGTGACCAGCCCGCCCTTGAAGCCGGAAGACCGGATCATGCGGTCCAGCCAGCCTTCAAAGCCGAGGCCATTGCGGATCATGACCGCGGCATTGGTCAGCGCGGCGGCGTCCGATGGCTTGGGCTGAAAGCCATGCGCATCCTGATCCGCCCCGGCAATGGCGCGAAGCGTAATGCGATCCCCGCCGATCTGGCGCGTCATATCCGCCAGGATGGAAAATGAAGCGACCACCGAAAGCCTTTGCTGGGCCAGGGCGGGCCTGACCAGCAGTAGGGCGGGTGAACAAAGCAGAGCGCGACGAAGCATGGGCAAGGGCCTTCGGGGTAGGTATGAAATGTTATAATGTAACATGCGCTACCCCTGTCAAGCCGCCTTGGCCCGCCCACGCGCAACGGGTTAGAAGACGGTCATGAATGATTTGTTGAGCCCTGCCCGCGAAGCGGATAGCGCAGCGCAGCTTGCTGAAAATGCTGCGCTGGCGGCGCGGCTTTTGCGTGCCTTGGCCAATGAAAGAAGGCTTTTGGTGCTGTGTGATCTGGTCGCGGCGGGCGAGAAATCAGTCAATGACCTCGCCGCTAGTGTCAGGCTGTCGCAATCCGCGCTGTCGCAGCATTTGGCGCTTTTGCGCGATGAAGGGCTAGTCGCCACGCGCCGCGCCGGGACGGTGATTTATTATCGTCTGGCGGACCCGAAGGCCGAGGCGGTGCTACACACGCTGCACCGCCTGTTTTGCGAAGCGCCGGTTCAGTCTGGCGGGGTTTCCTCGGGCGGGTAGTTCAATTCCACCGCAACGCCATTCGGATCATGCAGAAAGATTTGCGTCTGCCGATCGCGCGGAATGACGCGTGCCGTATAGGTCACCTTGTGCTGATCCAAATGCGCGCGCATGGCGGCAAGCCCGGTGCAGGAAAAGGCGATGTGATCCACCAGGCCGGTGTGGCCAACCTTGCGTTCCGGTAGCCCTTCCTCACCCTGGCGGTCGCCGATCAGATGGACCGTCGGGTTGTCACCGCAATACAGCCAATAGCCTGGGAAGGTCAGCGGCGGGCGATAGCCCAATTCAAGCCCCAGCACCTTCTCATAAAAATGCTTGGTGGCTTCCAGATCCACCGGGCGAAGCGTGTAGTGGTTGAGACCTTGCAGGCCCATGTTGTTTTCCTCCGTGCCGTTTTTAAAGGAAGCGCGCATGCGGCGTCTGGCCCAGCAGATGCTGGCCCACCGCTTCAAAATGCGCGCTGCGGCCTTGCACCTGTTGGCTGACCGCATGAATGTCGCGGAAGCGCCGCTCAAAAGGATTGTCTTCGAAAATCGCCGTGGAACCGGCTTCCTGATAGATTGTTTCCACCACTTCACGCGACGTCTGAATCGCGAAGGTGGAAGCAAGGCGAATCGAAACCCGTTCATCATTCGTCATGTCGAGCCCTGCTTCTGCACGCTGCCAGCATTCGCGCAGCGTCTCCAAAAGCAGGCTGCGCGCGGAACGCCAGCGCGCTTCGGAACGCGCCACCAGGCTTTGAATGACATGGCTGTCGCGCATTGGGCGTGTGGAGGCAGCCGGGGTTTTGTCAGACGCCAGCTTGATGAAGGCATCAAGAGTCCCGCGGCAAATGCCAAGCGCCACGCCGCCAAAGCCGGCCGCATAGGCATGCGTGCTGGTGAAATGATACAGCGTGCCAGCGGTTTGCCGATTGATCGGCAAATCACGCTGCACCGTGTAATCATCCGGCACGAAAAGATCCGTCACCTCATAAGTATCGCTGCCAGTACCGCGCAGGCCCATCACGCGCCAATTATCGGTGATCTTCGGCACTTCGCGCTTGAACAGCATGGTGCGGTCAATCGGGTTGCCTTCCGCATCGGCGCGCAAGGACCCATCGCGTTCGACAACCTTGCAATGGCCGCCGAGCCAGGTGCAGTGCCGGCTGCCGCTGGCGAAATGCCATTTGCCGGTCACCATATAGCCGCCATCCACCACAACGGCGCGGGATTGTGGCCCCATGCCCCAGGCGAGCACGGCGCGCGGATCAGCGCCCCAGATTTCATAGGCAATTTCGGGCTTCAGATAGGCCGCCGCCATGGAACAACCGGAAGCCTGCCCCACGCACCAGGCGGTGCTGGCATCAGCGGCGGCAATCACAATCTGCATCTGCACGAAATCATGCAGCGGCACTTCCTCACCGCGGAAGGCCTGCGGCAGCAGCGTGCGGAACAGCGCGGCGCCATGCAGCGCGTCCAGTAACTCCTTCGGCAAAGCGCGGTCGCGTTCGATTTGGTTCGACGAAGCAGCGATGATCGGCGCGATGCGCTTCGCACGCTCCACCGGGGCCTCGCCGCCGAAATGGCGGGATTGGGTGATTTCCTGCGCTGCGCTCATGAGGCTTCCTCCCGCTTATGGGGCCTTCGCCACTCATCCGAACGATGCGCGGGGCCGGCCCTTTGCAAATCAGTCGTCTGACCAAATAGCGCCAAGGCTGATTTTCGTCAATTTCTAGGGTTCTGGTTGCCCTTGGCGCGAATCGGCCTAGATTGCCCATATCGGTCGCCTGACCAAAAGCCCGGAACGAATGACCAGCCTGCTTGCCCCGATTGACCCTTCGGCCAGTGTCCGCAACCGCATCCTGGATGTGGCGCAGATGCTGTTTGCCGATCATGGCTATACGGGCGCCTCCACCCGCGCCATTGCGCTCGCCGCCGGGGTCAATCTGGCGCAGCTCCATTATTACTTCGGGTCCAAGCGGGATTTGTTTCGCGCCGCCTATATGCGCGGGGCGGAGCAGGTCACCGCGGCGCGGCGCCGCGCTTTGGAAGGCGCCAAGGCAACCTGGCCGGATGGCCGCGTGCCGCTTGAAGTCCTGGTACGCGCCTTCGTCTCGCCCTTTATGCTCAATGGCAAAACCCCTGAAGGCCGCGCGACCATGCGCATGCATGCCAGGCTGAATACGGAACCCGATGATATATCTCGGGAAGTGCTGAGCACGGTCTATGACGACACCACGCTGGCTTATGTGGAAGCCTTCCGCCCCGTGCTGCCGCATTTACCGCCAGAGGTTTTGTATTGGCGGCTTTATTTCATGATGGGGGCCTATCGCTACACCCTGCTACGGTCTGGCCGGCTTGAAATGATGTCCGGCGGGGTATGCGATTCGGGCGATTTTGACATGGCGGTGGAACAGATTCTGCCCTTTCTCTGCGCCGGGCTTTCCGCCCCGGCGCCGGCTGAACCTGCTCCGCCTATTCCAACAAAACCCTGATTTTACTGCACGCTGATTTTCGAAACCTGGATCACTTCCCGCCAGATCGGCACTTCGCGCGCGACACGGGCGCGGAGTTCCTCAGGCCCCCCGCCCACCACCGGGGCGCCGGCTTCACGGTAGCGCTGCTGCACATCCGGGCGTTGCAGCACCTTCACCACCTCCCGCGCCAGCAATGCCTGGATTGGCGCCGGAGTCGCAGCCGGGGCGAAAAGCGCCAGGAAGGTTTCGGAATTTGCATCCTTGATGCCCAATTCTTCCTGGGTGGGCACATCGGGCAGGTCCACCGCGCGCGTCGCGCCAGTTTGCACAATGGCGCGCAATTCGCCTGCGCGCAGCTGCGCCATGACCGAACCTTGCGCCGCGCTGATCACCTGTGTGGTGCCGGCCAGTGCAGCTTGCGTTGCGGGGCCAGCGCCGCTGAAGGGCACGTGCTGCATCTCAAACCCGGCGCGGAGTTTCAGCAATTCGCCCGCCAGATGCGGCGTGGTGCCGATGCCGGGGCTTGCGTAGTTGAACTTATCGGGGCTGGCCTTGGCCTGGGCGATCAGATCCTGAAGTGAGGCAATGCCGCGATTGGGGCGCACCGCAATCACATTGGGGGAAGCGCCAAGCGTGCTGATGGGCGCGAAATCCCGGAAGGGGTCATAGGGCGGGTTACGGTAAAGGCTGGGGTTCACCACAAAGGCGCTGGAGGTAACCAGCAGCGTATAGCCATCCCCCGCCGCGCGGGCGACATAGCCGATGCCGATATTGGCGCCGGCGCCACCGCGATTCTCGATCACAACTGGCTTGCCGATCGCCTCGCTCAGCGGCGGGGCCAGGAGTCGCGCCAGGATATCGGTGGCACCACCAGGCGGGAAACTGACAGAAAGCGTGATGGCGCGTTCCGGAAAGGCGGCATAGGCGGGGCGGAGCGGCATCAAGGCGGCGGCCGCCCCGGCCAAAAGACCGGCGCGCCGGCTGAATTCGGGTGTCATGAGTAAGACGTTTCCTTCTTTTTCGGGCATGGCGCCGCTTATGGGCAAAGCCTGCGATTGGCGGCGAAGCGCTGTCAAGCAGGGCGGGGCCGGCGGAATTTGCGCAATTCATGCGAAAGCGCGCGCAAAAATGCCGTAGGCTCGGTTGCGGTGCGGTAAACCCTATGGTAACGCCCCGTCCGCGTCGGGAGATCGCCCGACATATCGTTTTCGCGCAAGAAACAGGACCGGGAAAACCCGTGGCTGCCACAGACCAGACCATTGAAAAGGCTTCGCCATCGGCGCCCAGCGCCGTGGGCGCAGCCGGGCGTTATGCCAAGGCGCTTCTTGACCTTGCCGATGACCGGCGTGGTACCGAACCCGGTGCCGCTGACCGGATTGGTGCGGAATTGGAAGCGCTTTTCGCCCTTTGCCGCGACAATGCAGACATGCATGGCTTCATCGCTGACCCGCGCTTCAATGCCGCCATCCAACGCGACCGGATGTTCAAAATCCTGGATAGCGTCGGTATTGGTGGTGAGGTGCGCAACATGGTGGGTGTCATGATCGCCAATCGTCGTTTGGCGGCGCTGCCCGCGGTGGCGCGTGCCTTTGGCGCGCTGATCGCAGCCCGCCGCGGCCAGCAGATGGCGGAAGTCACCACGGCGCATGCGCTGACCGACACGCAGCGTGCCCAGATTGCGGCGCGTCTGACGGAAGCCGGTTATTCGAATGTTCGTCTTTCTGAGACGATCGACAAATCCATCCTGGGCGGCCTGATCGTGCGGATCGGTTCCCGCCTGTATGACAATTCAATCAAATCTAAGCTGCAACGCCTGCAATACGCGATGAAGGGGGCTGCCTGACCATGGAAATCCGTCCGGCCGAAATTTCGGAAATCCTCAAGCAGCAGATCGCTGGCTTTGATGCCGAAGCGAATGTCGCTGAAGTTGGCACCGTGCTGACTGTGGGCGATGGCATCGCCCGCGTTTATGGGCTGCAGAATGTCATGGCGGGTGAGCTGGTGGATTTCCCAGCTTCCGGCGTGAAGGGCATGGCGCTGAACCTTGAAACCGACAATGTCGGCGTCGTGATTTTCGGCTCCGACCTTTCGGTGAAGGAAGGCGACACAGTCAGCCGTACCGGTGACATTGTGGACGTGCCCGTGGGCAAGGGTCTGCTGGGTCGCGTTGTGGATGGCCTCGGCAACCCAATTGACGGCAAGGGTCCGCTGACCGACGTGGTGCGCATGCGTGCTGAGGTGAAGGCGCCTGGAATTATTCCGCGCAAGTCGGTGCATGAGCCGATGCAGACCGGCATCAAGGCGATTGATTCCCTGATCCCGATTGGCCGTGGCCAGCGCGAATTGATCATTGGTGACCGCCAGACCGGCAAGACCGCTGTGATCGTCGACACCATCATCAACCAGAAGACCATCAATGCTGGTGATGATGAATCGAAGAAGCTTTATTGCATCTATGTCGCCATCGGTCAGAAGCGTTCCACCGTTGCTCAGTTGGTGAAGACGCTCGAAGAACAGGGCGCGCTGCAATATTCCATCATCGTCGCCGCCACCGCTTCCGATCCGGCGCCGATGCAGTTCCTGGCCCCCTATACGGGCTGCGCCATGGGTGAATATTTCCGCGATAATGGCATGCATGCCGTCATTTTCTATGACGATTTGTCGAAGCAGGCGGTTGCCTATCGTCAGATGTCGCTGCTGCTGCGCCGTCCGCCGGGCCGCGAAGCCTATCCGGGTGACGTCTTCTATCTGCATTCACGCCTTTTGGAGCGTGCGGCGAAGATGGGCGATGACGCCGGCAATGGTTCGCTGACGGCGCTGCCCGTCATTGAAACCCAGGCGGGTGACGTCTCAGCCTATATTCCGACGAACGTGATTTCGATCACGGATGGCCAGATCTTCCTGGAAACCGAATTGTTCTTCAAGGGCATCCGCCCTGCCGTGAACGTCGGTCTGTCGGTTTCGCGCGTTGGTTCCGCCGCGCAGATTAAGGCGATGAAGCAGGTGGCCGGCAAGATCAAGCTGGAGCTGGCGCAGTACCGCGAAATGGCGGCATTCGCTCAGTTTTCTTCGGATCTGGATGCCTCCACCCAGGCGCTGCTGGCGCGTGGTGCGCGTTTGACCGAGCTACTGAAGCAGCCGCAGTTCAAGCCGGTCGCGGTTGAAGATCAGGTGATCGCGATTTTTGCTGGTACGCGTGGTTATCTGGACCGTCTGCCCTTGAATAAGGTCGGTGAGTTTGAAAGCCGCCTGCTGAGCGACATGAAGGCGACCGCGCCGGATATCGTGACCAGCATCCGGAATGATCGTGAGATCAAGAAGGATACGGAAGCGAAGCTGATTGCCTTCCTCGACAGTTTCACCAAGTCTTTCGCCTGAGCCCGGGCCTGCGGGAGAGTAACCAATGCCCAGCCTGAAAAGTCTGCGTCTGCGGATCAATAGCGTGAAATCCACGCGCAAGATCACGCAGGCGATGAAGATGGTGGCTGCCGCCAAGCTGCGCCGTGCGCAGACCCAGGCGGAGGCGGCCCGCCCCTATGCTGATCGTATGGAGCGGATGCTGGCCTCGCTTGGCGCCTCGGTCGCCGGTTCGCCGGATGCGCCGAAGCTGCTGGTTGGCACGGGCGCCGATAAGGTGCACCTGCTGGTCGTGGTGACGGCCGAGCGCGGTCTTTGCGGCGGCTTTAACACCAATGTCGGCCGCTTCGCCCGCGCCCAGGTGCGTGCGCTGGAAGCCGAAGGCAAGACGGTGAAGATCATCACTGTTGGCCGCAAGGGTGCCGTGTACCTCAAGCGCGACTTCGCCAGCCGTTTCGTGGCGGAAATCAGCTTCGCCAATAAGAAGCGCATTGGCTATGAGGACGCGTCAGAGGTCAGCGCCAAGATCAGCGACATGCTGGATGCCGGCGCGTTCGATGTCTGCACGCTGATCTATAATCGCTTCAAGAATGTGATCAGCCAAACCCCGGTGGGCCAGCAGCTTATTCCAACGCCGCTGCCCGAAGTTAAGGCCGATAGTGGCGCGCTTTACGAGTTTGAGCCGACGGAAGAAGAGATTCTGGCGCGGCTTTTGCCCCAAAATCTCGCCATCCAGATCTATCGCGCCCTGCTGGACAATGCCGCCGGCTTCTATGGTAGCCAGATGACTGCCATGGATAACGCCACACGCAATGCGGGCGAGATGATCAATAAGCTTACGCTGAATTACAACCGCACACGTCAAGCGAACATCACCCGAGAGCTGATTGAAATCATCTCCGGCGCTGAAGCGCTTTAAGAAGGGACTGCTGCCATGAAGAATAATGTTGGTCAGGTGACGCAGGTGCTTGGTGCCGTGGTGGACGTTCAGTTCCCCGCCGAGCTGCCCTCGATCATGAACGCGCTGACGCTGCAGATCGGCGAGCAGAAGCTCGTCCTTGAAGTGGCGCAGCATTTGGGTGAGCGCACGGTGCGCTGCATCGCCATGGACACCACGGACGGCCTGGTGCGTGGCACCGAAGTGGTTGACACGGGTGCGGGCATTTCCGTGCCGGTGGGCCCTGGCACGCTGGGGCGCATCCTGAACGTGATCGGCGAGCCGATTGATGAGCGCGGCCCGGTGCCCGCCACCATGTATTACCCGATTCACCGCGAAGCGCCGGCGTTCGACGAGCAAGCGACCAGCGCGGAAATCCTGGTCACCGGCATTAAGGTGATTGACCTGCTGGCGCCTTATCTCAAGGGCGGCAAGATCGGTCTTTTCGGCGGCGCCGGTGTGGGCAAGACCGTGACCATTCAGGAACTGATAAACAACATCGCCAAGGGCCATGGCGGCGTTTCGGTTTTTGCCGGTGTGGGTGAGCGTACGCGTGAAGGCAACGACCTGTATCACGAAATGATTGATGCGGGCGTCATCAAGCTTGGCGATGGCAATACCGAAGGCTCCAAGGTGGCGCTGGTCTATGGCCAGATGAATGAACCGCCGGGTGCGCGCGCCCGGGTGGCGCTTTCGGGTCTTTCCATGGCGGAATATTTCCGTGATGAGCAAGGCCAGGACGTGCTCTTCTTCATTGATAACATCTTCCGCTTCACCCAGGCCGGCGCTGAAGTGTCCGCGCTGCTGGGCCGCATCCCTTCGGCGGTGGGCTATCAGCCGACGCTGTCCACCGATATGGGCGCGCTGCAGGAACGCATCACCTCCACCAAGAAGGGTTCGATCACCTCGGTGCAGGCCATCTACGTGCCCGCCGACGATTTGACCGACCCGGCGCCCGCGACGTCCTTCGCGCATTTGGATGCGACCACGGTGCTCAATCGTTCGATCGCGGAGCTTGGGATTTTCCCGGCCGTTGACCCGCTCGACTCCACCTCTCGCGCGATGGACCCGCGCGTGGTTGGTGCTGACCATTACAATACGGCGCGCGAAGTGCAGAAGATCCTGCAGACCTACAAATCGCTGCAGGACATCATCGCCATCCTGGGCATGGATGAGCTTTCGGAAGAAGATAAGCTGATCGTGGCGCGTGCGCGTAAGATTCAGCGCTTCCTGTCCCAGCCCTTCCATGTGGCTGAAGTCTTCACCGGCACGCCGGGCGTCTTCGTGAAGCTTGAAGATACCATCCGGTCCTTCGCCGCCATCTGCCGTGGCGATTACGACCATCTGCCGGAAGCAGCCTTTTACATGGTTGGCACGATTGAAGAGGCCGTGAAGAAGGGCGAAGAAATGAAGGCGGCGGCCTGATCACCATGGCGAGTTTCCAACTCGAACTCGTATCGCCGGAAAAGCTGCTGCTCTCCCGCGCGGTGGAGATGGTGGTATTCCCGGCAGCGGAAGGCGAAATGGGCGTGCTGGCTGGCCATGCGCCCATGATCGTCGCACTTCGTGGTGGCGTGATTTCCGTGCGCGAAGGCGGCAAGGTGACGGAACAGCTTTTCGTGGCCGGTGGGTTTGCGGAAGTGGCTGCGGATCGCGTGACGATCCTTGCGGATGAGGCCACGCCGCTTGCCTCGCTATCCAAATCCGATGCTGAGGCTCGATTGGCAGAGGCTGAGGCGGCCTTTACTTCCGCTGCAAATGAAACGCCGGAAAAGCGCGAAGTTGCCATGGAGCGGTTGCTTGCCGCGCGGGTGATGGTTGAAGCGGCCATGGCCGCCTGAAGGCCCACGCATTATGGCGTTTCGGCGGGCGGGTCTTGGATCCGCCCGTTTCTTTTTGGGGTGGGTTTCGTGCAACCCTGCCTTGAAACCGCCGCATCTTGGCACAAGAACATAGTCTGAATGGGTCGTTAAGGCCCTTCATGGCAAGGCGCTCGGGGTAGGTTCATGAAGCATTGGCATATTGATGAGCTTGGTTGGGATCGCTTCGACCCTTCCAAGGTTGATCCTGAAATCGTGCCGCTGATCAAGGCCGCCGCGATGGTGGAACGCAATGCGGCGGATTACGTGACCTACCTTACGCGCGTTTTCGCCGATGATCCGGATTTCATCGCGGCTGTCGAACATTGGGGCGTGGAAGAAACCCAGCATGGCGATGCGCTGGGCCGCTGGGGCATGTTGGCTGATCCTGCTTGGGATTTCACGGCCGCGTTTGAACGCTATCGCGCCGGCTATCAGATTCAACTGGATGCTGAAGCTTCCATTCGTGGTAGCCGTACAGGCGAATTGATCGCGCGTTGCATGGTGGAAACCGGCACCAGCAGCTATTACACCGCCCTTGGCGAAGCCACCGAAGAACCCGCGCTGAAGCAGGTCTGCCGGCTGATCGCTGCCGATGAATACCGCCACTTCAAGCTGTTTTATGATCATATGAAGCGCTATCTGGCGCGCGAGAATCTCTCCTTCTCCAAGCGCCTGCGTGTGGCCTTGGGCCGCATTGGGGAGACGGAGGATGATGAACTGGCCTTCGCCTTCCACAGCGCCAATGAAGCTGAGGGCACGCCTTACGACCATGAACGCTCCACCACTGCCTATATGGGGCGCGCGATTGGGTTTTATCGCTTTAACCATATCGAACGCGGCATGGGGATGATCTTCAAGACCATTGGGCTTGATCCGCGTGGGCGGATTTCTGACATGGCGGCAAAGGCTTCCTGGCGGCTGCTGCAATGGCGGCGGGACAAGTATCGCGCGGCGCTGGCGAAATACGCCGATGAAAACACGGTGCCTTTCAAGCGGGCAGCCTGACCTGCCGGCAATTCCGGCAGATAAAACGCCCGCATGATGCATTCAGCATCTTGTCGGCAGCCGCAAAATAAAGGAATGAACGGGCCGTATTCGCCCAAGGGGTCGCGCCTGTTTTGCGTGGATGAAAAGCCCCGCAAGGATCAATCCGGGCGAAAGCCTGCGTAGCAAAGGAGAAACGGCAGATGCGCGTTTACTATGACCGCGATGCGGATGTGAATCTGATCAAAGCCCGCAAGGTTGCGGTCATTGGCTTTGGCAGCCAGGGCCATGCCCATGCGATGAATATGCGCGATTCCGGCGTGAAGGATGTGGTGATTGGGCTGCGTCCCGGTGGGTCCGCTCAAAAGGCAGAAGCTGCAGGCTTCAAGGTGATGTCGCCGGCAGATGCAGCGAAATGGGCCGATGTGGTCATGGTGCTGACGCCCGATGAAATTCAGGGCGATCTGTATCGCGAAAGCCTGCACGCCAATATGAAGCCGGGCGCCGCGCTTGCCTTCGCGCATGGCTTGAATGTGCATTTCAATCTGCTCGACCCCCGCGCGGATATTGATGTGTTCATGATCGCGCCGAAGGGCCCCGGCCATACGGTGCGCAGCGAATACCAAAAGGGTGGCGGCGTGCCCTGCCTGGTGGCCGTTAATCAGAACCCGTCGGGCAATGCGCTGGAAATCGCGCTGTCCTATGCTTCGGCCATTGGTGGCGGGCGTTCTGGCGTGATCGAAACCACCTTCAAGGAAGAATGCGAAACCGATCTGTTCGGTGAGCAGACCGTGCTGTGCGGTGGCTTGGTGGAACTCATCAAGGCGGGTTTCGAAACCTTGGTGGAAGCCGGCTATGCGCCGGAAATGGCCTATTTCGAATGCCTCCATGAAGTGAAGCTGATTGTGGACCTGATTTATGAAGGCGGCATCGCCAACATGAATTATTCCATCAGCAACACAGCGGAATATGGCGAATACGTCACGGGCCCACGCATCATCACCGCGGAAACCAAGGCGGAAATGAAGCGCGTGCTGGACGATATCCAGTCCGGCCGCTTTGCGCGCGATTGGATGCTGGAAAACAAGGTGAACCAGGCCAGCTTCAAGGCCACGCGTCGCCGTTTGGCTGAACACCCTATTGAAGAAGTGGGTGAGAAGCTTCGTGGCATGATGCCCTGGATCAAGAAGGGCGCCTTGGTGGACAAGGCCAGGAACTGATCCAATGGCGGCCTTTCTTGTCAGGGTGGCGAGAGAGGCCGACCATGAGGCGTTGCTGGCAACTACCGTTGCGCTGAACCGGTTTGAGCATGAAATCACCGGGGACCGCGCAATTGATGTTGCCAGCGCAGAGGCCGTGCTGGGGCATTTCATCCGCCGCGTCGGCAGCACAGGACTTATGCTGGTGGCCGAGGCAGAGGGGCGCGTCATTGGTCACCTCTTCCTCGCATTGGATGAAGCGCCGCCTTACCTCGCCCCGGAATATCGTCGTGAAGCCTGGATTTGTGATGCCTTCATCGAAGAGGCTTGGCGTGGCCAGGGCGCCTTCCGCGCCATGCTTGCGCTGGCTGAGGCGCATGCCCGGGCGGCCGGTTGCAGGCGGCTTCACATTGGTGTCCTGGCCGGCAATGATGACGCTGAACGCATTTATCGCAAGGCCGGCTTCCGGAACTATGCGATTGAGATGGTACAGGAACTTGATCCGGCGTGACGATACGCGCCGCCAATACACACTACCTGCGTGATTGCCTGGGCTAGGGTGCCAATCTGCCAGATCCGAAATGCCCGAATTTTGCGAAGGTCGCGCTTTCTGGTTGGGCGCTATTTTCAAAACCACTGGGTTTTCGATGTTTTTCTGTTCATTGAACTAAACACTCGACTATTCTACGCTTGTTTGGGGAAAGGCACTGTTATCTGTTTCCTTAAAAAACTTGAGGACGGCACAGATCACATGAGCATTCTTGGACGCATCATTGGCAGCATTTTCGGCCGCGCCGAAGCTGTGCCCGCTATCGCACAGGTCGGCGCGAAGGAAGCCGTATCAGCAGCGGCGGCTTCCTTTGCCGCGGTTGATGGGGCCGCCGCTGAGCCTGTGAAGGCGCTGAGCTCTGTGGACCTTGCGGTGCTGATGGAAAGCAAGGCTGCCGTGGCGGGGCAAAAGCTCAATTGGCGCACGTCAATTGTGGATTTGATGAAGCTGCTGAGTCTGGATAGCAGGCTCGGCGCCCGCAAGGAACTTGCGACAGAGCTTGGCTATACGGGCGATATGAATGACTCAGCAACGATGAAGATCTGGCTGCATAAGCAGGTGATGAAGAAGGTCGTCGAAAATGGCGGCACAGTGCCGGCGGATCTGTTGAGCTGAGGCATTCGGCCAGCGCTACTGAAAGGGTCAGCCAAGTGCTGGCCCTTTTTTATGGCGGGTCTTTCTGGCTTCACTTGCCGCTTGCTGTTGGCATGACCATCCTGGTTGTTGCGTGGTGCTTGATATTCTTGACGTGAAGGATGACGCATGGGCTGGTTGTATTTGCTGTTGGCGGGGCTTTGTGAAATCGGCTGGCCGATTGGCCTCAAGCTCGGCTGGAGTGCGGGCGGGTTGCGTTATGGTTGGCTGGCCTTCGCCATCGTCTGCATCATCACGAGTGGCGGGCTGCTGCTGCTGGCACTGCGCGAAATCCCGGTGGGCACGGCTTATGCCATTTGGACCGGCATCGGCGCCGTTGGCGCCTTTCTGGTAGGCATTACGCTATTCGGCGATGCGAATACCGCGCTACGCTGGGCTTCCGTGGCGCTGATTACCGCGGGCATTATTGGGTTGAAATTGGCTTAACGGAGAGCGTGGCATGACAGACACTTCCCATATGATGGCGGCAGAGACTGATTATCCGCGTGATTTCCTGGGCTATGGCGCCAATCCGCCGGACCCGAAATGGCCGAATGGCGCGAAGCTCGCGCTTTCCTTCGTGCTGAATTACGAAGAGGGCGGTGAGAATACTGTGCTGAATGGCGATGCCGGCAGCGAATTATATTTGCATGAAGTGCCAGGCGGTTCGCCCATACTGGGTGAGCGTAATCGCACCGTGGAAAGCCAATTCGATTACGGCGCGCGGGCCGGTGTGTGGCGCATCCTGCGCGCCTTTGCCGCGCGTAAGCTGCCGCTCACTGTCTACGGTGTGGGCCGCGCGCTTGAATTAAACCCAACGGTCACGCGCGCCTTCGCCGATGCGGGGCATGAGGTTGCTTCCCATGCGTGGCGTTGGATTGATTACCACAATATGGATGAGGCGACGGAGCGTGCGGAAATCGCGCGCTGTGTTGAAGTGATTGAACGCCTCACGGGAACGCGCCCGGTTGGCTGGTATACCGGCCGCATCAGCCCAAATACGCGCCGCCTGGTCGCGGAACATGGTGGGTTCCTGTATGATTCGGATTCATATGCGGATGATTTGCCTTTCTACGTAACGGCAGCGGGCAAGCCGATGCTGATCATCCCCTACACACTCGACAATAACGACATGAAATATGCGGTGCCGCCGGGTTTCTCAGCGCCTGATGGTTGGGAGCGGTACATGACCGATGCGTTCGAAACCCTGCTCGCAGAAGGTCGCGCGGGCGCGCCGAAAATGATGTCTGTTGGGCTGCATTGCCGCCTGATTGGCCGGCCGGGGCGCGCGGCGGCGCTGGCGCGGTTTCTGGACAAGGTGGCGGCGACCCCGGATGTATGGGTGTGTCGCCGAGCTGATATTGCGCGCCATTGGTTGGCGCAGCATCCGCCGAAAGCGTAAGGGAAACGCCATGTCCTATCCTTTAGAAAGACGCGAATTGATCGCCGAAGCGCCGGGGCTTCGTATGCAGATCCTGACTCTGTCGGCAGGGCAGGAAGTGCCCTGGCATTGGCATAGCGAGGTGACGGATACTTTCTGGTGCATGGATGGCCCGATGGTGATTGAAATGCGCGCCCCGCGTGAGGAAGTGGAACTCGCCCCCGGCCAGATGCATGCCGTGCCCGCAAAGCGCGCGCATCGCGTGACCGGCAAGGATGGCGGGCGCTGCCGTTTTGCCATTCTACAAGGGATTGGGACTTATGATTTCCAGCCCGTCGGCGGCGCGTGATTTTCAGATTTTGACAAGAAGGAAAACCCCCATGCTGCAACGTCGTGATTTTCTTGCGCTGGCCGGCAGCGCGCTTGCTGCGCCTGCCTTGGCGCAAACCCGTTATCCATCGCGGCCCATTCGCGTGATTGTGCCCTTCGCTGCTGGCGGCATCATTGATGTTGTGGCGCGCATCGTCACGGAACCTTTGCCGCGCGCACTCGGCCAGCCTGTGGTGGTGGAAAATCAACCAGGGGCGGGTAGCACTATCGGCGCGCGAAGTGTGGCACGCGCCGCGCCGGATGGTCATACGCTGTTGCTGAATGGCGCGGCGCATAGCGTGATACCGGCGCTCTACCCCGACGCCGGTTTTGATTCGATTACCGATTTCATTCCGATTTCAACGCTGGGCGATCAAAGCTTTCTGGTGGCGGTGCATCCATCGCTGCCCGTGCGTGATGTGCCGCAATTGCTGGCTTGGCTGCGTGAAAAGCGCGGGGAAGCGACCTTCGCTACCACAGGTATAGGAGCGGCTTCGCATTTGGCCGGCGAATTGCTGAAGAAGCTCGCGGGTGTGGATTTCACCATTGTGCAATATCGCGGCACGCCGGCGGCGGTGACGGATTTCATGGCGGGCCGCGTGGATTTCGTGATTGATAGCCAAACGCTGCTGGCGCCGCTGGTGCGTGATGGCAAGGCGCGCGGCCTGGCGGTGACAACGCCGCGGCGTTCGCAATTGCTGCCGGAATTCCCGACACTTCAGGAAGCGGGCGTGGCCGGCTACGCCGCTTCATCCTGGCAAGCGCTCTACACGCCGGCAGGAACACCAGCGGAAATCATCACGACACTTTCAACAGCGGTGACAGCGGTGCTGAATGATCCCGCCACGCGCCAGCGCTTCGCCGATGCTGGCGTTGATCCGCTGCCGAATGATCCTGCCGCATCCGCCCGCTTCATCCGCGCGGAGACCGACAAATGGGTGCCGATCCTGCGCGCGACGGGGGCAAAGCCGGGCTGAATTCAGTCTGCGTCAGCTGCGGCGAATTGAATCAGGATTTGCCCCTCACGCACAGTTTCACCAACACGGCAGGAAATGGTTTCAATCCTGCCAGCGCGCGGGGCGGTGAGGCGGAAGACGGTTTTCATCGCCTCCAGCACCACAAGCACATCGCCGCGCGCAACTTCCTGGCCTTCGCTTGCCATTAGCTGCGTGACCTGTCCGGGTAGGGGTGCCAGCAGCCGGTCATCACCGCCTTCTTCCTCACCGGCCCGCGCAATGGGATCGGGCAGGCGGAAGGGCCAACTTTGCCCGGCGTGGCGTAGGCTGATGTTCTCACCATCACGATGGATGGAAGCGGAAAGCCGCATGCCATCCAGCAGCGCATGAAGGCGA
>CALRPR020000014.1:0-56919 GCA_943370125.1 Allobosea thiooxidans | reverse complement strand
TGGCATGTAATGCTTGCCGGTGGCCGATTGCGGCGGGGCCAGCGCGAAACAGAAGGGCTCGCCCAAGCCCTGCCAAGCCAATGACACGGCCAAATCACCCGCGCGTACGCTTTCGCTATAATGGCTGCGCGCATCGCCCGCCGTTTGAACCTCATCAATTTTGCGATAGCGCAGGCCAGCAAGCCCCGCGATGCCGCGAAAGGCGCCGAAATTGGACACATATTCGGCCACCAGCCAGCGCGCGAGGGGCTCATTATCCGTCAGGCACCAATTCGCGGCCCCTTCTGCCGGGTTCGCGTCATGCGGTGATTGCATCAGCACCAGCGCATGGCCGGCCCCATGGGGTGAGAGCACCACGCGGAAAAAACTGGCGAGGGTGGTGAAGGGGCCATTCGGGTCCTCCTTCAAGGAAATGCCCGGGTTTTCGCCGGACCATTCGACCTTGCCCGGGAATAGGATGGTTTCTTGCATGGTGTTTCTCCTGTTCAATGCGCCCCAGCGTGACCCAGCCATGCGCCGGGATCAATGCCCGAAACCACGTGGTGCTTGACGCGGCGGGGCGCGGGGGCGCAAGGAAAGCCTCGTTTTTTCTGGATTCAGTCTCCCCATGTCGTTTGTTGGTATCCCTGCCGCGCTGCAATCAGCGCTGGCTTCCCGTGGCTATGCAGCCCCCACCCCTGTGCAAAGCGCTGTCCTGGCCGAAGGCGCGGCTGGGCGGGATTTGCTTGTCTCGGCCCAGACCGGGTCGGGTAAGACGGTTGCTTTCGGCTTGTCCATCGCACCCGAATTGCTGAAGGGCGCGGAACGCCTGCCACCGCCCGGTGCGCCGCTGGCCATCGTGGTCGCACCGACGCGCGAATTGGCCTTGCAGGTGAAGGCGGAGCTCACCTGGCTTTACGCCCCCGCCGGCGGGCGCATCGCATCTGGCGTGGGCGGTATGGATCCCATTGCGGAAAAGCGTCAGTTGCTCGCTGGCGCACATATCATTGTCGGCACGCCAGGCCGGCTTTGCGATCATCTGGAACGCGGCAATCTGAAGCCCGATGCGCTGCGGGTTGTTGTGCTGGATGAAGCTGATGAGATGCTGGACCTCGGCTTTCGGGAAGAATTGGCAGCGATCCTGGATCGCATGCCGCCCGAACGCCGGACGCTGATGTTCTCGGCCACCGTGCCGCGCGCCATTGCCGCACTCGCAAAAAGCTATCAGCGCGATGCGCTCAGGCTTGAAGTGGGCGGCGGCGGAGAGGCGCATGGCGATATCACCTACCGCGCCATGTTGGTGGCGCCGCATGAAATTGAACGTGCGGTGGTCAACCTTATACGCTTGGAAAACCCACCGCTTGCCATGGTGTTTTGCGCGACACGCGCGGCAGTGGCGCGGCTGCATGGTAATTTGGCCGAACGCGGCTTTCCTGCCGTGGCGCTTTCTGGCGAGCTCACTCAGGCCGAGAGGCTGCGCGCTCTGCAGGCGCTGCGCGATGGCCGGTCGCGCGTTTGTGTCGCAACCGATGTCGCGGCGCGCGGCATTGATTTGCCGGAATTGGATTTGGTTATTCACGCCGAATTGCCGCGCGATGGGGAAACCCTGCTGCATCGCAGCGGCCGCACGGGCCGCGCGGGGCGCAAGGGAACTAGCGTGCTGCTGGTGCCGCATCCGCGCCGCCGCCTTGCCGAACGGTTGATTGGCGCTGCCAAGGTCACCGCCGCCTGGGGGCCGGCGCCCTCAGCCGATGCCGTGCTTGCGCGCGATGCGGAACGCCTGGCGGAACAGGCGCGCGGGGTTTTGACCGAAGAAGCGTCGGAAGATGATCTGGCGCTCGCGCGCCGGCTGCTGGCAGATCAGCCGATTGCGCCGGAAGCTCTGGCGGCGGCGCTGATTAAAATGCTGCGCGCGCCTTTGCCCGCGCCCGAGGAAATCGCCGAACAACGCCCCGAAAGGCGCGAAGCACGGCGGGAAGCGCCTGGTGCGGATGCGCCGCAGGGCGGGGAAGGTGTGTGGTTCCGGCTCAATATCGGGCGCAATGGCAACGCCGATCCGCGCTGGCTGCTGCCCTTTCTGTGCCGGCGCGGGCATCTGACGCGCCAGGAAATCGGGCGTATCCGTATTCTGGGCCAGGAAACCATGGTGGAAATCGCGCCTTATGCTGCGGAGCGCTTCGCCGCCGCCGCCCGGCAGACCAGCACCGAAGACCATGAAGATATCCTGATCCAGCCCATGCAGCCCTTCCGGCATAAGGCGCGCGAAGCCCGCCCCGTGGCGGAACACGCGGCGCCAGAACGCCCCGCCTGCAGGCCCGCCAAACCCGGCAAGCCTTTGAAGCCTGGCCCCGGCAAGCCGCCCAAGCGCTTCGACAAAAAGCCTAAGCACGGTCCCGGCATGGAAGGGCGCAAGCGCGACGCTGGCGCCCCCCGGCTTGGCAAGCGCGGCCGGGTCGCGTAACCCCCGCGCGCCGGCTTGGTGCCGGCGCATAAATTTGGGGGCGCAGATGGCTGACATCATCATTGATATTGGTGGCGAAATTTTTGAGGCGTTTTTTGAAGACGCCGCCGCACCCAAGACCTGCGCACGTTTCCGCGCTCTGCTGCCCTATCAGGATCGCATCATCCATGTGCGCTGGTCCGGTGAGGCCTGCTGGATTCCGATGGGTGAGCGGGAGCTTTCCATCCCCTGGGAAAACGCCACCAGCTACCCCGCACCGGGGCAGATCATTGTGCATCCGGGCACGATGAGTGAGACGGAAATTCTGGTCGCCTATGGCCCCACCTGCTTCGCCAGCAAGGCAGGCCAATTAGCCGGCAACCACTTCCTGACCATTCGTGAAGGCCTGGACCGCTTGGCCAAGACCGGTCGTGCGGTATTGTGGGAAGGGGCGAAGCCCATCACCTTCCGCGCGGGCTGAAAGCGCAACGGGCCGTTCGCAAAAATCTGAATGTTTGACCCCGCTGCCCCTTGATTGGCGGCGGGGCTATTTCCATTTCTCCTTTGCTAAGGGGCGCCATTCGGGCCCCTGGCGCGAACCAAACCTTTTGCTGCCCAGATGGGGGCTTTGGGAAATGGCTTCGCTGGCCTCAACGGACCTTGCTTTGCAAAGGAGTGTCCCTGCTATGAACGCTACTGATTTTTCCCCCCTTTTCCGGACCGCCATTGGCTTTGATCGCCTGGCGCGGTTGATAGACACGGCCCGTACTGGTGCCGATGCCGGGGGTTACCCGCCCTATAATATCGAAAAGACCACCGATGACAGCTATGTGCTGACCATGGCCGTGGCCGGGTTTGCCGAGGCAGATCTGGACATCACCGCCCATCAGAACACGCTGACGGTGGTTGGCCGCGCTCAGCCTACGCCGGAAGAAACCCGCCGTTTCCTGCATCGCGGCATTGCCGGCCGTGGTTTTGAACGCCGCTTCGTGCTGGCCGATCACATTGTGGTGAGCGGTGCCAAGCTTGAGAACGGGCTCTTGCACATCGCACTCCGCCATGAAGTGCCGGAAGCGCTAAAGCCGCGGCAGATTCCGGTGCAAGCCAGCCGCCCGGCTGCGCTGATGGAAGCGCCTGCCCAGGCTGCTTGAGTCTGAACCAAGGCCCCCGCCCGGCAACGGGTGGGGGTTCACCCCTTCTTGAAAAAAGCCTCCGCCGCGGCGCGCTGCGCATCGCGCGCACCAATCGCTGCCTCGGCACGGCTGATTTCGGTCTGCAACGCCTCGATATACTCCCTCAGCTGCGCCACATCCCAGCCGTCAAAGACCATGGGTTGAAAGCGCGGCGCGCGCCGGGGGCGGTCTTCTTCCTCGATCGGGGCCATTTTTTCTCCTTTTGGGCGCGGGCAGGTTTTGACCCTGGCCGCGCCTCTCTCTATAGGAACCGCAACAAGGCGGGGGTTGCTCTCGCCCGCCCGCCCCTTGAGGTTATGCCATGAACCAGCCCTTGATGCCCAAGGCCACCGCCGTGTGGCTGATTGACAAGACCGCGCTCACTTTTGACCAGATCGCCGAATTCGTCGCCATGCACCCGCTTGAAATCCAGGCCATCGCCGATGGCGAGGTGGCGCAGGGGATCATCGGCTATGACCCGATCTCCAATGGTCAATTGACGCGCGAAGAAATCCAACGCTGTGAAGCGGATAGCGAAGCACGGCTGCAAATGGCGCGTCAGGTCAGCCATTTGCCGAAATCCAAGGCCAAGGGCGGGCGTTATACGCCCGTTTCCAAGCGCAATGACCGGCCGGATGCGATTGCCTGGCTGCTCCGCAATTTCCCGCAGGTGTCGGAAGCCACCATTGTGAAGCTGCTGGGCACCACCAAGGAAACCATCGCCAAGGTGCGCGACAGGACCCATTGGAACAGCGCGAACATCAAGCCGCGCGATCCCGTGATTCTGGGCCTTTGCACGCAGGGCGAGCTTAACGCCGCGGTCGGCGCACTGGCCGCTGTGGAAGCACAGGCCGCAGAGGGTGCTGCGGCCTGAGGGTTAGTGCGGCTGACTAACGCGTAGCCGCTCCATCTCTTCCTTCAGTCTTAGTTTTTCGCGCTTCAATCGCGCCAGGGTTTCGGCATCGGGCCTTGGTCGGTGGTCTTCCTCAAAAATCCGCGCCTCAAGCGCGGCGTGACGGTTATTGAGGGAAGCGATCCGGGCATCCAAGCGCATACCGAAGCATCCTTTGCTGTGATGCAACCCGGGCGGTTGGCCCTGTCCCGGGCAGCTCGGTCATGCTACTCCACCTTTCGGTAAAAATGCATCAACAGATTTTGGGGTAGTTTCCGCTCACTCTCGTGCACCGGAAACGCTCTAAACCTTCGTTTGGTCGCGTTTTCCGAGCCGCCAGGTGATTCCACTTGGCTTGAAAACGCTTTAGCTATGGCCCCGCGATGATCGCTGACCGAGAAGCCCTGCTCCGCCGCCTGCATGAACTCCGAACCGAGCATCGGGATTTGGATACCGTGATCGCGCGGCTGGATAGCAGCCCGGTGGATCAATTGCAGTTGCAGCGGCTGAAAAAGCGCAAGCTGAAGCTGAAGGACGAAATCTCCTGGCTCGATAGCCAGCTTTTGCCCGATATCATCGCCTGAGGGGGCTGGATATGGCCGAGACAACGCTTGTTGGCGTGATCATGGGTAGCCGTTCGGATTGGGAAACGCTGCGCCACACGGCGGAAACCCTGGAAAAACTGGGGATCGCGCATGAAACCCGCGTGGTTTCCGCGCATCGCACGCCGGAACGCTTGTTTGATTACGCGAAGCAGGCAGCGGGGCGCGGGCTCAAAGTGATTATCGCGGGCGCCGGCGGGGCAGCGCACCTGCCCGGCATGGCCGCTTCCATGACGCATCTGCCCGTGCTGGGCGTTCCGGTGCAAAGCGCCGCCTTGGCCGGCGTGGATAGCCTGCTGTCCATTGTGCAAATGCCGGCTGGCGTGCCGGTCGGCACGCTTGCCATCGGTCGGGCGGGGGCGGTGAATGCGGCTTTGCTCGCCGCTTCAATCCTTGCCTTGGAAGATGCGGCGCTGGCCGAGCGCCTGATCGCCTGGCGCGCCGCGCAAACGGAGAGTGTGCCGGAGAGCCCGGTATGACCCCTCTGCCGCCCGGCGCCATGCTGGGTATTCTGGGCGGCGGGCAGCTTGGGCGCATGTCCGCCATGGCGGCGGCGCGGCTTGGCTATCGCTGCCACATCTATGCCCCCGGCGCGGATGAACCCGGCATGCAGGTGGCTGCCGCCCGTACCGTGGCCGCTTATGAAGACCGGGACGCTTTGGCACGCTTCGCCGATCAGGTGGATGTCGTCACCTTCGAATTCGAAAATGTCCCGGCCGAGACAGTGGAAATCCTGGCGCGACGGGTGCCCTGCCGGCCCGGCGAAAAGGCGCTTGGCATTTGCCAGGATCGCTTGCAGGAAAAGGCGTTTCTGGAAGGGATCGGCGTGCCCGTGGCACCCTGGCGCGCGGTGCGCACCGAAGGCGAATTACAAGCGGCGGCGGCCGAGCTTGGCCTGCCTGCCGTCCTGAAGACCACGCGCCTTGGCTATGATGGGCGCGGCCAGGCCGTGCTGAGGCACCCGGATGATCTGGCCGCAGCCTGGGCCAGATTGGCGCCGCGCCCGCTGATCCTGGAAGGCTTTGTGCCCTTCACCTTGGAGCTTTCCGCCATCGCGGCGCGCGGGGCGGATGGTGCGCTCGCGGTGTTTGACGCGACCGAAAACGCGCATCGCCATCATATTTTGGATATCAGCTTCGCGCCGGCCCGCGTGGCGCCTGAGGTCGCAAAAGCTGCGCGGGATCACGTGGCGGCGGTGGCGCGCGGCCTAGATTTGGTCGGGTTGGTGGCGCTGGAGATGTTCCTGCTGCCCGATGGCCGTTTGATCGGCAATGAAATCGCCCCCAGGCCGCATAATTCCGGGCATTGGACCATGGATGCCTGCATCGCTTCCCAATTTGAACAGCATATCCGCGCGGTGGTTGGCCTACCCTTGGGCGTGCCTGACCGTCACCATGATGCGGTGATGCGCAACCTGATCGGGCCGGAAGGCATGGCGGCCTGGCTGGGGCTGCAAGGGCAGGCCGGGATTGCGCCGCATCTCTATGGCAAGGCGGAGGCCCGGCCAGGGCGGAAAATGGGCCACGCGAACCGGCTTTTGGCGCTTGGGGCGCTGGCCGGCATGGATGATACTGCCGCGCTTGGCCCGCTGGCGGCGATTGTGGCATAGATTTGTGACTAATCGTAGGCTCTGGTCTTCTTTTGTTAAGAAAGCGCCGTTAGGGTGATTTGCATGAATTCTGTTCGAGCCCTTGGTAGGATTGTCCCAGCTGCCGCCCTGATCTTGGGGCTTGGCGCAGCCGTGCCCGCGCGCGCCCAGTTCATTGAAGGGCCGTATGTGGCCGGCGGGCTCGGCATGAATTACCTGGATGATGCCAAGTTTCGCCTGGATAGCAGCCTGAGCCAGGGCATGACGGCGCTTGGCCAGCCCAATGGCGGCCAGCTTGGCTTTGATTTTGGCGGCGTGGGCGTGCTCAGCCTCGGCTGGGGTTTCAGCAATGGAATCCGGTTGGAAATCGAAGGCAGCTACCGCAGCAATGAGGTGGATAGCGCCAATGGTGCCGCTGGCCTCGCCAGCCCCGGGGCGCATGGTGGGCGGCAGGATAGCTACGGCGCCATGGGCAATGCGCTGGTGGATCTGGTGCGGATCGGCCCCTTCCTGCCCTATGTTGGCGTTGGTGCGGGGTATCTTGTCACCAGCTTCAATGACCTGAATGGCCGGCCCGGCAATGGCAGCTTGCGGCTGCGCGGTGATGATACCGGCGGCGCCTTCGCGCTGCAGGGCATAGTGGGCATTGGCTTTGCGATTGACCAGGTGCCGGGACTGACGCTGACCGCCGAGTATCGTTACTTGGAAAGCCTGGGGCCGAGCATCCCGGTCAGCTACGTCAATGCTGCGGGCACCACAGTGCTGTCAGGCAAGGCAGATACGGAAAGCCGCAACCAATCCTTCCTGCTTGGGCTGCGCTATGCCTTCAATGCGCCGGGTGTTGCACCCGCCGCCGTGGCTGCACCCGTAGCGGTGCGAAGCTTCCTGGTTTTCTTTGACTGGAACCGCGCTGATTTGACCGCCCGCGCCCGCCAGATTATCGGCGAAGCGGCGGAAGCGGCCCGCGCACAGCCTGCGCGCATTGAATTGGCAGGACATGCGGATCGCACCGGCACGCCGCAATATAATCAGGCGCTGTCGCGCCGCCGCGCTGAAACTGTCGCGGAAGAACTGATCAGGCGCGGCATTGCGCGCCAGGATATCAGCATCACCGCCTTGGGTGAAACGCAGCCCTTGGTTGCAACGGCAGATGGCGTGCGTGAACCGCAAAACCGGCGCGTGGAAATCATCCTGAAATAATCGCGGGTTTAGGGCGGGCGTTACGAAGTTGGCGCAGCACCATCGCACCCGCCACCGCAAGCCCGCCTAGCGTGCCGATAACCCCTGCCGCATTCAGCGCAAAATTCTGCCCGAAGGCAGCCGGCAAGGGCCCCGCCAGCGCATAGCCAAGGGCGCCAAGCGCTGCGCCCAAAGCAGCGCCGCCCAATACCTGTGCGCGATAGGAATCCGTGAGCAAGCGTATCGCCGCAGCCGGGCAAACCAACATCGCCACCACAAGAATGCTGCCTACCGCTTCAAACGCGGCGACCGCCGCTGCCGCCACCATCAAATTCAGTGCCAATTCCAAACCACGTGCCGGCAGGCCGATGGCGGCGGCGTAATCTGGGTCAAAACACAGCAAATGCAAAGGCCGCCAGAGCAGCGCGACCAGCCCCGCCAGCACCACCGCCACCGCCGCCAGCAGAAATAATTGGCGCGGCAAGGCGGCCAGCGCCACCGGGTCAAGCAGTGATGCAAAACCCTGCGCTTCCAGCCAGACCACGCTTTCCAATTGCCCGAACAAGACACAATCAAGATCAAGATCAACGCTGCGCGCGCCGGTTGCTTCCATCAGCATCAGCCCAAGCGCGAAGAAGCTGGTGAATACCGCGCCCGTGGCCGCGCCCGATTCCAACCGCGCCACGCGCCGCACCAGGCCAATCAGGAATACCGCCAAAAGGGCGGCCGCCAGCGCGCCCAACAGCATGGGCAAGCCCGCCCGCGCGCCGGTGATCGCGAAGCCCGCAATGATGCCAGGCAGCACCGCATGGGACAGCGCATCACCCAAAAGACTATCGCGCCTCAATAACAAAAACGAACCAAGCAGACCGCAACTCCCGCAGGCGAGAATCGCCGCAAGCAGCGCCGGTAGATCGAGCCTGAAGAAATCCGCAGTTGTCACGTTTTTGAACCCAGAGCATGTGGCGAGGCAGGCAGGGAGGAAGGCTCCGCCAATAACCGTGTCGCCATATCCGCCGGCAGGCCATGCTCCACCAAATCCGCCAGCCGATCCGCGCCCGCGATATCCGTCGCGCCAAGGCCGAGCAGATGAAGCTCCACCGCACGATGCGCGCGCACGGCGCGCCTTGCGGCAGCGGCGCCGCGCGGGGTCAGGTGAATTTCCCGATCCGCCCGCGCCACCAGCCCGCGCAGCGCAAGCCATAGCGCCAGGCGGGACGCATAAGCTTCAGTCCAGCCGCGTGCCGCTGCCAAGGCCGCAATCGGTGTCCAACGATCCCCTGCCGTGCCAGGGCCGGCGCCGGCGGCTTCCTGCGCTTCCCAGGCAGCGCGCAGGAAATGCGATTCAGTGGCGGCGATGCGCCGATGCGCGCGGCGCCAGGCTTCCGGAAGCAAGCCTCGTTCCGGCGCCAGCAGCAGCGCCAGGGTGAAGAATATCGCCCCCGCCAGCACCACCGCCGCGCCGGTTGGCCATTCCGGTTCAAAGGCTGAAGCCGCCGCGCCCAAAGCCCCTGCCAGCGCGCCCAGCAGCGCCGAGACCAGCAGCAGCACTGGCAAACGGTGCGTGAGCAAGCGTGCGGTCGCCGCCGGCAAAATCAGCAGCGCCACCACCAGCACCAGCCCCACCGCCTGCAAGCCCGCCACCGCGACAATCACAATCAGCCCGAGCAGCGCCAAATCCGTGCGCGCGACCGAAAGCCCCATGACGCGCGCGTAATCGGGGTCAAAACACGCGGCGCGCAGGCGCTGGAACAGCACCAGGCAGATCAGCACGCAGAAACCCGCAATGCCGCCGGCCCAAAGCGCATCTTCCGCGCGCATCGCCGCTGCCTGGCCCAGGATGAATTTGCCAAGCCCCGCCTGGGCTGCCTGCGGCATGGTCTGCACATGCGACAGCAGGGCGACGCCGAGTGCATAAAAGCTCGACAACACAATCGCGATGGCGGCGTCTTCGCGAATGCGTCCGCCGCGCGTCAGCGTTTGCACCGCGAGCACGCCCAGCACACCCGCCACCAGCGCCCCCGCCAGCAAGGGCGGCAGCGCGCGCGGATTGCCGCCAAGTGTGGCCACAATCATGGCTGCCAGCACCACGCCGGGCAAAGCGGCATGGCCAACCGCATCGGCCATCAGCGCGCGCCCGCGCAGCAGCGCGAAAGCGCCGACCGTGCCGCAAGCAAGCCCAAGCAAGGCACAACCCGCCAGCACTACCAGCGTGTTATAGCCAAGGGTCACTGCAGCCCGCCTTCCGCGACGGCCTGTTCCAGCACATTAAGCCGCCCGCCATAGGCGCGCGCAATCGCATCCGGCGTGAAGGCGGATTTCACTGGGCCTGCCGCGACCGCGCGGCCATTCAGCAGCAACACCTGATCGAAATAGGATGGCACGGTTGAAAGATCATGATGTACGGCGATCACGCTGCGCCCTGAAGCTACGACGCGGCGCAGCACGGCGATAATCGCCTGTTCCGTTGCCGCATCAACCGCGGCGAAGGGTTCATCCATCAGGTATAGGTCAGCATCCTGCGCCAACGCGCGCGCCAAAAACACGCGCTGCTGTTGCCCGCCCGACAAACGCCCGATTTGCCGATCAGCAAGATCAGCCAAGCCCACCTGATCCAGCGCGCCGCGCGCTGCTTCACGTTCAGCCTTCGGCACGCGCCCCCACCAACGCATGCGCGGATAGCGCGACATGCAAACGACATCGAGTGCGGTTGCCGGAAAATCCCAATCCACCGAAGCGCGTTGCGGCAGATAGCCAACCCGGTTGCGCACTTCCTGCAACGCGCGACCAAAAAACCGCGCCTCACCGGCGATACTCGGGATCAACCCAAGTGCGGCGCGCAGCAGCGTGGATTTGCCTGCGCCATTTGGTCCCACAATCGCCGTCAGCCCCGGTACCGCCTGCCAGGTGATGTCCCACAGCACCGTCTTGTCGCCATAAGCAACGGTCAGGTGCGTAATCGCAAGCGGCGCTGGCGTTGTCGTGCTTTGGCTCATGAAGTGCTGAGCCTGCCAAGCATGCCGCGTGCCGGCGCCTCGCCACCCAAGGCGCGGGCGATGGTGGTGAAGTTGTGGTCCAGCATGCCGTGATAGGTGCCCTCATAGGTGCCAGGCTTGCCCATGGAATCGGAAAACAGCGTGCCGCCCAAAGCCACGCGCTGGCCGCGCGCGCCGGCCCCTTCAATCAGCGCCCGCACCGCGCGATCGGGGACCGAGCTTTCGGCGAAGACCGCCGGGATGCGCCTTTCAACCAGGCCGCGCACCAGCGCTTCAATGCGCGCCAGATTGGCTTCCGATTCGGTGGAAAGCCCCTGGATGCTGTCCACCTCCAGCCCGTAACGCGCGGCGAAATAGCCGAAAGCGTCATGCGCCGTGACCAGCAGGCGCTGGCGGGGTGGAATGCTCGCCATCACCCGCGCGCCATATTCATGCAGGGCGGCAAGCCGGGTGCGCAGCGCGGCACGGTTAGCCGCGAAAACCCCGGCCTGATCGGGGATCAGGCGGGAAAGGCCGGCGGCGATACTGCCCGCAGCCTCGGCCCACAAAACCGGGTCCATCCAGACATGCGGGTCGGCCGCGTCCGGATATTCCGGATTGGCGCGCAGTTTTGAACGCGGCAGGCTTTCCGCCACCAACACCACCGGCTTGCCATTGGCGGCGGCACGCGCCAGCACATCGCCCATGCGGCCTTCCAGGCGATGACCATTCGCAAACAGGATATCGGCGGCCAGCAAGCGGGCGATATCGGCGCGCGTCGGGCGGAACAGATGCGGGTCCACCCCCTCATTGATCAGGGTTTCCGCCCGGATACGGTCCCCGCCAATGTCGCGCAGCAGATCGCCCACCATGCCAACAGTCGCCAGCGCACGCGGCTGGGGGCGGGCCTGCCCGCGGGCCGGCAGCGGGGTCAGCGCAAAAAGCCCGAGGCCAAGAACCCGGCGTGTAACGGCTGAACACCTATTCACTTCTGCATATATTCCTTGTTTTTCAGATACTTATTCTGTGGATTATCTTGGCCCTGCCGCCCCCGCCGTCAAGCCCTTTTATGGGTGTGGCCTTGCCTAACCCAAGGCCTAAGCGCCATGTTGCGCCTGGAACAGGGGCGATGATCCCATGCGCGGGCGCTTTCGGATTGGCGATGATATGGTCGTGGAATTGGCCGAAACATTTCGGTTGATGAGCGACCCGACACGCCTCAAGATCATCCTGGCCTGCCGGGACGCGCCGGCGGCGGTGAATGAAATGGCGGAAAAGCTCGGTATTTCCGCCTCCCTCGTCTCGCATCATTTGCGGCTATTGCGTGCGGCGCGATTGTTACAAGCGGATCGGCGCGGGCGGCAGGTTTTTTACGTGGTGGGTGATGAGCATATCCGGTCCATGCTGGCGGATATGGTTGACCACATCAGCGAGGAAGAAGCGGCCGAGGGTGATGCCTGAGGCAGTGGCTCGCGGTTTATACCGCTTTTCTGCATTCCCGCCCTTGTGCGGTGCGGGAGCGCCGATTATGGTCCGGCCTCAATCGGGACTTTGGGGCTTAGGCCCCTGGTAAATCGAAGGTTAATATCTTGAAACGGCGTGATTTTCACGACCGATAAGGGATGGGTTGATGAAGGTTTTCATGGCAAAGTGCCGCGCATTCGGCCTTGGTCGGCTTATGGCCGGCGTGGCCGCTTTGGCGATGGGTTTGGTACTGGCGGTACCTGCCCTGGCAGAGAGCATGGTTGGTGCGCCGGCCCCTTGGGGCATGGGCTTGCAGCCCTCCGGCGGGGTGATCAAGGAACGCATCTCGTCCTTCAACAGCATGGTCTTTTGGATCATTACGGTGATCACGATTTTCGTGCTGGTGCTGCTGGCTTATTGCGTGTGGCGCTTCCGCGAAGAACGCAACCCGGTCCCGTCCACGACCAGCCATCACACGGGCTTGGAAATCGCCTGGACCGTGATCCCGGTGCTGATCCTGTTGGTGATTGCCATCCCGTCCTTCCGCTTGCTCTATTTCCAGGATCGCGCGGTGGATGCGGATATGACGATCACCGTGCAGGGCCGTCAGTGGTATTGGAACTACACCTATGCGGACCATGGGAACTTCACCTTCGACAGCTACCCGGTTCAAGAAGCCGATCTTAAGCCGGGCCAGATTTTCAAGCTTTCGGTTGATAACGAACTGGTGATCCCGGTTGGGGCCAGTATCCGCGTGCTGACCACGGGGCATGATGTGATCCATTCCTTCTTTGTGCCGGCGCTTGGTGTCCAGAAATACACCATCCCGGGTCGTACGCTTGAAACCTGGATGCGCGCGGATCGCCCCGGTATTTTCTACGGGCAGTGCAATCAGATTTGCGGCACGAATCACTGGTTCATGCCGATTGCCGTGCGCGCCGTGCCGCGCGCAGAATTCGACACCTGGGTTGCCGATGCGCAAAAGCGCTTTGCCCAGGCTGATGGTAGCGCGCCGGTAATTGCCGCCGCGCCCGCTTCTCAGGATTCACTTCAGATCGCGGAGGCCCGCCGGTAAGGCGCGGCTCAGGGAAGAAAAACATGGCAAACTCTTCGTACGCCCATCACGACGATCATCACGATCACAAGCCGGGCTTTGTGTCCCGCTGGTTCTTTTCAACGAACCACAAGGATATCGGCACGCTCTACATCATCTTCTCGCTGGTTGCGGCGGTGGTGGGGATTGGCATTTCGCTCCTGATGCGTCTGGAGTTGATGTATCCTGGCATGCAGATTTTCTCTGATGGCCAGATGTGGAACGCCTATATTTCGGCCCATGGCCTGATCATGGTGTTCTTCGTGGTCATGCCCGCGCTGATTGGCGGCTTCGGCAATTGGTTCGTGCCGATCATGATCGGGGCGCCGGATATGGCCTTCCCGCGCATGAACAACATCTCATTCTGGTTGCTGGTGCCGGCCTTCATGCTGCTGGCGGCAAGCCTTTTCGTGGGAGAAGGCCCGGGCGCGGGCTGGACGATCTATCCGCCGCTGTCAGACAGCACCTTCCATTCCGGCCCGGCGATGGATTTGGCGCTGTTTTCGCTGCACCTGGCGGGCGCTTCTTCCATCATGGGCGCGGCCAACTTCATCACCACCATCTTCAACATGCGCGCCCCTGGCATGACGCTGCACCGGATGCCGCTGTTCGTTTGGTCCATGCTGGTTACGGCCTTCCTGCTGCTGCTCGCGGTGCCGGTGCTGGCGGGCGCGATCACCATGCTGATCACAGACCGCAATTTCGGCACGGCCTTCTTCCGCCCTGAAGGCGGTGGTGACCCGGTGCTGTTCCAGCATCTGTTCTGGTTCTTCGGCCATCCGGAAGTCTACATCATCATCCTGCCGGGCTTCGGCATCATCAGCCACATCATTTCTACCTTCAGCCGCAAGCCCGTATTCGGTTACCTGGGCATGGCTTACGCGATGGTGGCGATTGGCTTTGTCGGCTTCCTTGTCTGGGCGCACCACATGTACACGTCTGGCATGGATGTGGACACGCGCGCCTACTTCATGGCGGCTACCATGGTGATCGCGGTGCCGACTGGCGTGAAGATCTTCTCCTGGATCGCGACCATGTGGGGCGGTTCGATGCGGCTTGATACGCCGATGCTCTTCGCCATTGGCTTCATCTTCCTGTTCACCGTGGGTGGCGTGACTGGCGTTGTGCTGGCCAATGCGGGCATCGATCAGGTGCTGCACAACACCTATTACGTGGTGGCGCATTTCCATTACGTGCTGTCGCTGGGTGCGGTGTTCTCGATCTATGCCGGCTTCTATTACTGGATCGGCAAGATGTGCGGCCGGCAATATCCGGAAACGCTCGGCAAGATCCATTTTTGGATGACCTTCATCGGCGTGAACCTGACCTTCTTCCCGATGCATTTCTCGGGCAATCAGGGGATGCCGCGCCGCTATCCGGATTATCCGGAAGCCTTCTGGGGGTGGAACTTTATCGCCTCCATCGGTTCCTTGATCTCGGTGGCGTCCTTCCTGTTCTTCTTCTACATCGTCTGGGTGACGCTGCGTTCGGGCGCCAAGGCTGCGGCCAATCCATGGGGTGCAGGTGCGACGACTTTGGAATGGCAAGTTGCCTCGCCGCCGCCCTTCCACACTTTTGAGGAAATTCCTCGCATGCGCTAAGGCTGCGAGGCCTATGGGGTAACGATGAGCGATTCAGTCATCGAAAACGGCAAGGGGGGCACAGCCCCCCTTCCTGTTTCCTACAATATCTCGGAAGTGAGCGATTGGGTCGCGCTGCTCAAGCCGCGCGTCATGTCGCTGGTGGTGTTCAGCGCCGTCGCGGGGCTGCTTGTAGCACCTGGGCATTTGCATCCAGTGCTGGCATTGATCGCCATTCTTTGCATTGCGGTGGCCGCGGGTGCCTCGGGCGCCATCAATATGTGGTATGATCGCGATATTGATGCGGTGATGCGCCGCACCGCGCGCCGGCCAATCCCTGCCGGGCGTATCGCCCCTGATGCCGCGCTTACCTTTGGTATTCTGCTTGGCATCGGTTCTGTCGTGGTGATGGCTTTCGCCACGAATTACCTGGCAGCCGCGGTGCTTGCCTTTTCCATCCTGTTTTACGTGGTGGTCTATACCATGTGGCTGAAGCGCCGTACGTCCCAGAACATCGTCATCGGCGGTGCCGCGGGTGCCTTTCCGCCGCTGATCGGATGGGCCGCGGTGACGGGCGACATCACGCTGGTGCCGATCATTCTTTTTGCCATCATCTTCATCTGGACTCCGCCGCATTTCTGGGCGCTGTCGCTTTGGGCGCATGAGGATTACGCCAAGGCCGGCGTACCCATGCTTCCAGTGACCGCCGGCGCACGCGAAACCCGCAAACAAATCCTGGTCTATACGCTGGCGCTGGCGCCGCTTGGGATGGCGCCCTGGCTGATCGGCTTTTCCGGCCCGGTCTATGGCGGGATTGCCGCGCTGCTCGGTTTGAATTTCATCCGCCACGCGGTCGCCGTATTGCGGGAGCCGCAGGATGAGACGGGCCGCAGCCTGGAAGGCGACAAGGCGGCCAAGAAATGCTTCCGCTTTTCGCTGACCTATCTTTTCGCGCTTTTCGCTGTGCTGGCCGCTGAAAAGCTGATCCTTTCGCCATGACCCCGGAAGAGCGCGCGATTTTCGAAAAGCGCCGTCGCGGGCGCAATATTGCGCTGATGCTGCTATTGGTCGGGCTTTCGGTGCTGTTCTATTTCATCGGCATCGCGCGCCTGCTGCGGTCTTGAGCAGCGGCGCGGCGCTTCCCAGATGAATGCCATGGATCAGGAAGCACAGAAGACAGTTCTCGCGCGGCGCAATCGCCGCACCGGCTTAGCCGCGGCAGGGATTGTGACCTTCATGGTTGGGCTTTCTTTCGCCGCCGTGCCGCTTTACGATCTGTTCTGCCGTGTCACAGGCTTTGGCGGCACCACGCAGCGCAGCGCTGCCGCCCCTGGTGCCGTGGGTGATCGGCCAATCACCATCCGCTTCAACGCGACCACGCACCCTAACCTGCCTTGGCGCTTCACCCCGGAACAGCCAAGCGTGACGCTGCGCCTGGGTGAAGAAGGCCTTGCCTTCTATTCCGCCACGAATCGGTCGGAAACACCGGTCACCGGCGTTTCGACCTATAACGTGACGCCGGAGAAGGTCGGGCGCTATTTCCACAAGATCGCCTGCTTCTGCTTTGATGAACAAACGCTGACCCCCGGTGAGCGTGTGGATATGCCTGTCACCTTCTGGGTGGACCCAAAAATCGCCGAGGACCCGAGCACGCGAGACATCACCACCATCACGCTTTCCTATAGCTTCTTCCGCACCATCGAAGATGCGAAAAAGGCCGGCGCACTTGCCAATGCGGGGCCGCATGTTGGGCGGGCGGGCACAAGGCAGAATTGATTGACGGCTAGGCCCGGTTTTAATGCCCGATGGGCTTGATTTCGGGGGCGGTTTCAGGATTGATGCGGGCGTCCAGTTCGGGCACTAAGCCCGTACCCGAGGAAGGCACCAGGACTGAAAATGGCAAGCACATCTCACGCGCAGGCAACCACGGCGGAGGGCGAAGCGCCGCCGCTACATAAACACCCCTATCATTTGGTTGATCCGTCACCCTGGCCGCTGGTGGGATCCTTCGCCGGTGGCGCGCTGGTGCTGGGCATTATCCTTTGGGCGCATTACGGCAATCGCGGCGTCTTCTTCCTGGGCCTCGCCGGCATTCTTGCCACCATGTTCTTCTGGTGGCGCGATGTGGTGAAGGAAAGCCGCACGCCTGGGCTGCATACGCCGATTGTGCGCATTGGGTTGCGCTACGGCATGACGCTGTTCATCGCCTCCGAAGTCATGTTCTTCGTGGCCTTCTTCTGGGCCTATTTCCATTTTGCGCTGTTCCCGGTGCATGTTTCGGGCGCTGAAGTGGCGATGTGGCCGCCCAAGGGCACGCTGACCTTCGATCCCTTCGATCTGCCCTTCCTGAATACCATGATCCTGCTGCTGTCTGGCTGCACCGTCACCTGGGCGCATCACGCACTGCTGAACAATGACCGCAAGGGGCTGATCAGAGGGCTGACCATCACAGTAGTGCTCGGCGTGATCTTCTCAGGCTTGCAGGCTTGGGAATACAGCATGGCGCCGTTCAAGTTTAATGGCGGTGGCATTTATTCCTCGACCTTCTTCCTGGCGACCGGCTTCCATGGCTTCCATGTGATTGTTGGCACGACCTTCCTGTTTGTCTGCCTGATCCGCGCCATGAAGGGCCATTTCACGCCGGAACGTCATTTCGGCTTTGAAGCGGCTGCCTGGTATTGGCATTTCGTTGATGTGGTCTGGCTGTTCCTGTTTGTTTGCATCTACTGGTGGGGCGCGGGCGAAATCGCCCATCACTGATCGGCGCCGGGCATTGCCCGCGTGCTGAAATCAACCTTGCTTGGCCGCTACCCGCGATGCGGGGGCGGCCATTTTCTTGCAGGCCTATCGGATACCCACCCGGATCTTGCAGCCTGCGGCGCTGATGTCGCCGTGCATGCTGCTTGGCTTGCAAAGGCGCTACCCTGGCACGACTTGAATAGGTGATGTTCGCTCGCCGTATGCTGTGGCCCGCTTTGGCGGGGCTGCCCGTTCTGATCATTCTGCTGGGGCTTGGCACCTGGCAGGCGCAACGGCTGGTGTGGAAGACCGATTTACTGGAGCGTATTGCCGCTGCCGAAGCGGCTGCGCCCGCGCCCTTCAACGACTCGCCCATGCCTTACGCGAAGCTTGAAGCTGTGGGGCGCTTTGACCACACACGCGAAGCCCTGCTGGGCGTTGAAATTCGCGCGAATAGGATGGGTGCGCGGCTGATCGTGCCCTTCCTGCGCGATTCAGGCCCGCCCATGCTTGTGGATCGCGGTTGGGTGCCCGTGGATGGGCTGGCCGGCCTGCCGCGGCCTGAGGGCGTGCAGCGCATCACCGGCTATATCCGCTTTGGTGAGGCAGCGGGGCGCTTCGCCGCGCAGGATGATGTCGCGGGTCGGCGCTTTTATCACTTTGATCCCGTGGCGATTGGCGCGGCGCTCGGCCTGCCAGGCACGGCGCCCTATGCCCTGGTACTGCTCGGCCCCGCAGGCAGCCTGCCAGAGCCGGCGCAGACCCTGCCACGCCCGCGGAACAACCATCTTGGCTATGCCATTACCTGGTATGGCTTGGCGCTATCCTTGATTGGCGTTTTCGCTGCCTTTGTGTGGCGGAACAGGAAGAAGGCCTGAATGACCAATATCGCCTATGCCAGCCTGAAATCCCGTTTTGGGCGCATCGCCGCGCTTAATGAAGCCTCCGCCATGCTGCATTGGGATGCGAGTGCGATGATGCCATCAGGCGGCGGTGCCGCGCGCGGTGAGCAATTGGCGACCCTTGCCGGCCTTGCGCATGAATTGCTGATCGCGCCGGTGGTGGCGGAAGAACTCGCAATGGCTGAAGCTGAAGGCGACTGGGACGCCGCGAACCTTACACTGATGCGCCGCGCCCATGCGCGCGCTACCGCCTTGCCGACCAGCCTAGTGGAAGCGACCACACGCGCCAATTCGGCGTGTGAGAAAATCTGGCGAGACGCCAAGGCGCGGGCCGATTTCGCCATGGTGCGCCCGGCCTTGACCGAAGTTGTCGCGCTGCAACGCGAAACCGCGGCAGCACTTTCATCGGCGCTTGGCATGGCGCCTTATGATGCGCTGATGGATGGCTATCAGCGCGGCGTCACCGCGGCAGATGTGGAACCCGTCTTCGCGGCCTATGAGGCGTTTTTGGCTGAAGCCCTGCCGCGCGCTGAGGAAATCCAGGCGAAGCGCGGCGCGCCGGTACCACTTACAGGCGTGTTTCCCGTGCCTGCGCAGAAGGCGTTGTGCCAGGCGCTCTCGGCGCGCATTGGCTTGGAATATGATCATGCGCGGCTGGATGAATCGCTGCATCCTTTTTGTGGCGGTACGCCCACCGATGTGCGTATCACGACCTTTTGTGATGAAGCGGATGTTGCCAAGGCGCTGCTGGGTGTGCTGCATGAAACCGGGCACGCGCTGTATGAACGCGGCTTGCCGGCCGCCTATGCGCGCCAGCCAGTGGGCGAAGCGGCGGGCATGGCCGCGCATGAAAGCCAATCGCTGATTGTGGAGATGCAGGCCTGCCGTTCGGATGCTTTTTTGCGCTTTCTGGGCGGTGAATTGCGCACGCGGTTTGGCTGCGATGCGGCAGAGGTAGCGCCCGAGAATCTGGGGCGGCTATGGCGGCGCGTTTCGCGTGGCTTCATTCGTGTGGATGCGGATGAAATCACCTATCCCGCCCATGTCATTCTGCGCTTTCGCTTGGAAAAGGCGATGATCGAAGGCGCGCTTTCTGTGGTTGATCTGCCGGCGGCCTGGAATGAGGGGTTGGAGAAGCTGCTCGGCATTCGCCCGCCTAATGATGCCAAGGGCTGCTTGCAGGATATCCATTGGCATGACGGTGCCTTTGGCTATTTCCCATCCTATACTTTGGGCGCCATGGCCGCAGCGCAATTGATGAAGGCCGCGCGCAGGGCTGAACCTGGGCTGGATGCGGCGCTCGCGGAAGGCGATATGGCGCCCTTGCTTGGCTGGTTGCGGCAGCATGTGCATGGCAAGGGATCGCTGCTCGGCTTTCAGGATCTGTTGCGCGCGGCCACCGGCAAGCCACTTGATCCCAGTGATTTCATGGATCATTTGCGGGCGCGGTATTTGGTGAATTAAGCGCGGCGGGTCAAGCAATTTCCCGCAGCATCTTGGCGCGCATGGCGCGGGCGAAATCGCGCCGCGTCTCAGCCACCATCACAAAGGCACCTGGCCCACCCATCACATTGCGTTCATAATGCACATGCAGCGGTTCATTGCCGCGCGTGACTGGCGCGATTTCAATGGCGAGCCCATTGATGGTGATGCCCTGCGCCACTGCCGCATCCCGCGCATCAGGGGCCAGCGTGACGGAGCGCATATCCGGCCCATCGCCGGCCACATCAATCACGCGTTCATTCGCGCGATAGGGTGCTGCGGCGATCAACCCTGTCGCATGCGTGATGGCATCACCAATGGCGTTGTAGCTTTGCCGTGATCGTGGCGCGGCCAGCGCGGCATTGGCGAAAACCTGGGCAGAGGCCGCATCACTCACGCGGTGCCAATCCACCACAAGCGCAGCACCGCCAGGGCTGCCCCATTCCGTCATGGCAATCGCGATGGCGCGGCGCGGATTGGCGGCTATGGCAGCCAGCACCGCGGGGTGAATGATGGATTCCGCAATGCCTTCGCGTTGCAGGCGAAATTCATCCGCATCAATGGACCCGGAAGCATCCATTGCCAGCACCAGCAACAAATCCACCTCCGGGAAGGCTTGTGCCTGCGCTGCGGCGCCAATCAGCGCTGGCGCGAAAAGCAAACCTCGGCGGCGCATGGCAGCCCTACCGCGCACGCGCGAGCAAACGCCGCGCGCGTTCCACGACAGGCAGATCAATCATCGCCCCTTCAAAAGCGACCGCGCCCTTGCCTTCCGCCAATGCCACATTAAAAGCCGCAATCAGGCGACGTGCGCGTTCCACTTCCGCCGGCGCTGGTCCGTATTCGTCGTTTACCACCGCCACTTGCGCGGGGTGGATGCAGGCCGCGCACCCAAAGCCCAACGCGCGTGAACGCCTGAGCGACGCACGATAGGCATCAAGGTCCGAAAAATCCGCGAAGACGCCAATGGACCCAAGCGGCAGGATGCGCGCCGCGCGTGCCGCCGCCACCGCCATCATGCCATAGACGTAGAGCGAATCAGCGCCAGGCACGGCTTCCAATTCGGTGGAGAGATCTTCCGAACCAACGCCAAGCGCTGCCATGCGCGGATCGGCCATCGCAATCGCGTGCAAGGTGGGCAGCGCATCGGGCGTTTCCACCACGCCGATGAAACGCGTATGGCCAATGCGCATACCAAGGGCCGCTTCCCGCGCCGCCACCACTTCCGACAGAAGCTTGATATGTTCCGGCCCCATGACCTTGGGCAGCATAAGTGATGACACTTCCGGCATGATGGCCACCGCAATGTCCGGCACGGCCAATTCCAAAGGCCGATTGATGCGTACGCAAATTTCCTGCCCATGCGCGGCAATGGTCTTGGCCGCAGCGGGCAGCGCCGCACGCGCGGCTTCCTTTTCACTGGGCGGGATGGAATCTTCCAGATCAAGAATGATCACATCCGCGCCGCGCGTATGCGCCTTGGCTACAAAGCGTTCTGCCACCGCTGGAATGAACAGCAGGGATCGCCAGCTATTCGGGTTGGATGCCGGCATCAGGCAAACTCCGCTTCAAGCTTGGCGCAAAGATAGCCATCCTTATCCGTCGCCCAGCATTCCATCTTGCCATCCGCCTGCGCCGCGCCGCAGACCGTCACGGTATCACCCACCCAAAGCGGGCGCGCGAGCCGCGCGGTGAAGCCCACCAGCCTTCCCTTGGCGCGCTTCAGCGCCCCATCCAGAATAAGCTGCATGGTCAAGCCACCATTTTGGACCGCCGCGTCATAGCCCTCACCATCCCGCGCATAATCGGCATCGTAATGGATGCGATGCGCATTCCATGTCACCGAAGAATAGCGAAACACCAAGGGCGAAGACAGCAGTACCTTATCGGACCAAGCCGCGTTTTCCGGCGCGGGCACTGGCGGCGTCGCGGTGGTTTTCTGCCCAGGCGGTGTGGCATCGCGATACATCGCGTCAAATTCTTCAACGGCAATGACTTGCCCACGGCTTTCGATGGTATGCCGCATGGTCAGCACCGCCATGCGCCCGGTGCGGCCATGCTTTGGCACAATCGCCGCGACCTCGGCCTTTTTGATCGCGGCTTCCCCCACCACAAGCTGGCCATTGATTGTCACACGCCGGCCAGCACCCATGCGGCGCGGCAGCGGAATGGGCGGCAGAAACACGCCCTTATGCGGGTGACCATCCGGGCCGATATCGGATTGCTTGGCGATATCGGGGAAGAACATGCTGAACCAATGCGGCGGCAGCGCCATGCCCTGCGTGATCGAAGCCGGGTCCATATCCAGCATGCCGGCGATGCGGCGTGCGGATGAAAGCCCGATTTCATCTTCCACAATACGCGTCCGCCCCACCCAAGGGGAAAGCGCGGCAATCGCCGCATCAAATTCAGCATCGGTCATGGCATTGCATCCCAGCACAAACGTGTCAGCCGCCCAGCGGTGGCGAAGGCAGCGGTATAACCCGGCATGCCATCCGGCAAGGTCTCTGGCACCTTATCCGTGAAAACACTGATGATGAAGCGCGGCGTATTGCCCCGATACACCACGCCTGCATCCATGCGCCCGCGCGGCCCACGCCCAGTTTTATGCGCAACCTTGGTCTTGCCTGGCAGCATGGAGGGGATGAGGTTACGGAGCCTCTGCCAGGACAGAATATCAAGCCCCAGCTGGCAAAGCTCCATACTGGCGCCGAGTTCCGCTGCCGCGCCCGCATCTGCGGCGCCCTTTAGCATCTTGTCCAGCAGAATGCCCTGATCATGCGCCGTGGTGCTGGCCACCGCTTCGATCGGGTGATCCCAGGTGAGGCCGGCCGGTGGGAAATTCACCCGATGTGTCGTGCCCTTCATGCCGATGCGGCTGCACCAGGCATTCAGCGCATCACGATCCAGCCTTTCCAGCACAAGCTGTGTGCAGACATTGTCGCTGGTGATGATCATATTCACGAAAGCATCGCGCAAAGGAATGACACAGCCAGGCGACATATATTGATACGTGCCGCTATCCACCCCTTCCTGCAGGCGCGCTTCAATGGTGCAGGGCTCATCAAGCTTCAGCGCGCCTTCATGCACACGCGACAAGGCGTGCATGAGGATCGAGGTTTTGCGCGTGCTGGCGGATGGCAGCACCATATCGCCAGCACGATCCGCTTCCTGGCCGGTCACCAGATCCTTCACATACCAGCTTGTCGTGAAGGGCTGAGCGTCACACAGCGCATTCATGCGCGCGATCAATTCCTGCATGGGCGTTCTCCTTATCCTGTAACGCTAACCCTGGCCGGGCAGCATGGCCAGGGCACGGCTTTTCCGGTTAGGCTGGCGCCAAGCAACGGAGGATCGAAGCATGAGGCAGGATATCAAACATGTCGCGGTGATTGGCGCGGGCACCATTGGCGCTTCCTGGGCGGCCTATTTCCTGAGCCGTGGCCTGAGTGTGACGGCAAGCGACCCTTCCCCCGGCGCGCCGGACCTGATCCGCCGCATGGTGGAAAATGCCTGGCCCATCCTGATGCGGCTTGGTGGCAAGGCGGATGCCAACCCCAATGCCTGGCGCTTTGAAGCGGACCCCGTGGCAGCCGTGGCTGGGGCAGATTTTGTGCAGGAAAGCGCGCCTGAGCGGCTGGATGTGAAGCAGCCCTTGCTCGCGCGCCTTGATGCCGCTTTGCCGGCGGATGTGGTGATTGCGTCCTCCACTTCCGGCCTGCTGGCCAGCCGCTTGTCAGAGCTTTGCGCGCACCCGGAACGCGTGGTGATCGGCCACCCCTTCAACCCGCCGCATCTGATCCCCTTGGTTGAGGTTGTGGGCGGCGCCAAGGGCAGCCCTGAGGCAGTGCAGGCGGCGATGGAATTCTATCGCGCGATTGGCAAATACCCGATCGAAATCAAGAAGGAAGTGCCCGGCCATTTGGCGAACCGCTTGCAGGCGGCGCTATGGCGCGAAGCGGTGCATCTGGTGGCGGAAGGGGTCGCGAGTGTTGCCGATGTGGATGCCGCCATCAGCGAAGGCCCTGGGCTGCGCTGGGCATTGATGGGCCCGCATACCACCTTCCATCTGGCGGGCGGAGAAGGTGGCATGGCGCATTTCCTGCACCATTTGCTGCCGGCGGTGACAAGCTGGTGGGATGATCTGGGGCATCCCAGTGTGGATGCGGATTTGCAGCGCGTATTGGCGGAAGGGGTCGCGGAAGGCACCAAGGGTGCCTCCACGCGTGATCTTGCGGCGTGGCGTGATGCGGCTTTGGTGCGCTTGCTGGAAGCGCGGGGGAAAGGCAGTTAGGCCCCCCGTCCCGCCCGCAATAACCGCCCCGGCAGCGCCCCTGTCGCCACACCATCCCGATAGGTCACCGCGCCATTCACAATGGTCGCGACATAACCATCGGCCTTTTGCAGCAAGCGCCGCCCGCCCGCCGGCAAATCGCGCACCATGCGCGGCGCTTGCAGCTTCAGCGCGGCTAAATCAATGACATTCACATCTGCCTTCATGCCTGCGCGCAGAATGCCGCGATCATGCAAGCCAGCCGCGCGCGCCGTGTCAGATGTCAGGCGGCGGATCATTTCTTCAACGGGAAAGACAGCCTCCTTCGCATCCCGCGCCCAATAAGAAAGTAGGAAGGTCGGGAAGGACCCGTCAGAAATAAACCCCACATGCGCGCCGCCATCGGAAAGCCCAGCAATGGCATTGGGATGGCGGAGACACTCCGCACTCGCTGAAAGCGTATAATCGGCGAAATTCGTGAGCGGCGCGAAGATGAAGCCGCGCCCATCATCGGCGATCAGCAGATCGTAAGCGATTTCCTCGGCCTTCCGCCCTTCCCGCGCGGCCATGGCGGCGATGGAAGCCGAAGCGGGCGGCGCGTAATCCGGCGGATCGCCAAAGGGGAACATGCGTTCAAAAGCAAGGCGCGAGATCAGCGGGAAATTGCTGCCCGTAATACGATCTTCCGAAAGGATACGCGCGCGCCTTCCCGGTTCCGCCATAGCGGCGGCGCGATCAGCGGCGGATAGATGCGCGATTTCCTTATAGCTTGGGCAACCGGAAAACGGGTTCTGGCTGCCTTCCAGCCCCAGCAGAATGCCAATCGGGCGCGGTGGAAACACCGGGCGGATCGGCAGGCCAGCCGCTGCCGCGCCATCGGAAAGTGCGAGCAATTCCTTCCAGGCTTCCGTGCGGTCATGCCGCGCTGTCAGCGAAAACACCACCGGCTGACCGGTCGCTTCCACCACACGGCGCACCATGGCGAATTCAGTGGCGGGGTCCGGCGTGTTCCAATCGGATACCAGTTCCAGCAAGCCACCACCGCCTTCGCGCAGGCCTTGCGCCAGACCGCGCAGCTCATCTTCCTGCGCGCGCAAAGTCGGGGTCGGGTCGCCCTTCAGCGTCTTGTGGCTGATGGTGCGGGATGTGGAAACACCAAAGGCACCAGCGCGCACCGCATCGGCGGTAATGGCGCGCATGGCGGCGATATCTGCCTGATTGGCGTTCTCCAAATTCAGCGCGCGTTCACCCATCACATGCACACGCACCGCGCCATGTGGCAGCAGGGCGCAGATATCTATATCGCGCGGGCGCGCGGCCAAAGCATCCAGATATTCGGGGAAGCTTTCCCAGGCCCAATTCAAGCCTTCATGTAGGATGGGGCCGGGGATATCTTCCACGCCTTCCATCAATTCGATCAGCTTATCGCGATCCGCAGCACGGCAGGGCGCGAAGCCAACGCCGCAATTGCCCATCACCGCGGTGGTCACGCCATGCCAGGCGGAAGGCGCCAGATGCGAATCCCACACGGCCTGCCCATCATAATGTGTATGGATATCCACAAAGCCGGGTGTCACCAGCTTGCCGCGCGCGTCAATTTCAGAGGCGCCGCGTTCCGGCACTTGGCCAATGGCGGTGATGCGCCCACCGGCCATGGCCACATCCGCTTCGCGCGGCGCGGCCCCCGTGCCATCCACCACAACGCCGCCACGGATCACGATATCGGTCATGGGCAAGGCTCCTGTTTCCTAAGGGCTATGTTATCCGGGATTGAAGCGCCTGCCAGCCCGCGCTTCAAGACCAGTGGAAGGTAGGCGGCGCGATTTGTTCGGCCTGGCGATGCGCCCAATCCTGTTTTGGCACATTCCCAATCACGCGCTGCTGGGCTTCATGTAGGTGCTCCGCCGCCTGGCGATAATCCATGGTCAGCACTTCGCCATTTTCCACAACCTTGCGGCCATCCACGAATACCGCCTTCAAGGCGCGGTCGCCCGCCGCGTAGATCAGGCTGCGAATGGGGTCATAGGCCGGGCGGATCATGGGGTGGGTGATATCCACCAAGGAGAAATCCGCCTTGCAGCCCACCGCAAGCCGGCCAATGTCATCACGCCCCAGCGCAGTCGCCCCGCCAATGGTCGCAGCATTGAACAAATCCGTCGTGCGCAGCGTGCGCGGTGAATTCGCCTGGGTGCGCGCGATATGCGCGGCCAGCCGCATTTCATCCAGCATATTATGCGGATAGGTATCCGTGCCGATCCCCATATTCACGCCATTGCGCATGTAACGCCCCAAATCACGCAAAGCGATGCCGCGGCGCGCAAAAACCGTCGGGCAATGCGCAACCGTGGTGCCGGTTTCCGCCAGCCGCTTCAGATCAGTTTCGGTATGCCAGCGCGTGGAAGGATGATCATCCAGGAAAATCCCATGGCCGATGATCGCGCGTTCCCCAAGCAGACCAAGAGAATCCAACCATCCGATCGGCGTGGTGCCGTGCCGGCGCGTGATTTCATGAAATTCCACCACGGATTGCGCCGCATGCACCTGCCAGGATAACCCGCGCTTATTGGCCTCAGCCCGGCTATCCTTCAGAAGCCCCGCTGAGCAGGTATCAATCTGCGCCGGCACCACCATGCCGAAAAGCCGGCCGCATTCATGCTGTTCAGCGCGCTCCACCAGGCGCAACGCTTCTTCCATGGCCTTTTCGCCGGCTTTTTCATCCCATTCATATTCCACCACATGGCCATTCTTGGTGTACCAGCGCGCTGACCGGAACATGGGCGCCACACAAACCCGCATCCCCGCTTCCGCCAGCAGATCAAGCCAGCCTGGATGCGCCATGGACAAATCTGCCAGCGTGGTCACACCCGAAAGCATCAATTCGGAAAGTGCGACCCGCACGCAATGCGGCACTGCTTCCGCATCCGCACGGAAGATCGGCATGTATTCATAAAGCGATGAATTATAGAGCCCGGGTGAGCCGATCTCATCCAGCAAGCCCTTATTCATCGGTTCACTAGAAGGATGGGAATGGATATTCACCAGGCCCGGCATGATCATCAGGCCCTTGCCATCCATCACCTCATCAGCGGGGCCTTCATAATGCCGTCCGACAAAACGCAGCACGCCATCGGTGAAGGCCATATCTGCATCGGGCAGATAGTTATGGGATTTTTCAGACGCATCCCAGGCGACAATCAGATCGGCCTTGCGGATCAGGGTGGTTGGCATGCCGGCATTCTCCCGTCTGGTCTTGGCTTGGGATGTAGCGTGATCGAATTTGATGGCGGAGGCTATAGCCCTTGAATATCAGCGCGCATCGGCCGCCTCCTGGGCCGCGTGTTTCAGTTTGCAGGATCGCCAATTTCCTTGAAAGCACTTCTCATGCGCACAACCTGGCCCTCCAGCCGTGCCGGCACCGGCCCGAAACTGAGCACCTTATTCAGGCTCGCTTCCGCCTCTGCCGTGCGGCCAATGCTCAGCAAAGCTTCGGCCAGGCCCAAATGGGCATCCATGGATGTTGGGGCGCGGCGTGTCGCTTCGGTCATGGCTTCCAGCGCGCCCCTGCCATCATGCTGCGCAAGGCGCAGCCGGCCGAGCAATAATTGCGCTGCCGGGCTATAGGGGTCATAGACCAGCGCATCCTGCACCAGCTTCAAGGCTTCCTGGCTACGACCAAGGCGGAGCATGATTTCGCCCTTTTCGGTCAAGGCGGTGGGGTCGTCAGACCTCAAGGCCAGGCCCTTTTCGATTTCTTCCAGGGCTTTCGCGTACTCACCCCGCGCGCGTATCACTTGTGCGATGCCGGTATGGATCCAGAAGGCGGCAGGGTCCATTTGCCGCGCGCGCATATAATCTTCCATGCTGGCATCCAGCCGGCCAAGCAGGAATTGCGCGCGGCCGCGGCCATAAACAAAGCCACCATCATTGGGGTTATTCGCAACCAGGGCAGAGAATATCGCATAGGCTTCCTCACCCCGACCGGACCGCAGGAAGGAACGCCCGATCAGCGCCCGCACCGTGCGTTCCGCATCTGGGTCCAGCCCATCCAGCAGCAGCATGCGTGTCAGTCGCTCACGCACCTGGGTTTCCACCCCAAGGGTCTGCGCAAGGTGCCAAGCGTAAAGCTTTGGGAAAATTATCCGCCAAACCTCTGGTGCGCCAGCGGCGAGCAGCGCATCCACCTCATTCAGGGCGAAACCGCCGATATCGGCAATCTGCCCCTGCCCCGCGAGACGCAGTCTGAGCTTGAGCTTATCCTCATCCAGAATGATTTCCCCGGAGACGCGGCGCGGCGCGATGCCGAAAAGATTGCGTGCAATATCCGCCAGGGCACGCAGCGAAATGCCAGCGATGGGAACGTTGAAATCAGGCTTTTGGCCAACAAGTTCCACATGCGGGCGCACCACCCTTTCGGATGTCACCACCCGTTCCGCCGCGGCAATCTGGTCAAGCAGGCGCAGCGCCACCACCTCGGCCGTCAGGCCGGTTTCCGCAAGCCGAGCGGGAACCTGGATGGGGGCCACTTCGATCGAATCCTGATTGATTTCACGAACGATCAGGACAATCAGCAGCACCAGGATGATAACTGGCGCCACGGCGAAAAGGGCGGCCTGAAGACTGCCCCAAAGCTTCATGAGCGTAGATGCCGCGTGCTTTTTGCCTGTGGCCGCTTCGCCGGGTGGATTTTTCTGCTGCTCATTCATCTCGCGTAGTTTTCACTATGTTTTGATCACCAAAGTCAAGCAAGCAGCAATGCGCACCCAGCGCTTCAAAGTCATACTGAATTTTCCTGATTCGGAAGTTTCAGAAAGGGCGTGAAATCTACGCCAAACTACTGGAGGGGAGAGGGACCACCAAGGATGGCTCGTGCGTATTCCTAATGATCTGCATGAACGTGAATTTACTGTGGGTAAGACGGGACCTCAGATGGGGCATTCTCGTTGTGTGATGATATAACCAGTCACCTTTGAGGGTTCGAGGGTCATCCACCGGGCGTAAGCCGTAGGTGATGCTGTTCAGCACAAGGAAGAATAAGCTCGACCGTGAACGCAGGCGTATGCGTTGTCACACAATGTCAGACCAAATGTTGCGCTGGGTCATTCTGTTCGAGGATACCATACCCTATCCCTTCGCCCTGAAGGCCGGACCTTAATCCTATCGAGGCGGTCTTGGCGACACTCAAGACACTACTCAGAGAAATTGATGAACGGTCCATCGTCGCAGTGTGGCAGTGCATCGGAAAATTGCTCCACCTACTCAGTCTAGTGCTTGTCCGGTTCACATTCGCCCACCGGACCTACAATAAACCTCTGTTTGGTCAAATGTCCCTAGCCGCCAAATCATTCTACTCGGTTCAGACAGGCTGCTAAAAGAATGCACAAGCTACCTTAGATATCCATGAGATGAGCGAAGTTACCTCCGGCAACCGCGCAATACCAAGCCAGAAGGACAGACAATCAAGGCCTTCGAGCCCGACCCTGCTGGCACCATAGGATGCATCACGGAAAGGCTGCCCATGATTTAACGTAGATCGGTGATCATCTAAGGGATTGAAATTCTTGGCTCCCCGAGTTGGACTCGAACCAACGACCTAGGGATTAACAGTCCCGCGCTCTACCAGCTGAGCTATCGGGGAACAGGAGCCGGCGCGCCTAATAGCAGCGCAGCGCCTTATGTCAAAGCCCTGCGGCTTCACAAAAAAGCACCCTGGAGGTCCGGAGCGGAATCGAACCGCTGTAGAGGGTTTTGCAGACCCTTGCCTGACCACTCGGCCACCGGACCTCACGCTTTCTCTATCGGGCCGCGCCCGTTCCGGGTCAAGCACCACCTTGGCGCCCGGGCACTCACGGACCTATAAAGGTGCCAATGAGGGTTGAAGGAACGGCATGATGGATTTCGCGCGCGCCAGACGTTTCATGGTGGATGGCCAATTGAGGCCGAACCAGGTGCAGGATCCGCGGATTCTCTCTGCCTTTGGCGACTTGGCGCGAGAAGCGTTCATCCCGCCCGATCTTGCCCCACGCGCCTATACGGATGCGGATGTGCCCCTGCCGGGTGGGCGGGCGCTGATGCAGCCCATGGTGATGGCGCGGCTTTTCCAACTGGCCGAGCTCCGCCGCGGGGACCGGACGCTATTGCTGGGCGCGGGCTGTGGGTATGGCGCGGCCGTTCTCGCAGCCATGGGCGCCAACGTGACCGCGCTTGAAAATGACCCGGTGCTGCTTGGCCTGGCGCAGGCTGGCTTGGCGCGCTGCCTTCCCGAAGCTTCTGTCCGCCTGCTGCGCGAAGACCCCGCCCATCCGCCGGCGGGACTTGGTCCCTTTGATGTGATCATCATTGAAGGCGGTGTCGCTGCCATTCCGCGCCCCATCGAAACGCTGCTGGCTGAAGGCGGCCGGCTGGTCGCGCTGGTCACTACCGGGGGGCCGCCAGCACGGGCCACGCTGGTGCGCCATATTGGCGGCAGCTTCACGCCGCGCACGGCGTTTGAGGCCCACGCCGCGCCGCTGCCTGCTTTTCAGCCAAAACCCAGCTTCGCATTTTAGGCGCGCTTTGGTTGTATTCAATCTTGGGCTGGCGCAACCGCATGCGCATGCTGTAACCTTATGAAATAGCCATCCTGGAGGTTTCGGGGTGGGGGTCGCCCTGGTATGTGCACCGGGGCTTGGGGGTTGCACTTGATGAGAAGTTTTCGTGCATCGCTTTTTATGTCTGCGGCGCTGGCCATGGCGCCGCTTGCCTCTGCGGGTGCGCAAACCCTTCAGGAAGCCCTGGCGGCGGCTTATGCCAATAACCCTGCGCTTCTTGCCGCACGCGCGCAGCTGCGCGCGGTTGACGAAAACCTGCCTCAGGCCCTAGCCGGCTGGAGGCCGAGCGTCACCTTCTCAGCTGCGGGCGGCTATACGGATGCCACGACGCGGTCGCGGGTAAATGGCGCCAACGGCCCATATTCGACCTTCACAGATGTTGAGCGCAATACGGGCAACATGACCGGGGCTGTCACGCAGCCCATCTATCGCGGTGGTCGGACCGTGGCCGGAACTCGGCGCGCGGAAAATCAGATTTATGCCCAGCGTTCGCGCCTGATTGCGTCAGAACAGCAGGTATTGCTGGATTCCGTTGCATCCTATGTCGCGGTGATCCGGGATACTGAAGTTGTGCGCCTGAACACGAACAATGTTCAGGTGCTGATGCGGCAATTGCAGGCCACCAATGAACGCTTTCGTGTTGGTGAAATCACGCGCACCGATGTCGCGCAAGCGGAATCGCGCCTAGCCGGTGCCCGGGCCTCGCTGGAACAGGCGGACGGCAATCGGGAATCCTCACGTGCGGTATTCCAGCGCCTGATCGGCATGGCACCCAATACGGTGACACCCCCGCAGCCGCTGATTCCGCCAGTGCGTTCCGCGCAGGAAGCGGTCCAAAAGGCCAGCAGCAATAACCCGACCGTCATTGCCGCCATGTTTGATGAGGCCGCGGCGATCGAGAATATAGACCTGCAATTCGGTGCACTTTTACCGACGGTCAGCGTGCAGGGGCAGACTTTTCGGGTAGACAATAGCGTCAATCGCGGCACAAGGCAGACCGGTTCGCAAGTTACCGCCAATCTTTCCGTCCCGCTTTATCAGGGTGGTGCGGAACATTCCGCGGTGCGCCAGGCGCGCCAGCAGGCGCAGCAGCAGCGCCAATTGGTGGAAGACGCGCGGCGGCTCGCCGGCCAGCAGGCCGCCCAGGCTTGGGAAACGTTGCGCACCGCCCGCGCCCAGGTGGAAAGTGTCCGCGCCCAGATCAGGGCCCAGGAAATCGCGCTTGATGGCGTGCAGCGGGAAGCGGTTGTGGGTAGCCGCACAACCCTTGATGTGCTGAACGCCGAGCAGGAATTGCTCAATGCCCGTGTCAGCCTGGTGCAGGCGCTGGCAACCCTGATCAATGCTTCCTATGCGCTGACCGCGACGATCGGTCGCCTCACAGCGCAGGATCTTGGGCTGCCTGTTCAGCTTTACGACCCGAAGGCCTATCATCAGGCGGTTCGTAACCTTTGGGTTGGAACTGGGGATTATAGTGACGTTGCGGCCCGGCCTGCGGCTGCAACTGCCCCCACGGCGCCCCGTGCGCCTTCGAGAGGAACACCATGAGCGGCACCGCCCCGCCCCCCGCCGGGGGGCAGGATCAATCCATGGATGATATCCTGGCGTCCATCCGCCGCATCCTGAATGAGGATGAGGCGGCGGCCCAGGCTGCAGAGGTGGCGGAAGTCGCCCAGCCCGAAACACCAACCGCTGAGGAGCCTGAGGCGCCACCACCGCCCAGGGCGCCGGCGCCCGAATTCGCACCCCCGCCGATTGCGCCATCGCCATCGCCACCGCCACCGCCACCGCCACCGGCGGCGCGGTCAGGGCCGGAGCCCCTTGATTTGACCGCCGACATGCTCGTGTCACCACCGGTTCAGGCAGCGTCAGCGCCACGCATGGCCATGGATGATGCCTCGGGCCTTATTGCCCCAGCCGCTGCCGCTGCTGCGGCAGCCTCGGTCGGGTCATTGCTGCGTGCGGTCAGTTCTGAGCGCGGGTCGCAGGTCTATCGCGGTGGGCCGAGCATTGAGGATTTGGTGCGGGAAGAAATTCGCCCAATCCTGAAGGATTGGCTTGATACCCACCTGCCGCCCTTGGTGGAACGCCTAGTGCGTGCCGAAATCGAACGGGTCGTCAATCGCGCTTTGCCGTGATGCGGGCGGCCTAATCAGACCGAATATTGTTTTCCTGCACCACACGCCCCCAAAGCGCCATTTGTGCCCTGAGGAAGCTGCGGAATTGCTCGGGCGTTGAGCCCACCACATCAATGCCCAAAGGCCCGGTCAACCGGGCGCGCAATTCGGTTTCGGCCAAGGCCCTGACCAGGGCCGCGTGAAAGCGCCGCTGGATCGCCTCCGGCACCCGCGCCGGCGCCAGCAGGCCCCACCAGGCCAGGGCATCAATGCCGGGCAGGCCCTGTTCCGCCACCGTCGGCAAATCAGGAAATAGCGCCGAACGCTTGGCCCCGGTTTGCGCCAAGGGGCGCAGCGTCCGCCCCACCTGGCCGCCAAGCCCGGCATTGGTCGCCATGGGCATATCCAATTCGCCGGCAGCCGCTGCGGCACTCATTGGGCCACCACCGCGATAGGGCACATGCACCACCCGGAAATCGCCGGCCTTTTGCATGAGCGTCATGGTCAAATGCGCAAGACTGCCATTGCCGATGGACCCGTAGGTCAGCGTATCGGGCTTTTCCCTGGCCGCCGCGATCACTTCCCGCAAATTCTGCCAGGGGCGGGAATTATGCGTCGTGATGATCATGGGTGCGGTGCCAATCAGCATGATCGGCGCGAAATCCCGTTCCGTATCAAACCCAAGATTGGGGATCAGAAAGGGGTTCACCGCGTGGGTATCAAATACCATGACCCAGCTATTGCCATCAGCCGGCGCACGCGCCGCAGCCTGAGTGCCCAAAGCGCCCGAAGCGCCGGGGCGGTTTTCCACCACGACGGGCACGCCAAGCTCGCCCGCCAGCCGCGGCTGGAGCAAGCGCGTGATGGTGTCCACGCTACCACCAGGCGGGAAGGGGGCGATGATACGGATCGGCCCATTCGGCCAAGCGGGCGCCTGGGCGATGGCCGGTGCGGCAAGGCAAAGCCCGGATAGGCTGGCGATCACGGCGCGGCGATGGAACATGGCGGCTTCCCGAAGCTTTGATGTTTTGCAGCGTGTTATGGCTTAGAACACGCGCTTGCCCTTGACGTAACGCCCCGGGGCGGGGAAGGGAAGCAGCATGCTCGACAAGGTTTTTGACCCCGCCGCGATTGAACCCCGCCTCTATGAAGGCTGGGAAGCGTCAGGCGCTTTTTCCGCCCGTCCGGAAAGCCCGGCGCGCCCCTTCACCATCATGATCCCGCCGCCGAATGTGACGGGCAGCCTGCATATCGGCCATGCGCTGGATAATACCTTGCAGGATGTGCTGATCCGCTGGCGGCGCATGCAGGGGCGCGATGCGCTGTGGCAGCCGGGCACGGACCATGCCGGCATCGCGACTCAAATGGTGGTGGAACGCCTGCTGGCCGAACAGAAGCAGCCGGACCGCCGCAGCATGGGGCGCGAGGCTTTTCTGAAGCGCGTTTGGGAATGGAAGGCGGAATCGGGCGGCACCATCACGCGGCAATTGCGCCGGCTTGGCGCATCGCTCGATTGGCCGCGTGAGCGCTTCACGATGGATGAGGGACTTTCTGCCGCGGTGCGCGAAGTATTCGTGACGCTGCACGCCCAAGGCCTCATCTATCGTGACAAGCGATTGGTGAATTGGGACCCGAAATTCCTCACTGCGATTTCCGATCTGGAAGTCGAAAGCAAGGAAGTGAAGGGCAGCCTTTGGCATTTGCGCTACCCTGTGGAAGGTGCGCCGGGGCGCTTCCTGGTGGTGGCGACAACGCGGCCAGAGACCATGCTGGGCGATACGGCCGTTGCCGTGCATCCCGATGATGCGCGCTTCAAGGATTTGATCGGCAAGCGCGTGATCCTGCCGCTGCTGGGCCGCGCCATTCCGGTGGTGGCGGATGAGTATTCCGATCCGGAAAAAGGATCGGGCGCCGTTAAGATCACGCCCGCGCATGACTTCAATGATTTTGAGGTCGGGCGGCGCCATGATTTGCCCATGCCATCCGTGCTGGATGCCGAAGGGCGCGTGATGCTGGAAGAAGTGACCGCGCATTTTGCCGCGGCTGATGGCGTTGCAGATCACGCTTTTGTGCGCGGCCTGGCGGGGCAGGATCGGTTCGCGGCGCGGAAGGCGATTGTCGCACGGCTGGAAGAACTGGAACTGGTCGAGAAGATCGAACCGCACACGCATATGGTGCCGCATGGTGATCGGTCTGGCGTGCCGATTGAACCGCGGCTCACGATGCAATGGTATGTGGATGCCAAGACACTCGCTGCCCCCGCCATTCGCGCGGTGGAGTCGGGGCAGACGGTCTTCACGCCCAAGCAATGGGAAAACACCTTCTTCGCCTGGATGCGCGATATCCAGCCCTGGTGTATTTCTCGCCAGCTTTGGTGGGGCCACCAGATCCCTGCCTGGTATGCGCCGGATGGCGAGGTTTTCGTCGCTCATACCGAAGAAGAAGCCGAGGCAGCGGCGCGCGCGAAATTCGGTCATGCGGTGGCGCTGACACGCGATGATGATGTGCTGGATACCTGGTTTTCCAGCGCGCTTTGGCCCTTTTCGACCATTGGCTGGCCCGAGAAAACGCCTGAGCTTGCGAAATACTATCCCGGCGATGTGCTGGTGACGGGTTTTGACATCATCTTCTTTTGGGTCGCCCGGATGATGATGATGGGCATTCATTTCATGGGTGAAGTGCCCTTCAAGACGGTCTGCATCCATGGGCTGGTGCGCGATGAAAAGGGGCAGAAAATGTCCAAATCTCGCGGCAATGTGATGGACCCGCTGGAATTGGTGGATGCCTATGGCGCGGATGCGATGCGCTTCACGCTCTGCGCCCTGGCAGGGCCGGGGCGCGATATCAAGCTGGGGCGCCAGCGCGTGGAGGGCTATCGGTCCTTTGGGACGAAGATCTGGAATGCGTCGCGGTTTTGCGAAATGAATGGCATTGCGCCGGTGGCCGGGTTTGATCCGGCTTCGGCCAAGCTGCCACTTTCGCGCTGGATTTTGGATACGACCAATGCGGCTCTGGCCGAAGCGAATGCCGCATTGGAAGGCTTCCGCTTCGATGATTATGCCAAGGCTTGTTATCGCTTTGCCTGGAATGATTTCTGCGATTGGTTCCTGGAATTCGCCAAGCCCGTGCTGAACGGCCCGGATGGCGCTGACAAGAATGAAGTGAAGGCGACAGCCGCGCATGTGTTGGGCGTGATTCTCCGCATGCTGCATCCTGTCATGCCCTTCATTACTGAGGAGCTGTGGCACCGCATGGGCTATGGCGCTGAGGGTAGCCTGATCCGTAGCCCCTGGCCGGAAGCCATGCAGGTTGCCGATGCAGCGGAAGCGCGCGCGGAACTGGATTGGGTGGTGCGGCTGATCTCCGAAATGCGCACCGTGCGGTCCGAGATGAATGTCGCCCCTTCCATCACCGTGCCGCTGTTGATGGCGGGTGCCCGGCCCGAGAGCCTGGCGCGCGCCGAACGCTGGGCCGATGCCATCCATCGCATGGGCCGCGCGAGCGAAATCCGCGCTTTGAGCGGTGACCCACCCAAGGGCGTTGTTCAGGCCGTGCTGGATGAAACCACGCTGATGCTGCCCTTGGCCGATGTTATTGACTTCGCCGCCGAACGCGCCCGCCTTGCCAAGGAACGCACGCGCATCGAAGGCGAAGTGCAAAAGGTTGAAGCCAAACTCGGCAGTGAGACTTTCGTCTCTCGCGCGCCCGTTGAGATCGTGGAGGAAAACCGCGAAAGGCTTGCTGCCTGGCAGGCGGAAATCGCACGGCTTGATGCCGCATTGGCGCGGATTGCTGGGTAGGGCATGTTTGAAGGTGGCACGCTCAGCCTATTCGCGGCCATCTCGCTTTTTGTGGGCGTGACGGTGCTGCTAACCAATGGTTTGGCGCGGCTGAATTTGGGTGGTGCCCCGCTGAGCCGCGCGGTGGCGCAATTCATCGCGGCCCTGATCGGGCTCGCGGTCGGTGTAGGTTTTTTATACGCGATTGGCTAATTGAGTTAGCCATTGTTTCAGGAGGAAAGTCACGATGACGAAATGGGACAAATCAAAACTGCCGAGCCGGCACACCACCATGGGGCCGGAACGCGCGCCGCATCGTTCCTATTACTACGCGATGGAATTGACGGCTGAGGAAATTGCGCAGCCGCTGGTAGGCGTCGCTTCCTGCTGGAATGAAGCCGCACCCTGCAATATCTCGCTGTCGCGCCAGGCACAGGCGGCGAAGATCGGCGTGAAGGAAGCCGGCGCCACGCCGCGCGAATTCACCACCATCACGGTGACCGATGGCATCGCGATGGGCCATCAATCCATGAAATCCTCGCTCGCGTCACGCGATACCATTGCGGATTCCATTGAGCTCACGATGCGCGGGCATTGCTATGATGCGCTGGTCGGCATTGCGGGCTGCGACAAATCCCTGCCCGGCGTTATGATGTCCATGATCCGGCTGAATGTGCCGTCTGTCTTCATGTATGGCGGGTCCATCATGCCGGGCAAGCATCATGGCCAGGACGTGACCGTGCTGGATGTGTTTGAAGCCGTCGGCAAGCATGCCGCCGGCGGCATGTCTGATGAGGAATTGGATGAGCTGGAACGCCATGCCTGCCCAGGTGCGGGCGCTTGCGGCGGCCAATTCACGGCGAATACCATGGCCTGCGTTTCGGAAATGATCGGGCTTGCGCTGCCGTTTTCGGCTGGCGCGCCGGCGCCGGATGAAGATCGTGATCGTTGGGCGGTGGAATCGGGCAAGGCCGTTGTGGAACTGATCCGCCGCAATATCCGCCCGCGCGATATCGTAACGCTTGATTCCCTGCATAACGCGGCGGCGATTGTCGGCGCCACCGGTGGTTCGACCAATGCCGCGCTGCATCTGCCCGCCATGGCGCATGAGGCCGGCATCCGCTTCACCTTGCAGGATGTGGCGGAAATCATGCGCAAGACCCCGCATATCGCGGACCTCAAGCCAGGCGGGCGCTATGTTGCGGCCGATGTGCATCGCATTGGTGGCGTGCCCATCATCATCAAGGCGCTGATTGATGGCGGCTATGTGAAGGGCGATTGCATGACCGTCACCGGCAAAACCATTGCGGAAAATCACCGCGAAGTGATCGTGCCGAAGGATCAAGATGTGGTGCGCCCCTGTTCCGATCCGATCAGCCCGATTGGTGGCGTTGTCTCCTTGCATGGCAATCTGGCGCCGGAAGGTGCGATTGTGAAAATCGCCGGCATGGAAAAGCTTCGCTTCGAAGGCACCGCGCTGTGCTTCGATTGCGAAGAAGATGCCTTCAAGGCCGTGGAAATGCGCGCCTATAAGCCGGGCGATATCATCATCGTGCGCTATGAAGGCCCGAAGGGTGGGCCTGGCATGCGTGAGATGCTCTCCACCACCTCAGCCATCTATGGTCAGGGCATGGGCGACAAGGTAGCGCTGATCACCGATGGGCGTTTTTCGGGTGCCACGCGCGGCTTCTGCATCGGCCATGTGGGGCCGGAAGCCGCAGTGGGCGGGCCGATTGCGCTGCTGCGCGATGGCGACAAGATCATCATTGATGCCGACAAGGGCACCATTGATGTAGCGCTTTCGGATGAGGAATTGGCCAAGCGCCGCGCCGAATGGAAGCCGCGCAAGACCGATTACAATTCCGGCGTGCTCTGGAAATATGCGCAGCTTGTGGGCCCAGCCTATCTTGGCGCGGTGACCCATCCGGGTGGCGGGGCTGAGACCCATTGCTACGCGGATCAGTGATCCGCTTTCTGTTCCTTGCCATCTTGCTTTGCGCTGCCAGCCCTCTGGCGGCGCAAGGCTTCAATGGCGTTTGGCAGGGAAGGCTGACCTGTGATGCCGTGGAGGGCATCACGCAAGCGCCGCTGGCCGCGCCATTCACGATACGCGTGGATGGCGCCGTGGCGAAGTATGAACGCCCGGTGCTCTCTGCCTCTGGCGCGCGCACGGGTGCTTGGGAAAGGGGCGAAGGGCGCGTAGCCGCCGATGGCACGCTGCTGTTGCAGGGCGGGTCTTCGGGACGCGGCTTTCATTATCGCGCGCGCTATGAAGGCCGGCTCGGCGCGGATGGCGTGGCGCGCTTTACCGGGGCGCAGGATTGGATGCTGGATGATCGCGATTTCATCCGGGTCTGCGCGATTGAAGTGCGGCGCTGATCAAACTCACATCATGAAAATGCCCTGATCCAGCCAAGTGGCTGACATGAATGCATGGTGACATTCCCTTGATCGGGGATGGATCAATGGGGGTGTCGGATGCGTCTAATCACCTTACCGCTTTCGATGTTGCTGTTGTTGCTGTTGTTGCTGACGCTGGGCGGATGCCTGGCCAGCGACGGCCATCACAGGCCTTCGTATGGTTATGGTTACGGTGGCTATGGCTATGCGCCCTATGGCGGCCATGCCCACCGGCCCTATCGCCACAGTTACCGGGCCTGGGAACCGCCGCGGCATTATCGGCAGGATCGCCATTCCGACAATCGGTCGACATTTCAACATCGGCCGATCTGGAAGAAATGGTAGTAGCCGTCAGCTATCTGCCACTTCCACCATTACCAATTCAGCATCTTCGCTGGCGGTGATGGTGATGGCGGGCTCTGCCCGAATGGCGATCCCATCCCGCGCGCGCGCTTCCACGCCATTCACCTGCGCCGCACCACGCGCCAGCACCAGGTAGGCCGCTCGGCCTTCGGCCAAGGGTTGCGTCAGGCTTTGCCCCTTGGCGAGTGTGGCCGCCATCACGGCGCCATCCACATTGATGCCAAGCGCGCCAGATGACGCATCGGCTGGCCGGCCTGATGCCAAAACCTCAAACCCCGCCTCGCGCTTTTCCTTGGGGAATTGCTTGGCCCCCCAGGAAGGCGGCAGGCCGGTGCGGTCCGGCATGATCCAAATCTGAAACAGCGTGGTGACACCAGGTTCCAGATTGAATTCCGAATGCACCACGCCGGTACCGGCACTCATTACCTGAACATCGCCGGCTTCGGTGCGGCCTTCATTGCCCATGCTGTCCCTATGGGTAATGGCGCCCTGCCGGACATAGGTGATGATTTCCATATCCCGATGCGGGTGCGGGTCGAACCCCTTTCCCGGCGCGATTTCATCATCATTCCAAACGCGCAGCCGCCCCCAATTCATGCGGTCGGCATCGCGGTAATGCCCGAAGGAGAAATGGTGATTGGCATTGAGCCAACCAAAACTGGCCTTGCCCAGGCTTTCAAAGGAACGGAGTTCGATCATGGGTTTTCCTTAGTAGCCGTCAAAGAATTTCCGAGCCAAGTCTGTCCACCTGGCTGGAAAACCATCAACGGCACATCAGCACGGGAATTTCCGCATTCTCCAGCACATGGCGCGTCACACCGCCCAGGATCAATTGCCGAAGCCGCGAATGGCTATAGGCACCCATGGAAAGCATATCAGCGCCGAAATCACGCACCGCGCCCAAAAGCCCCGCGCCCACATCGCGGGTTTGCGGCTTGAAGGGCATCAATTCCGCTGCAATGCCATGCCAGCGGAGGTAAGCCTGAATGCCTTCCGCCTTCGGTCCGCGCCGTTGATATTCATCGGCATAGAGAATTTGCACCGCCTTGGCATGATGCAACCAGGGCAACGCCGCCGCCACGGCTGCCGCGCTTTCCGCCGTACCATTCCAGGCCACACATATCCGCGTGCCAATCACCGCGGGCGGTGTGCGCGGCGCAATCAACACGGGCCGGCCGGAATCGAACAGGATGGCATGCAGCGCATCGCTGCTGGAGACATCCTCACCCGATTCCGGGTGCGGCACCACGGCCAGGTCATAAAGGCGCGATTGCTGCGCAACGATATCTTCCTCACGCCCCACCATGGATTCGAAGGACAGTGTGGGGCCTTCGGTTTTCGCGGCAGTGTCGGGATTATCGGCCAGCGTTACATCGCCCAGATTGGCGGTGAATTTCTGGAACAAATTCTTCACGCGATCCGCCCTCTCCCCGCTTTCGCGTTCGGTGGCGGCCATCATTTCCTCGATCATCGCGCCGGAAAGTCCTTCCCCGGCGAGCGGCGCCACATCCCGCGCATCCACGCGCACATGCAGGCAATGCACATGCGCACCCCAGATGCGCGCTGCGATCAGCGCAGTGCCCAGCGCGGATTCACCCGCAGCGGTGCCGGTCAGCGGCAACAATAGACGACGATAGGCCATGGCCATGCCTCCTCAGTGTTTTGATCTTGTTTTACGTCGTCCCAGATATAGGGCGGATTAGCGCATATTTCAGCCCGCCACGCCAAGGGCCTTCCGCGCCGCCGCCAGCGCATCGTCCGCCGCATCCAAACGGTGCCAGTCAATCTGACCCGGATCGGCCTGTGCGGCGCGTTCCAGGACGGCGATGGTCGCGTCCGAGGCATCATCGCGCCGCGCCAGGATACGGGATTTCAAGACTTCCATTGGCGCTTCAAGCCAAAAACCCTGAAACGGGACGCCAACACGCGCTGCGATTTCCGCAGCCTTCAGCCGGTGGCGCGGTTCCAAAAACATCGCATCCAGCGCCACCGCATGGCCTTGGCGCAGCGTGGCCTCGGCAATTGTGAATAATTCTTCATGTGTGGCGCTGCTCACGGCCTCGGTATAGGCCTCGGGTAGCAGGGGCGCTTCCGGCGCCAGCCCGAAGCGCCGCTTGCGGAGCTCATCGGATCGCAGCAGCAGGGCGCCGGGGGCAGGGCCAAGCGCGGGGGCCAGGCCGCGCGCCAGGGTGGATTTGCCCGTGCCTTGCAACCCGCCGACCGCAATCAGCCGTGGCGGCGGCGGCGCCAGATAGCCAGCCGCAGCTTGCAAAAGCGGCACACCATCCCGCCCGCGCGCGGCTTCCACATGCGCGCGCACCAGGGCGCGCAAGGCAAGCCAAAGCGGCAAGGGGCCAAGCACGCCATAATCGCCCGCGCGCGCCAGATAACGGTTCAACACACGGTTCGCCGCCGCGCGCCCCGCCTGCTGGTCCAGATCCATCAGCAGAAAGGCCAGGTCGTAGCCGGTATCAATCCGCGCCAAAGCCTCATCAAATTCCAGCGCGTCAAAGGGGGTGGGCTTGCCCTGCCAAAGACAGAGATTGCCCAAATGCAAATCGCCATGGCAGCGCCGGATGCGCCCTTCTGCAGCGCGCGCCGCCAGCAAGGGGGCGCTCCGCACAAGTGCTGCCTGAAACTGCGCGGCAAGCGGGGCGATGGCGGCTTCCGGCAAGCCTGCCGCGCGGGCGGCGCGCAGATTGACGGCCAGCACTTCCGCCATGGCCGCTGGGGCGTGCAGCCCCGTCACGAGCGGTGCCGCTTGATGCAGCGCGAAAAGCAAATCGCCCAAGCCATCCAGAAGTTCTGGCGTCAGCGCGCCACGCGCTGCCACTGCGTCCAGGAAATCCTCGGCAGGGATTGGCGCCATGCGGAGCACCCATTCCACCACCGCGCCATCGCCGCCTTCCTGTAGGCTTCCATCCAGGGCGCGGGTGATCGGGACCACATCGCGGTAAATCCCGGGCGCGGCGGGCTGGTTCAGTTCCAATTCCCGCTGGCAGAAACGCGCCCGCGCTTCCAAGCTGCTGAAATCCAGAAACCCCAGGGCGACCGCTTTTTTCATCTTCCAGGCGGTATCCCGCCCGACGAAAATCGCTGAGATATGGGTTTCAATCGGCGCCGCGCCGGCCAAACCGGCAAGGAAGGCCGCAACCTCCGCCTGGGCGGGGGGAATGCGGCCCGAAGCCTTCACGGATAGAGCGCCTCAAGCCGCCAAGCCGCGCCGTCGCGGTGAAAGACGCGGCGTTCATGGAGCCGGAAGGGCATATCGCGCCAGAATTCAATCCGCGCCGGCAGCACGCGAAAGCCAGACCAGAAGGGCGGGCGCGGGATCTCGCCGACCGCATATTTCAGCCCATATTCGGCGACTGCCTTTTCCAAAGCGAAGCGGCTTTCCAGCGGGCGGGATTGCTTGGAAGCCCAAGCGCCGAGCCGAGACGTCCGCGCGCGGGAGGCATAATAGGCATCGGCCTCGGCTTCGGTCACTGCTTCCACCTGGCCTTCCACGCGAATGCTGCGCTGGAGCGTTTTCCAGTGAAAACAGAGCGCGGCAAAGGGATTGGCGGCCAATTCGCCGCCCTTGCGGCTATCCAGATTGGTGTAGAAAACAAAGCCCCGCGCATCCACGCCCTTCAGCAGCACCATGCGCGCCGATGGCCTGCCATCCGGCGTGGCGGTCGCCAGGCAGACCGCATTGGGGTCATTGATCTCCCCCTTGGTGGCTTCCGCCATCCAATCCTGAAACAGGGCATAGGGGTCTTCGGTGGTGGTCACGGTGCCGTCCATGGGGTTCTCCTTGTCATGTCCTGTATCGGGACGCTTTGCGAAAGGGCAAGGCCCTTGCCCGGCATCCGGTGCCATGGCAGAGGAAACGCTTAGTTTTAGCCAGATGGTCCCTCTACCGATGAACGACGCGGAACCAGCACCCAGCATCCCCAAAGGCACCCTGATGGCCGGTAAGCGTGGCCTGATCATGGGGGTGGCGAATGACCGCTCCATCGCCTGGGGCATTGCGCAAGCAATCGCCGCTCAGGGGGGCGAGGTTGCCTTCACCTATCAGGGGGAAGCGCTGGAAAAGCGCGTGCGCCCCTTGGCGGAAAGCCTGGGATCGAGCCTGGTTGTGCCCTGTGATGTGGCCGATGACGCCGATATGGATGCCGCCTTTGGCGCGGTGGAAAAGGCCTGGGGCGGGATCGATTTCCTGGTTCATGCCATTGGCTTCGCCGATAAGCAGTACCTACGTGGGCGCTATCTGGACACACCGCGCGATGCCTTTCTGCAGGCGATGGATATTTCCTGCTATTCCTTCGTGGCCGTGGGCCGCCGCGCTGCCGCGCTGATGAAGCCGGGCGGGGCACAGCTGACCCTTTCCTATCTGGGCGCCGAACGCGTGATACCGCACTACAATGTGATGGGTGTGGCCAAAGCCGCGTTGGAAGCGAGCGTGCGCTATATGGCGACCGATTTGGGGGAAGCCGGCATTCGCGTGAATGCCATCAGCGCCGGCCCCATCAAGACTTTGGCTGCGAGTGGCATTGGTGATTTCCGCTACATCCTGAAATGGAACCAGTATAATTCACCACTCAGGCGCAATGTGACGATCGAAGAAGTGGGCGGCGCCGGGCTTTATTTGCTGTCCGATCTTTCCGGCGGCGTTACCGGTGAAGTGCATCATGTGGATAGCGGTTATCATATTGTCGGCATGAAGAACCCCGACGCGCCAGATATTTCCACGGTTTGATGCCATAAAAAACGCGGCCCGAAAGCTCGGACCGCGCTTTTTTTGATGTCGCCAATTAGGCCGCTTGCAGGCGCTGGATCAGCGATTGCGTGGCACCACGCAACTGCACCGCCTCATCAGCAAGTGACTTGGTGGCGTGGTTGATGGTGCCAATCGCCTTGCCGGTATCCTCGGTCATGGTGGAAACAAGACCGATAGAGCCTTCCAGCGAACCCACCGAAGAAGCGGCTGAACGTAGGCTTGAGGCGATTTCCGCCGTGGTGGCGGATTGTTCTTCCACCGCCGCAGCAATGGCGCCGTTTTCGTTGTTGAGCTGGCTGATGCGGCCCACAATTTCGCGGATCACTTCAACCACATCCGAAATGATGGATTGCATGGCGCTGATTTCGCCCTGAATCCCCTCAGTCGCCTTGGCCGATTGCGCGGCCAGGTTCTTCACTTCTGAGGCCACCACGGCAAAGCCCTTGCCGGCATCACCCGCGCGGGCCGATTCAATGGTTGCATTCAGCGCCAGAAGATTGGTCTGCGCCGCGATGGACCCAATCAGCCCAGTCACGTCATTGATCCTGACCGATGCCGCATTCAGCCCATCAATCAAGGAGGTGACGCGATCAGCCTCATCAGCGGCACTCCGCGCTGTCTGCGCCACGGCATTCACGCGCGCCGAGACTTCAGAGATTGCGACAGTAAGCTGTTCCGCCGCAGCAGAGACGCTTTGGATACCGTTATTGGCTTCCGTTCCCTCATGCGCCGCGGTGCGGGCCTGGGTCAGCGCGGTGTCGGTAGTGCCAGCAACCTTGCCGCCTTCCACCACCAACTTCGCCGAATTGTCGGACAGCGCCGTGACGGATTGGCCGATGGCCTTTTCCAGGTCATTGGCGATTTCCTGAATGGCGGCACGGCGTGCCGATTCTAGTTCGGCGCCGCGCTTGGCTTCTGCCTCACGCAGCTTCGCCGTTTCCACCAGGCCATCGCGGAAGATGGTGGTGGCGCGGCTCATGTCGCCGATTTCATCCACGCGGCTGGCATGCGGAATGCCAACGCCAAGATCACCCTTCGCAAGCCTATCCATGGAACCGGAAAGCTGATCGAGCGGCTTGGAGATGCGCAGCACCAGCAGCCAAGCGGCAGCAGCGGAAACCGCGAGGATCATGGCGACCGCGATGCCAAGGAGGGCACGCCAATAGGCAACCCGATCTTCCGCGGCACGAATGCTGGACGCCAGGCGTTCTTCAAGGGCGACATAGAATTGGTCAATCGGGCCCATGATATCGGCCTTGAAGCGGTGGTAATCCGCGCCATGCATCAGATCACGCGCCATGGCGAAATCGGGATCGCGCCGGACAGTGAATTTACCTTCGGAGTCTGCGAAAATACCCTTGGCGGCGTTGATGGCGACCGTTTCAAGCTGGATCAGCGCATCGGAATTCTGCTGTGCCTGACGCAGCAGCGCGAATTCCGCTTCCGAGAAGCCGGCTTCGCGCATCATCTGTTGCAGCGGGATACGCGCGCCATCCGGGCGCGGTGCGCGGCCAGTGGCCGCCACGAAATCCCAATAAATGCGGTGATAATCCACCGGGCGCGGCTTTTCGCCATTGCGAATCCCGATCACCGAAAGGAATTGGTCTTCCCATTTCGGATCGCCCGTCACCACATAGGTACGCGCATTGCGTGTGATGTCGTCCGAGCTCTGGCGTAATTCATCGGCCAGACGATAGGAAAGATGCTGGTTCTGATAGGCGCTGCGCGCATCGCTAAAGGCATTCTGCATCATCAAGAAGGACAGCAGAGCAAGGCCCGAGGCAGCCGCCAGGGCAAGGCTCATGACAATGGCCAAAGGCCGAATTCGTAACATTTGGGTCTCCTGGTCCCCGTCGCGTTTCCAAAAAGCCATACTTTCGTTCCATGGGAGCCTGCGGGCCCGGTCCGCGCGAAGCGGATCGGAACCAATGGAGAGCGGGGATTGCCCTGCCATAGGCTCGCCTCGGAAAGAGGTGAATGACAGAAGCAGGGTATGCGACCTTGATGAAGGAGCCCTGAAAGCAGGTATGAAAATCTTTCAATGAATGCTGTTTTCTGACTGCCGAAGAATGCAGCAATCCATAATACTTTATGAAATTGGCTGTGGCCCCTTCACGCGCGTGACTGAAAAGCGCGCGTTCTTCCTCACCGCATATTCACCAATGACGCGTAGGCTCTCGAAGATAATCGTGGTCATTCTGATACGGAAAAGCCTATGCCCCCCATCGCCCCTGCGCTTTCAGCAAAACGCTCATTTCGCGGCCTTGGTCTTGTCGCCGGGCTAACTGCCCTAGGCACGGCCGGTATCATGTATGGGCTGCCACAAAGCTTGCCCATGCCGCCGGCCGATCCCCGCTTGCCCATGTTGGCGCGCAGCTTGGATATCGCGGAAGGTGCAACACAGCTTTCCGGCGCCGTGCCACCCATGCTGCTCGCGCGATCCGATGTGGAATTGGCCGAAGCAGGGCGCCGCGCGCGCCAGGCAGAAGACCGGTTGAATGCGTTGCTGCGCGGCAATGCGCAGGTTCCGGCTTCCGTCCAGGCAACCAGCACAAGTCTCGCCACCGCACTGCGCCAGCTTGGCACCGCGCTGGAAGCCGAACAGAAAGCGCGGCAGGAAGCCGAACGCCAAAGCGCCGCGCTTGGCGCCGCGCATCGCGTATTTCGTGCGGCCTTGCTGCCCGCCATTGATGAGGTGGGCCAGGAAATCAGCCGTTCTATGAATCCGCCGCCCGCAGCACGCGGCCAAGCGCCCAGGCCGCGCGGCTTACTCGCCAATAATGAAATTCCGCGCCAGGCGGCGCTGCTTCGCGCACGAGGTGCGGCGGAAGAACTTTTCGGCATCGCCAATCGTGCCGGTGCTGCACGTGATGATGCCGCGCATCAGGCGCTGATCACGGCTCAGAACACTGCCCTTGCCACGCTTCGGTCTGCCATCGTCGCGCTTGGTGATGCGCCGCGCTATCAACCGCTCCGCGAAGCCGCCGCTGCCTTGCAGCGCGCACATGAGGCGCTTGAGGCACCCTCAGCCCGCAGAGCGCGCGAAGTGGCTTCTGGCCAGGATGTTGCCACTGCCGCCGCGCGGCTTTCTGAAGCGGGGACGCGTTTCCAATCCAGCATTGGCCCGGTGCTCGCCACCGCCGCTGACGAAGCCAAGCGCGCCCGTCCCGCCCAGCCGCAGCACCTGCCGGGACAGGCTCTGCCCATAGCGCTCGGGGCGCTTGCCCTAGCCTTGGCGGCACTTACGGCTTTTGTCACACGCCGGCGTGGCACCCCCGCCGCTTCGGAAAAGCGTCCCGATACCAGCGTACTCGCGACACTCCGCGCTGATCTGACCAGCGCCAAGGCGGCGCGGGATGACGCCCAGGCGGAACTCGCGCGTCTCAAGACCGACTATGCGGCGCTGCGGGCGGAGGCCAGCCGCGTGCTGGAAGCGGAAATCACGCCCCGCCTGCAAAGCCTGGCGCAGGAAGCGAAGACCAGCCGCGAAACGCTCGCCACGCTCAGCGAAGCGCAGATGACCGCGCAACAGGCCACCACCGGCATCGGCGCCAGCGCCGAACGCGCGCGGGAGGAAACGGGCAAGGTCGCGGCGGCGGCCGAGGAACTTACCTCCACCGTCGCGGCGGTTTCCGAACAAATCCGCCATTCGGCGAGCATTGCCGCCCAGGCGGTGAGCGATGCGGGCCGCACCGATACTATTGTGCAAGGCCTAACCGGGGCGGCGGAGAAGATCGGCGATGTGGTGAAGCTGATCACCGCCATTGCCGGCCAGACCAATCTTCTGGCGCTGAATGCCACCATCGAAGCAGCCCGCGCGGGTGATGCGGGCAAGGGCTTCGCCGTGGTCGCCTCCGAAGTGAAGGCGCTGGCGACCCAAACTGCGAAGGCGACTGAGGAGATTTCGCGCCAGGTCCAGGCAATCCGCAGCACCTCCACCGAAGCGGTGGCGGCAATCCAGGGCATTGCCCAGGTGGTGCAGCGCATTGATACCATCGCCGCCGAGGCCGCCGAGGCGATTGAACAGCAAGGCGCGGCGACGCGGGAAATCGCCCAGGGCATCGCCGCGGCGGCGGAGGGCGCCACGGCGGTCGTCGGTGCGGTGGCGAAGGTGCAGGGCGGCATGGACGCCGCTGGCGCGCCTGTCACGGCGCTTGGCGATCAGGCCGATGCCATGGCGCGGCAAAGCGCGGGGCTGGAGCAGGAAGTGGTGTCTTTGGCGGCGCGGCTACGGGCGGCCTGAGGCCTCATTCGGCCTTAAGCGCGTATAGATTGGGCGCAGCAGAAAGGGCGTCAGGAAAAGCGGGAATTGGCCAAGCGCGAAGAACAGTAAAATACGCTCATCCGTTGCCGCCGGCAGCACCGCCAAGAATAGCGCCATATTGCGGTTGCCACTGAGCAAGCCCGCCGTCAGCGCCAGCTTCTTGCCAGTTGGGGCAAAGACCAAAGCGGTTGCGGCGTTTAGGCCGAAATTGGCAGCAAAAGCCAAGGCCAGGCCGCCCATCACCCAGGCGGGGTCTGAGGTGATTTTCGCCAGCATCCCATCCATGACGCCAAAGCCGAAAATCACGACAAGCCAGACCACGGAACCATCCAAGGCCCCGGCATAGCGTTGCAGCCGCGCAGGACCCAAAAGCCGGCGCAGCGCGACCGCAATCAGCAAGGGCAGCCCGACCACCAGCATCAGCCGGCCCATGAGCGCGGACAGCGAAATGGCCAAATCTATGCCCATCAGCCCCAGCGCCAAGGGTGGCGCGGTGAAGGGCACAATCAGCGTGGTGAGGATGGCGACCACCAGGGAAATTTCCCCATCAAGCCCCACCATGCGCGCAAATGCCGGGGATGATGTGGCGGCGCAGCCCATGGCGCTGATCACCAACCCCGCGACCAAAGGCCCATCAAAGCCAAAGCCGCGTAGCACCAGAAACAGCAGAATGGGGCAGACCAGCATCATCCAGGCGACCAGTACCGCCACCAGCACGGGCCGGCGCAAATACGCCACTACCTGGGCCAAATCCACGCGCAGCAGCACAATCGTCATCAGGGTCGCGACCGAAAAGGTGACCACATCGCGAAACAGCGCGGCCAAGGGCGGGATGAAAAGCCCCGCGAAAATGCCAAGCGCCAGCAGCGGCCCTCCTCGGCGGGCGGACCATTCCAGAAAGCCGAGGGCCATCAGCTTGGGCATTTGCGTGCTATCATGACCGCAGCATTCCAATTCGGAGCGCGCGACACAAGCTATGATGCGATGCTGGAAGGAGTATCCCGGCCATGCTGGCCCATGAACCGCTGATCCGGCTGGCCGCCTTTCTGGGGGTGCTTTGCGCCATGCTGGTGCTGGAACGCGCCTTTCCGCGCCGGGCGCAGCGGCTTTCCTGGCGGCGCTGGCCAGCGAATTTCGGGCTGGTGGTGATTGCTTCCCTACTGGTGCGGCTGCTGGCGCCCGCTGCCGCGATGGGTGCGGCGCTTTATGCGGAAAGCCAGGGGCTTGGGCTGCTGCGTTGGCTGGGGCTCAATGGATTTTTCGCGGGCGTTTTGGCGGTGCTGCTGCTGGATCTGTTGATCTATTTCCAGCATCGCGTCTTTCACGCCGTGCCGGTGCTGTGGCGGCTGCATCGCGTGCATCACGCTGATCCGGAATTGGATGCTTCTTCCGGGCTGCGCTTCCATCCGGTTGAAATCCTGCTGTCCATGGCGATCAAGATGGCGGCGGTGGTGGCGCTTGGTGCACCGGCAGAGGCAGTACTGGTTTTTGAAGTGCTGCTGAATGCGACAAGCCTGTTCAACCACGCCAATCTGGCGCTGCCTGCCTGGCTTGATGGTGCGCTGCGCCTGGTGCTGGTGACCCCCGATATGCATCGCGTGCATCATTCCGAAGTGCGTGAGGAAACCGATAGCGATTTCGGCTTTTGCCTCTCCTGCTGGGATAGGTTGTTCGGCACCTATCGCGCGGAACCTGCGGCGGGGCAGCTTGGCATGGTGATTGGCGTTGTGGAGTTTCGCGCGGATCAGGAACAGCGACTGGATCGGTTGCTGGCGCAGCCTTTCCGGGAGACAGCCTGACGCTTTTCGACGTGACCGATCAGATTCGCCCAGCAAGCGCCATGATCGCCGCACGATGCGGCAGGGAAGGCACGGCACCATGCTGCGTGCAGGCAAGCGCGCCTGCGGTGACAGCAAGGCGTAATGTCTTTTCCGGCGCGAACCCCTCTGCGCTGAAGGCGGCGAAGGCGCCCAGAAACGCATCGCCGGCGCCGGTGGCATCGGCGACAGCCACGCGGGGCGGGGTAGCATCAATCACAATGCCATCAGGCCGCGCCCAAAAGGCACCAGCGGCACCGGCGGTGACGATCACTTCGCGCATTGTCTCGGCAGCGAGCGCAAGAGCCAGGGCGGCGGGTTCGGCTTCCCGCTGTGCCAGAATGGCGGCTTCGGTTTCATTCAACACCAGCATATCGGTCGTGGCGAGAAGCTCCGGCAGGATGGGCGCAGCGGGCGCGACATTCAGGATGCGGCGCGTGCTGGGCAGCGCGCGAAACAGCGCGGCGGTGGCAACTTGCGGCGTTTCAAGCTGTGCCAGCGCCACCGCTATGTCGTCAGGTGGCGCGAAGCTTGGCGGCAGGGCCAGTTTCGCATTGGCACCAGGGATGATGATGATCTGATTTTCGCCCGCTGCATCAAGCAGGATGGTGGCGGCGCCAGTGGGGGCATGTGCTGTTTGCACCGCCTGCGCATCAATGCCTTCCGCATTCCAAAGCGCGCGCGCGGCTTGGCCCGAAGCGTCATCGCCAATGGCCGTGATCAGCGCAACGCGCCCGCCAGCCCGTGCCGCGGCCACGGCCTGATTGCTGCCCTTGCCGCCATGGAATTCGGCCATGCCGAGCGCGGTCAGCGTTTCCCCCGGCGCAGGGAAGCGCCCAAGGCGCAGCACCGTGTCGCGATTATAGGAACCAATAACGAGAATACCGCCCATGGGGGCAAAGCCTGCGGGGCGCATCCGCCCCGGTCAAGGCCAAGATTATCTCAGGCAGGCCGCCACATGGGGCAGGAAATGCTGCACGGGTGGCGTTGCCAACCCAGTTACTTTGGCGCCTTCATCAAAACGCCTGAGCCGCACGGCATCTTCCGCCTGCGGCAGCGCCCGGAAGGCCGCGACTTCCTCGGCTGACATCGGCCCGCCTTGCAGCGAAAGGCTGAGCACAGAATCAGGCGATAGCTTGGCGAAATAATCAGCTTCCGTCGCGCAAAGATAGCGCTTGGCGGCGACATGGAGCCGCACGGGTTCCGTCACTTCCGGCCCGAACCAGCCTTGCAGCCAGACCTGGCCCAATTCCTCATGCTTGTCATCCACGCCATGCTTGGCGGGGTTGTCACCCAGATCATGCACCAAATGGCCGATATCATGCAGCAGCGCCGCGGCAATCAGCGCTGAGGAACAACCCTCACGCTCCGCCTGCCAAGCGGCTTGCAAAGCGTGCTGGCGCTGGGTGACATCATGCAGCCCGTATTGGCCATGGCCCTTGCCATCAATCAGATCAGCCAATTCCTGCAAGCGCGGGTCTTCAGTATTTGCCATGATGCATTCTCCCTAACCGGTCATGATTTCGGTAGCCCTTGATGGGGCGTCAGGGAAGCGCCGTCATGGCCGTGTCATCAATTCTTCACGACCATGACGGATAAGTCGCAGACAGGTCCGGTTTATGCGGCCTGATTGAGCCCGCCCATCGCCATCAATTGCGTCAAATGATGATCGGCATCGCCAAACATGGTGTCTATCGTGGTCAGGCGCTTGAAGTAATGCCCGCCCAGATATTCCATCGTCATCGCAATGCCGCCATGCAATTGAATGGCGCTTTGGCCGATGAATTTGCCAGAACGCCCGATCTGCACCTTCACCGCCGACATTTGCCGGCGCCGTTCCAGCGCATCCGGCTCCTGCGCCATCATCGCCGCCAGCATGGCCATGGAACGCGCTTCTTCCAGGGAGACCATCATCTCAGCCGCGCGGTGTTGCAAGGATTGGAACGTCCCGATGGGACGGCCGAATTGCTTGCGCGTCTTCAGATAGTCGAGGGTCAGCTTCTGCAGCGCATCCATCGCACCAAGCGCTTCACCGGCCAGCGCCGCGATGGTTTCATCTACCACGCGATCCACCAGCGCCAGACCATTGCCGGCATCACCCAGCAGCGCTTCAGCCGGCAGGCTTACGCGATCAAGCGTGACTTCCGCACCGCGCAAGCCATCCGTGGTGGGGTAGCCGCGCCGCGTGACACCCTTTGCATTCGCCGGCACCAGAAAAACGCCAATGCCGGATTTGTCGCGCCTGGCGCCACCGATGCGCGCGGTCACGATAATGTGATCCGCCACATCACCATGCAGCACCACGCCCTTGCGGCCTTCCAGCACCCAGCCCGCGCCATCCTTCTTCGCCGTGGTCGCGACATCATGCAGATCATGGCGCGATTGCGGTTCGGTATAGCCAAAGGCGAGTTTCAGCTTGCCCGCGGCAATTTCTGGCACCATCGCGGCACGCTGAGCCGCCGAGGCACCATGGCGGATAAAGCCACCGCCCATCACCACTGTGGCGAGCCAAGGTTCCAGCGTGATCGCGCTGCCCATGGCTTCCGCCATCAGCATCACTTCCACCGGGCCGGCGCCAAAGCCACCATCTTCTTCCGCGAAAGGCAGGCCGAGCAGGCCGAGATCGGCATAAGCCTCCCACATTTCCTGAGACCAGCCGGTGGCTGATTTCAGGTAGCGCTTGCGGTCTTCAAACTTGTATTTATCGGCCAGCAGCTTGGTCAGGCTGTCCTGCAGCAGCCGCTGGTCTTCGGAAAGATCGAAATCCATGTTTCAGAGTCCCAAAAAGGCTTTGGCCATGATGTTTTTCTGGATCTCGGTGGAACCACCATAGATCGTCTGCTTGCGCCAATTGAAATAGGTCGGCTGCGCCAGCGTCGCCCATTCCGGCGCCAGTTCCGGTTCATTCCAGCGATCGCCATCGGGATCAGCGCCCACCATGCCGTAAGGCCCAGCGGCCATGACATAAAGATCACTGATGGATTGCTGTATTTCCGTGCCGCGAATTTTTAGAACGGAAGATGCCGGGTTGGGTTTGCGTTCACTGAGTTGCCTGTTTTCATCGGCCAGCACGCGCATGGTGGTCATCTCCAGCGCCTTCAACTGCACTTCGACTTCAACCAGACGCTCACGGAAACGCGAATCTTCAATCATCGGGCGCTCACCGCCCGGCGCATTCTGCGCAATCAGCTTCAGCCGCCGGATACGGTCCTTGGAAGCGCCAACCCGCGCCTGGCCAGTGCGTTCATTGGAAAGCAGGAATTTCGCGCAATCCCAGCCGCGATGTTCGGTGCCGACCAGATTGGCCACCGGCACTTTCACATCATCGAAGAACACCTCATTCACCTCATGCGCGCCATCAATGGTGATGATGGGGCGCACGGTGATGCCAGGCGTATTCATCTCCACCACAAGGAAGGAAATGCCTTCCTGCTGCTTGGTCGCTTCCGGGTTGGTGCGCACCAGCAGGAAGATCCAATCGGCGTATTGCGCGAGAGTCGTCCAGGTTTTCTGCCCATTGACGATATAGTGATCACCTTCACGCACCGCGCGCGTTTTCAGCGACGCCAAGTCAGACCCAGCCCCGGGTTCCGAAAAACCCTGACAGAACCAAAGATCGAGATTGGCAAGCTTCGGCAGGAAGAATTTTTTCTGTTCTTCGGTGCCGAAAGCGATCAGCACCGGCCCTAACATATTGCAGTTGAAGCCGAGCGGAATCGGCGCCGGTGTGCCCTGCAATTCTTCCAGCAGGATGAAGCGCTTGATGGCGGACCAATCGCTCTGCCCGCCCCATTCCGCCGGCCAATGCGGCACGCACCAGCCCTTGGCATTCAGCTTCTTTTGCCAATCCAGCTGCATTTCCTTGGTGGGTGTGCGCCCCGCCGCCAAACGCTCACGCGTATCGGCTGGCAGATTGGCGTCAATCCAATCGCGCACTTCCTGGCGGAAGGCGCGTTCCTCATCCGTGAAGCGTAGATCCATTGCTCTTTCCCCTTATCCCTGCCTGCCGCAACGCGGCATCAAACCTTGGATTTGCCCATGGCCGCGAAGCTTCCGCCCTCATCGGCCAGTTTTTCGATCAGCGCCGCGGGGCGCAGATTCTTGTCACCCGTCGCTTCGGCGTATTGGTTCAGCTTATCCCGCACAGCCTTGAGGCCCTGCGTATCCGCCCAGAACATCGGCCCGCCGCGCCAGGCCGGCCAGCCGAAGCCACTGGTGAAGATCACATCAATATCAATCGGGCGGGATGAAATGCCTTCTTCCAGGATGCGCGCGCCTTCATTCACCATGGGCAGCAACAGGCGTTCCAGGATTTCGGCCGCTTCGATCTTGCGGCGGCGCACCTGCATTTTTTCCGCGACATCCAAGATGATGCTTTCCACTTCCGGGTCCGGCAAACGGTTGCGCTTTTCATCATACATATACCAGCCCTTGCTGGTTTTCTGCCCAAAGCGCCCGGCCGCTACCACGGCATCCGCAATCGGCGCGACTGTGCCGCGCGCCTTGCGCACCGCCGCACCAATATCGAGCCCCGCCAGGTCACCAGTGGCAAGCGGCCCCATGGCCATGCCATAGCCTTCCATCACGCGGTCAATATCCTGCGGCAGGCAGCCTTCCAGCAGCAGCTTTTCCACCTGGGGCGTGCGCTTGCCCGTCATGCGATTGCCGACAAAGCCATCGCAATTCCCAACCAGCACCGGCAGCTTGCCGATCTTCTTGCCGAATTCGGTGGCCGTTGCGATCGCAACCGAATTGGTGTTGGACCCGCGCACATTTTCAAGCAGGCGCATCACATTGGCCGGGCTGAAGAAATGCATGCCCATCACCCATTCGGGCCGTGATGTCGCATTGGCGATCTGGTCAATATCAAGCGTGGAGGTATTGGAAGCCAGCACAATCCCTGGCCGCGCCGCCTTATCCAGCCGCGCGAAGACCTGCTTCTTCACATCCATGTTCTCGAAGACTGCCTCGATCACCAGATCGGCTTCGCCCACGGTTTTTTCGAAATCGGTCGAACCGCTCAGCAATGCCCGGCGCTTTTCATAGTCAGCTTGGGACAAGCGGCCAGAAGCGACCGTGCGCTGCCAATTCGCTTCACAACGTTGCAGGCCCTTGGCCAGGGCGTCATCCGTCATTTCCACAATGGTGACGGGCACGCCGAAATTCGCAGCACTCATCGCAATACCGCCGCCCATGGTGCCGCCGCCGATCACGACAAGCTTGCCCACAGGCAGCACCTGCGTATCAGCCGGCAGGCCCGGCACGCGCTGCGCTTCGCGTTCACCGAAGAAGATATGGCGCAGCGCCTTGGATTGTTCGCCCGCCACCAGGCTTGCGAATAAATCATGTTCCTTTTGCAAGCCTTCCTCAAACGGCAAAGTGAAGGAAGCGCGCACCGCTTCCACACAGCCCTTCGGGCTTTCCTGGCCGCGCGCGCGCTTCAGCAAAGCGCCCGCCGCGGCATCAAACGCCGCCATATCCTGGCCCGCGATCTTATCCGTGCGATTGCGCGCCAAAGTGAAAGTCTTGCCGAGATTGACGCGCGCAAAGGCAACCGCACCGGCTTCCAGATCGCCATCAATCACGGCATCGATGAAGCCAAGCTTATGCGCCTCAGTCGCCTTAATCGGGTCGCCGGAGACAATGATTTTCAGCGCCGCTTCCGGGCCGATCAGGCGCGGCAGACGCTGCGTGCCGCCCGCGCCGGGCACAAAGCCGCGCTTGACTTCCGGCAGGCCGAGATTCGCATCCGCCAACGCCACGCGCGCATGGCAGGCCAAAGCCACTTCCAAACCGCCGCCGAGCGCCGAGCCATGAATGGCGGCGACCGTGAGGCCCAGGAAGTTTTCAAATTCTTCGAAGACTTCGGTGAGGGAGGGCGGGACGCGCGGCTTGCCGAATTCAGTCATCTCGGCCCCGGCGCAGAACATGCGCCCCGTGCCGATGATCACCACCGCCTTGGCGCCGGCGGCGCGCGCGGCCTTCATGCCATCGAAAAGCCCGGCGCGGATTTCGGTGCGCAGCGTATTTACGGGGGGGTTGGCCAGGCGCAGCACATGCACCTCCCCCATCGCCACATGCTGCACGAATTGATTCTCAGCCAAAGCGTCTCTCCCTCATCCAGGCGGGGCCTGGCGCCCCTTTCGGGGTTAGTCTCCGGCACTCTGCGCCTGAGGGCAAGCACCCGGTTGCGGGAAAGCGCGGGCCATGCTGCGCTGGCTTCCGAACAATCTAAGCAGGAGAAAACGCCATGTCCCTATTCGATCTGACCGGCAAAGTAGCCGTGGTTACCGGCGGCAGCCGCGGCATTGGCCGGGCGATTTGCGAAAGAATGGCCGAACAGGGGGCGAAGGTCGTCGTCTCCTCCCGCAAAATCGACGCCTGCCAGGAAGTGGTGGATGCCATCAAAGCCAAGGGCGGGGAAGCCATGGCCATCGCCTGCAATATCGGGCGCAAGAATGAATGTCAGG
>CALRPR020000013.1:0-57173 GCA_943370125.1 Allobosea thiooxidans | reverse complement strand
CAAAGCCGGGCGCATCGCCGCGCGGCGTGATGTGGTTCCCCCGCGAACCCTGCGTGCCCAGCAGCACAAAGGGGCAGGCGGCGATGAAGGCGCGCGTCGGCGCATCCAGCCTATCGGTGGATTTATTCGCGGCTGTCTCCAGCACCTGATCATACAGGGCTTCGAGCGCGGCTACGGTCGTGATGGCGTGTTGTTCCATGGGGGCACGGTCGCAAGAACCGGCGCCGGGAGCAAGACATGGGCAGTAGCGCCCCTGGGCCGGGTACGCTTAAGCTGCCCTTCCAACCCTTGAAGGAGCCGCCGCCATGATTATTGACCTCCGCATCTATACCTGCCTGCCCAATAAGGTTGCGGATTTTGTCGCGCTTTATGAAAAGGAAGGCTGGGACATCCAGAAAAAGCACCTGGGCCGCTGCTATGGCTGGTTCACGACCATCGAAGGTGAGCTCAATACCATCGTCCATATGTGGGCCTATGATGATCAGGCAGATCGTGAACGCCGCCGTGCCGCCATGGCGGCCGATCCCGCCTGGGCGGCCTATCTCAAGAAGGTCGCGGATACCGGCGCGCTGGTGCAGATGCAGAATCGCATCGTTAAGCCGACCGCCTTCTTCGAAGCCTTCCAGGCCGCGCAGAAGGGCTGAAGCCGATGGCCGGGCCGGCAGTACCGATCGAGGTTGATCCCGAAACCGGGATCTGGCGTACCGATGGGCTGCCGATGATCTATCTGCCGCGCCACTTTCTGGTGAATATCCAGAAAAGCGTGGAGGAAGCGATCGGCGCTGATCGCTTCCGCAGCATCATGTATGGCTCGGCTGATCTTTCCGCGCTGCAATGGTGCCGCGCGGAAGGCAAGATACATGGGCTGACACCCGTTGAGACATTCCGTCATTACCTGAAACGCCTATCGCAGCGCGGCTATGGCTTGTTTGAAATCACGGCTTTGGATGAAACCGCCGGCACCGCCGCGGTCACGGTGCGCCATTCCGCCTACGCGCTGGCATATGGGCAGGTTGGCCGCCCGGTCTGCTATATGTTCGAAGGCAGTTTTGGCGGGGCCATGCGGTATGTGATGGAACAGGCAGGGCGGGCGGCTGAGCCCGCTTGCCGAGAAGTCGCCTGCGCCGCGCATGGTGCGAGCGAATGCCGCTTTGAACTCCGCTGCGATCCAGTGTGACAGATGATGGGTTAAACGATCCGCGCCTCAAACGGCGGCTGTAAATCCGGCGCGTCGAATTCCACCACCCAAAGATCGGGATCACGCTGCACTTGCCGCGCGACATAGGAATCCGCGGTTTCCTGATCCACTGCGCCAGGGCCGGTGGCGCGTAGCCAGGCCGGCCTGCCCTCGGCATCGCGGATTTGGCTGAGAACCTGCACGCCCCCCCGCCCGCGCAGCACGCATAGGATGCCGCCGCTATCGGGGTCCCCCTTGCGCAGCACGGCGGCGGCGCGCCCGGCCATATCGGAAAGCCGGATCGCCATGGAAACCCAAATGCCGGCCTTTATTTTCGCGTCCATGAACCTGCTTCTGCCACTTCTTGCCCCTTGCCGGAAGCCGCGCGGCGCGCCATTCAGGCGCAAGTAAAGAGGTACTGATCATGGCCGACCGGAAATTGACCGAAGCGCAACGCGCCTATGAAGCCAAACGCGCCGCCAAGGCAGGCATGAGCCTGGAAAAATGGCTGACGCAGAAGGAAAAGCGCGCCGCCGCCGAAGCCAAGGCCGTGGCTGAGGCCACCAAGCCGCCCGCTGAGCCGAAGAAGCCAGGCTTCCTGGGCCGCTTGCTCGAAAAGGCGCAAAAGCCGCTCTGAAGGGGCGCGTGGGGTTGGATAGCTCCGCGCCCAGCCCTAAGCTTCCCGCCGGAACGGTATCGAACGTACGCATGAGCAAGATCATCTGGCGCGCCGGGGATGGCAGCGCGGAACTTCACCCGGCGCTCACGCCGCTGGCCGCTGAGGCGCGCGTGGCGGAAACCCCCTGCGGTGCCGGCAGCATGGTCTGGCGCGTTTGGGGGGACGGCACGCCGTTGGTGCTGCTGCATGGCGGTTCCGGTTCCTGGCGGCATTGGGCGCGCAATATCGGCCCGCTCGGCGCCGGGCGCATGGTGATCACGCCCGATTTGCCCGGGCTTGGCGATAGCGCCATGCCGGAAGGAGTCTCAACGCCCGAAGGGGTGGCGGAGATTCTGGCGCGCGGGTTGGATCGCATCCTGCCCGCCGGTAGCCGCTATGATCTGGCGGGGTTTTCCTTTGGTGCGCTCTGTTCCGGGCATCTGGCCGCGCTGGATCAGGATAGGGTCCGCAGCCTGACCATCATTGGCGCCGGTGCGCTTGGCTTTCAGCGCAGCCCAACGCAATTGGTGAAGGTGCGCGCCTTGGCCGGCGATGAACGGGTCGGTTCGCATCGGCATAATCTGGCTGAATTGATGTTCGCCGATGCCAGCAAGATTGATGATGTGGCGCTGGCCATTCAGGAAGCCTCCACACGCGGCGCGCGCTTCAAAAGCCGCGGCTTTGCCAGCACGGATTCGCTAAAACAGGCGCTGACGCGCGGGCGCGGGCAGCTCAATGCCATTTACGGCGAATGGGATGCGATTGTGCGGCCCAATGTGCAATGGCGGCTTGATCTGGTGCATGGGCTGCGCCCCGGTGCGCGCGCGCATGCCATTCCTGGCGCCGGGCATTGGGTGGCTTATGAGGCGGCGGAGGAATTCAACGCCACGCTGCTGCGTTTTTTGACAGAACAAGCATGACCGATGCTTCCGCGGCACCTCGCAATGCGGTGCTGCGCGGTATGGGGTTCATTGCGATTTCTGGCCTGCTGTTCACGCTGCTGAACACGATCATGCGGCAAATGACGCATGAACTTGACCCCTTCCAGGTGCAATTCCTGCGCTACCTGATGGGGCTTGTGGTGATGCTGCCCTTCATGCTGCGGAGCGGCTTGATGGCCTGGATGCCGCATAATCTGCGCGGGCAGATCTGGCGCGGCTTGGTGCATACGCTTGGACTCATGCTTTGGTTCATTGCCTTACCGAATGTGGCGATGGCCGACATGACCGCCATGGGCTTCACCGGGCCGATATTCATCATGGCGGGGGCAGTGTTGTTTTTGGGTGAGCCGATGATCCGTGCGCGCTGGATTGCCGCCGGCATTGGGTTCCTTGGCGTGCTGATCGTGGTGGCCCCCGGCCTGCGCGGTGATGGCGGCTATTGGAATCTGGTGATGCTGGCGAGCACACCCTTATTCGCGGCATCTTTTCTGATCACCAAGGCCCTCACGCGCCATGACAAGCCCGAAGTGATTGTCGCCTGGCAATCCATCATGGTGGCACTGTTTACGCTGCCCTTTGCACTCGCGGTCTGGACCTGGCCAACCACCGAGCAATGGGGCTGGTTTGTGCTGACAGGCATTCTGGGCAGTGTCGGCCATTGGTTTCTGACGGAAGCCTTCCGCATTGCCGATATGTCGGCGATCCAGCCGGTGAAGTTTCTTGATCTGATCTGGGCCAGCCTGATGGGTTGGCTGGTCTTCAGCGAAGAACCGGCGCTGACAACCTATGCCGGCGCGCTGGTGATTTTCCTGGCCACCACCTGGATTGCGCGGCGCGAAGCGCGGCGAAAATCCTGACTAGCCAAGCAAGAAATCCCGCGCGGCATTGATGCGCGCGGCTAACCAGGCGCTACCACCCTGATCGGGGTGAGCGCTTCGCATCAAGCGCCGATGCGCCGCCCTGATCGCATCCTCATCCGCGCCTTCGGCAAGGCCGAGGATTTCCAAAGCCTCGGCCCGCGTCATCGCTCCGCTGCGCGGTTCCGCTGCCGGTTCCGCGCGCCAATCGGGATGGGCGCGATCGAGCCAGGCTTCCAGAAGTGCGACTGAATCGGCATCCGCCGCCTGGCATTCTTGCAGCAGCCCCAACAAGTCACTGAGCGTCAGTGTTGCCAGATCTCGCCCGGCAAATTGCCCCGCCTTTACGCTACCGGTCATGCGCCCGCTATCATGGTGCAGCGTCATGGAAAGAAAGGCTGTTTCCACGCTATTCGCCGCCCCCGTTTGCGGCGCTGACCCGCCGAAGCGCTTATTGGTGCGCCAGCGCTGCACCCATTGCAGCAGCAGCGGCAGAAAGAAAGTAAGGGCAATCAGCGCCTGCTGCCCGCGCGCCGTAAAAAGCCCGAGCAGCAACAGCACCGCCCCGATAGAAGCAAGCAGCACCGCGCCGAATTGCCTGACGCGCGCCACCGGCGCATTCGCGAATCCGCGCAGCAGCAGGAAAAGTAAGAACAGCGCAATGGCGCCAAGGGCAAGCCAGGTCATGCGCCGGCTTTCGGTTTGGGCAACAAGCCCGCCACCTGCCGCGCCGCGGCACTCGGCAATCGTGCCAGCGCGCTTTGGCCACCGGCCGCATAAACCGCAATGGCGCGCAGCAGATCGCGCAATTGGGCGATGGCCACGGAATCAAAGGGCAGATAGGCGCCACCGGAAAGCCGCGCGATTTGCCGAAACACCGCGCCAGCTACGGGATCAGCGCCTTCGTGGAAAATGAAGGCCGCTGTGCCGCGCAGGCCAAGCTCTCCGGCGGCGTGGCAGAGCGCATCGGCATCTTCTTCCATCGCATCGCCAATGAAGATCAGCGCCCTGATCCGCTCACGTTTCGTTTCCGCCAGCGCATGATCCAGCACGGCCTGGATTTGGGTTTTGCCGCCCAGGCAGGAAACACCAGAAAGCCGCCGCGCGAGGTCCTCAGCATCCTGCAAAAAGGGCGTCGCGCGGAATTCGCCAAAGCCGCGATAATAGGCCAAGGATATCGCCAGCCCGCCAATGCCCTGCGCCGCTTGCAGCATTTCCGCCGTCAGTCCGGCGGCGTGATCCCAGGTACGCTCCCGCGAGGCGGTCGCATCAATGGCAAAGAACAACCGCGCCGCCGTGCTGGGGGCTATCCGCAGCGCCGGAACACGCGCCGCCTGGTCCAGAAAGGCAGTGATAGCGGCGGAGGGCGCGCGGGGGGCTGGCGGTTTACTCATGGGACGGATGTGGTGGCCCGGCCCGTCACGTCAAACCCTGTCAGCCCGCCGCATTGGCCTGGGTGACGGCCAGCGCGGTCAAATTCAGGATGCCGCGGGCGGTTACGCTGGGCACCAGCACATGGATGGGCTTCTTCACGCCGAGCAAAAGCGGGCCCAGTTGCAGACCATCAGTCGCCGCCTTCACCAGGTTGAAGGCGATATTGGCGGCATCAATCCCGGGCATGACCAACAGATTGGCCGCGCCTGTCAGCTTGCCATCGGGCACGGCGCGGTCGCGGATGGCTGGCACCAGCGCGGCATCGGCATGCATTTCGCCATCCACTTCCAAGGCTGGGTCACGCGCCTGGATCAGCGCGAGTGCTTCGCGCATGCGCCGGGCTGATGGCGCGTGGGAAGCGCCGAAGGAAGAATGGGAAAGCAGTGCCACTTTCGGCTGCAAGCCAAAGCCGCGCACCTGTTCGACGGCCAGCAGCGTCATTTCCGCGATTTGAGCGGCAGAGGGTTCCACGCAGAGATGCGTATCTACAACGAAAAGATGTTCGCCATTGCGTGTGATCAGCCCAGAAAGCGCATAGACGCGCCCAACATCATCGCGCTTGCCGATGATATCCAGCACATGTCGCCATTGTTCCATCCAGTCCTGCGTGCCGCCGCAAAGCGCGGCATCCACCAGGCCGGCTTCCAGCAACAGGGAAGCGGCAACGGCGGTGCGCGTTGCCACGCGCCGCCCGGCAGCATCCGGCGGTACGCCGCGGCGGGATACCTTGCGCCGGTACAATTCCACCAGCGGGCCGAAGGTTTCTGTGTCGCGCGTGGGGTCCAACACCTTCACGCTTTCGCCGATAGACATGCGCAGCCCCAAGGCCTCGCAGCGCGCGGTGATCACATCGGCGCGGCCGATCAGGAAGGGCTCGGCGATGCCTTCATCCAAAACGGATTGTACGGCGCGGAGCGTGCGTTCATCCTCACCTTCCGCATAGGCAATGCGGCGCGGGCGTTTGCGTGCGGCTTCAAAGACAGGGCGCATCAAATTGCCAGAACGGAACACATTGCGTTCCAGGCGGCTGCGATAGGCGGCGAAATCCGTGATGGGGCGCGTGGCAACGCCGCTTTCCATGGCGGCGCGCGCGACGGCGGGCGCGACTTCCAGAATCAAGCGCGGATCAAAGGGTTTCGGGATGATGTAATCCGCCCCGAAAATCGGTGCCTGCCCGCCATAGGCCGCGGCCACTACTTCTGAAGCTTCAACGCGCGCGAGTGCGGCAATTGCATCCGCCGCCGCGACCTTCATTTCCTCGTTTATTGTCGTGGCGCCCACGTCCAGCGCACCACGGAAGATGAAGGGAAAGCACAGAACATTATTGACCTGATTCGGATAATCCGTCCGTCCCGTTGCCACAATCGCATCCGGGCGCGCGGCGCGCACCGCTTCGGGCAGGATTTCTGGCTCGGGATTGGCCAGCGCCAGCACCAAGGGGTTGGGCGCCAATAGCTTCAACCATTCCGGCTTCAGGACGCGCGGCGCGGAAAGGCCGAGGAAGATATCAGCGCCGGGCAGCGCATCTTCCACGCTGCGCGCATTCGTTTCAATCGCCCATTTGGCCTTATAGGGGTCAAGATCATCACGCCCCTTATGTACCACGCCGCCAATATCGCAGACGGTCACGTTTTCGCGCTTGAGGCCCATCGCCACCAGCAGATCAAGGCACGCCAAAGCCGCCGCGCCACCGCCAGTATTGACCAGGCGCACATCTTCAAGCCGCTTGCCTTGCAGCAGAAGCGCATTGCGCACGGCAGCCGCGACAATGATCGCCGTGCCATGTTGATCATCATGAAAGACCGGGATGCGCATGCGTTCGCGCAGCCGACGTTCAACTTCAAAGCATTCGGGCGCCTTGATGTCTTCCAGATTGATCGCGCCGAAGGAGGGTTCCAGCGCTGCAATCACCTCGATCAGCTTGTCGGGGTCTTTTTCGTCAATTTCGATGTCAATCGAATCAATGCCGGCGAATTTCTGAAACAGAACCGCCTTGCCTTCCATGACGGGTTTGGACGCCAGCGCGCCGATGGAACCAAGCCCCAGCACCGCCGTGCCATTGGTAATCACCGCCACCAGATTGCCGCGCGCGGTATAGTCAAAGGCAGCGCGCGGGTCGGCAGCTATCGCCTCACACGCCGCTGCGACGCCTGGCGAATAGGCCAGGCCAAGGTCGCGCTGGGTTTCCATCCGCTTGGTTGGCGTGATGGAAAGCTTCCCGGGGCGGGGCAGCCGGTGGTAATCTAGCGCGGCTTTGCGGAAATCATCATCCATGAGGGCACCCTTACCCGGCGACACCCAAAAGGGTGAGATATGGTGCGGCCAAGAAGATTCGAACTTCCACGGGGTTTCCCCCACCAGCACCTCAAGCTGGCGCGTCTACCATTCCGCCATGGCCGCAAACCAGGTAGAAGGCGGGCGCTATAGCCGATGAATGCGCCGCCATCAACGCCCGCCCTTGAATGGGAAACCCTGCCGGGCCTCACCCCCTATGCCGAGACGCTGGCGCGTATGGAAACCCGCGCCGCTTCCATACGTGCGGGCACGGCGGCGGAGGCCGTGTGGCTGGTGGAACACCCGCCCAGCTATACCGCCGGCACTTCCGCCCGCGCTGAGGATTTGCGCGACGCCCGCTTCCCGGTGTTTGAGGCTGGGCGGGGCGGGCAATGGACCTATCACGGGCCGGGGCAGCGCACGGGCTATGTGATGCTTGACCTGCACCGCCCCCATGGCGGCATTCCGGCGCGCGATGTGCGCGCCTTTGTGGCCGGGCTGGAAGATTGGCTGATCCGAACGCTGGCCCATTTCGGCGTGATGGGCGAAAGGCGCGAAGGCCGGGTTGGCATTTGGGTCGCGGACAAGGCGACAGGGCAGGAGGCAAAGATTGGGGCCATTGGCGTGCGCGTCACGCGCTGGGTGTCCTGGCATGGCGTGGCGTTGAATGTGGCGCCGGACCTGGCGCATTTCGGCGGCATTGTGCCCTGCGGGATAGCGGAACATGGCGTCACCAGCCTGCATGCGCTCGGCATTCCGGCCAGCATGGCGGCAGTGGATCATGCGCTGCGCCAGGCTTGGGGCCAGGTTTTCGGCTGAAACCCAGGCTGCGAATAGCGGGAGAGCGCGGCAGCCCCCGGGCGGGAAGCGACCGCCGCAATTGGACCCCTCAGGAAATATTCACACTCCACATCATGCCGGAATCCTCGTGCTCCAGGAAATGGCAGTGCATGACGAAAGCGCCGGTGTAGTCGACCTGTTTGGACACGAACTGGACCGATGGGCTAGGCCCCGATGCCGCTTGGTCGATCCTTGCAGTGTCGCGCCATATCCTAGCAGCAGTGATGTCCCGGCCGTTGCGCTGCGTCATCAGGAACGAGTTGATGTGGATATGGAAAGCATGAGGTCCGGCATTGGCGCTCGCGACACTCCATTTGTCTATGGCGTTCAGTTTGAGTTGGAGTTGTGCGGGCGTCGGGAGGGCGAAGGCGCTCGCCCCTAATGGTGGGGCTGGCGGTGGCGACCCATTCGAAGACGACGATTTCGATACGCCGAACGGCGTTTGGCTGGTCGTATTGTTCACGACCGCGCCGGTATTGCCGCTGTTGACCTGGTTGCTAAGGAAACCGAATTGTATCGTCTGCGTCGGCGTTTGCGGCCACTTGGACGCATCCTGCGGCAAAGGAGGGCGGTAAAGCGCCCCGGAATTGAAGCGCGTCGGGTCGGGAAGTTGATCCGGCTTGGAATTCCTGGAGGGATTGAAAATGCCGATGACCGTAAGGATGTTCTGGGTGTTTGACGGTCCAGCATTCGTCGGATCATACGGGACGGCCTGAACGGAGTAGGTGATGGCTTCGGCGGGTGCTTGCGCTGTCGGTGGCAAGCGTACCAAGAGATCTAGGCGCTGCGCCGGAGCGAGAATCGCGATTTCGTTCATGACGGCGTCGTTGAAGTTACGCGGCGACTTAAGACTTTGCGGCGGCAGTACTCGGAAGGGTACCGCGATGCCCTGCGCCGAATTCGTCAGCGGTACGCCGTCCACAGCGATGGCGTAAAGCTCGGGAACGGGCGCGGTTGTCCCACTCGATGCGGTCACGTTTAGATAGAAGAATTGATCGGCCGTGGCGTTGATAAAGCGCCAACGCTGGATCTCGCCATAATGCATCACAAGGGACGGGTTGACCAAGCCGTTGATGCTGATTAACTGATTTGGATTATTTGGAACTTTGATAGGCTGCGGCGGATTCGGCTGAACGCCGTAGTAAAATTGTGGGTTCACGACGCCTACGGTCTCCGTGCCATAGGTGGCAGTCGGGATCATTTGCGCGACCATTATCTTCTCGGGCAGTCCGGCGACACCCGGTATCTCGTCCAGATCGCCCAGGACTATGAACGCGCCGGCCATGCCGCTGGCGACCTGCGAAGCGACCGATCCGTGCTTGTGCGGATGATACCAATAGGTACCCGCAGGAATCTGGGTCCGACCGTTGTTAGGCGTTCGACCGAAATTGTAACGGTAGGTGTATGATCCGTTGCACACCCACACCGGATTGGCGGTCGACGGCGCGCAAACTGCCGTCGGGCCGTTCGCCAGAGGTTGCAACTCGAGAAAGACGTTGTCCTCCAGGGGGGCGACATGCAGGCCGTGCACATGCAGATTGGTCGTGTTGAAGCCGTGCGGGTTGTCGTCCATGCCTGAGGTGACGGGCCCAGGCTGGGCCGGTTGGGGCTCCACCGGTAACAAATTACTCAACCGTACCGCGACGTGCTGCACGGGCTGGCCGTTTCCAGTGATGGTGATCGTCGGCCCGACGAGGGGTTGGACGATTTGCTCAAAGTTGTTGGGATCGACATATGCTTGGACTGATATCCTTTGTCCGTTGAAATTCACCTGCCGCATGGCAACGTTGAGCGCGTAGTCGCCTTTCGTACCGACGATCGGCGGAGGGTTGGCGAAATGGGAACCTGGCGCCGCGAGAGGCACTGGCGCCGCCCGAGCGGTATTCCTGACGCGTGGTCCAGTTGCCCCATGCGCCCCATGCGCCCCATGTGACTGCGCCCAGGCAGGGGCCGAAGCCGCACCCGTCGCGACAAGTGACGTGGTCGTCAGCAGCCGGCGCAGAAAGCTGCGGCGGTCGGTCAACTTGGTTAGATGATCGGTCATGGGATCCTCCGAGGTGATGCAAATAGTTCGGTTCCCCTTCGCATAAGTTCTGAGAAACCAGACCTAACACTTTGTATGATCGTACTTTCCGAATGCCCAAGTCATTTGACTTGCTTCCAAAAATACGCGTCCTTGTGAAGGAGGCGAGCACAATTATGGTGCTAGATCAATTACATTCCATATTAAATTTATTCATTGCGGCGCGCGACCAATATTGCCCTGTTTTACAGCGGCGAGTCACACAAAGCAATTTTGGCGAAGGATTTGGCTGCGCGAGCCTTATTCGAGCCAAGGCAGCCCGGATCGGAGCAGGGATCCGGTGTGACGATTGCGGAGCATCGCGTGACTAGCCTGCACGCCACAGGCGTTCCGGCCAGCATGGCTGAGGTGGATCAGGCGCTGCGCACCGCCTGGGGCCAGTTTTTCGGCTGAAACCCGGGCTGCGAATCGTGCGGATTTCCGCTAAGGCGTCTTCTCCCGGCCAACGGAGCCCCGCCCATGCCCATACCCATCGCCTCGGACCATGCCGGCCTGCCGCTCAAACAGGCGCTGAAATCAGCGCTGGAGGCTGAGGGGCTGGTTTTCGATGATTTGGGCACCCATGGCCCAGAATCGGTGGATTACCCGGATTTCGCCCATGCGGTTTGCGACCGGGTGGCGGGCAGTGAAGGCTTCGGCATTCTGGTCTGCGGCACTGGGATTGGCATGGCAATCGCCGCCAATCGCCACCCCGGCATTCGCGCTGCCGTGCTGCATAACGCGACCGAAGCGCGGCTGACCCGCGCCCATAACAACGCCAATATCGCCTGCCTTGGCGCTCGCACAACGGGGATCGAGGTTGCGCTGGATGCCATCCGGGCTTTTCTGGCCTCACCCTTTGAAGGTGGGCGGCATGTCGGGCGGGTACAAAAGCTCGATCCGGCGCTTGCCAAGCAGGGCGCGGCAGGCGCAAAAACAACGTCATGAAAACCCCCCTCCCTGCCCTGGTCCGTGCGCCGGAAGGTCTCGGCGCCGCCCCGCCCCCCGCCGGCTTTTTCACCGCCAGCCTGGCCGTATCCGATCCCGAAATCGCTGCCTCCGTGGCGCAGGAATTGGAACGCGAACAGGACGGGATTGAACTGATCGCCTCAGAAAACATCGTCTCCCGCGCTGTGATGGAAGCGCAGGGGTCGGTGATGACGAATAAATACGCCGAGGGCTATCCCGGCCGGCGCTATTATGGCGGCTGCGAGGCGGTGGATATCGCCGAAAGGCTCGCCATTGAACGCGCCTGCAAGCTGTTTGAGTGCGGCTTCGCCAATGTGCAGCCGCATTCCGGCGCGCAGGCCAATCAGGCGGTGTTCCTGGCGCTGTTGCAGCCGGGCGATTGCTTCATGGGGCTTGATCTGGCCGCGGGTGGGCATTTGACGCATGGGTCGCTCGCCAATCTTTCCGGCAAATGGTTCAAGCCGGTGCCTTATACGGTGCGGCGCGAAGACCAGCAGATTGATATGGCGGAAGTGGCGCGCATTGCGCGTGAAGCGAAGCCGAAGCTGATCATCGCCGGCGGCAGCGCCTATGCCCGCATTTGGGATTTCGCCGCCTTCCGCGCCATTGCCGATGAGGTCGGTGCCCTTTTCATGGTGGATATGGCGCATTTCGCGGGTCTGGTGGCGGGTGGAGCGCATCCCTCCCCCTTCCCGCATGCGCATGTGGCCACCACCACCACGCACAAAACTTTGCGTGGCCCACGCGGCGGCATGATTTTGACGAATGACGAAGCGCTGGCGAAGAAATTCAACAGCGCCGTATTCCCCGGCCTGCAGGGCGGGCCGCTGATGCATGTGATCGCTGCCAAGGCTGTTGCCTTTGGGGAAGCGCTGCGCCCAGAATTCCGCACCTATTCGCGCCAGATTGTCGCCAATGCCAAGGCGCTGGCGGGCGAATTGCAGGCGCAGGGCCTCGACCTTGTGACCGGTGGCACCGACAATCATCTCTTGCTGGTTGATCTGCGGCCAAAGAAGCTGACTGGGAAGGTCGCGGAAGCGGCGCTCAATCGCGCGCATCTGACCTGCAACAAGAATGCGATTCCCTTTGATCCCGAAAAGCCGATGGTGACATCGGGTGTGCGCCTTGGCACCCCCGCCGGCACCACACGCGGCTTTGGTGAGGCGGAATTCCGCCAGATTGGCAAGCTTATCGGCGAAGTGCTGGATGGCGCGGCGCGGGCCAATGATGAAGCCGGCAATAGCGCGGTGGAAGCTTCGGTGAAGGCGCGGGTGATGGAGCTCTGCCATCGCTTCCCGATCTATCCGGCATGAAGTGCCCCTTCTGCGGATTTGAGGATACGCAGGTCAAGGATAGCCGCCCGGCGGAAGATAGCGCGGCCATTCGTCGCCGCCGCGCCTGCACAGAATGCGGCGCGCGCTTCACGACTTTTGAACGCGTACAACTGCGCGAGATTACCATCATCAAGACCGATGGGCGGCGCGTGCCGTTTGAACGTGAAAAGCTCGCGCGGTCCATCCGCGTTGCCTTGCGCAAGCGCCCGGTGGATGAGGACCGCATCGAAAAACTGGTCAATTCCATCCAGCGCCGTCTGGAAACCGAAGGCGAAAGCGACATCCCCTCCAACAAGATCGGGGAGATTGTGATGGAAACGCTGAAGGAATTGGACCAGGTGGCCTATGTGCGCTTCGCCAGCGTCTATCGCAATTTTGGTGAGGCGAAGGATTTTCAGTCCTTTTTGGGCGAATTGGGGCGGAAGGAATAGCTCCGGCGTGGGGCTGGCCCAGATGATGCTGCGATGAAGGATGATCTGCTTCACATGCGCGCGGCACTCGCCCTGGCGCGGCGGGGGTTGGGCAATGCCTGGCCGAACCCGGCCGTAGGCTGCGTGCTGGTGAAGGATGGGCGCGTGATAGGCCGCGGCTGGACCCAGCCCGGCGGCAGGCCCCATGCGGAAACCGAAGCGCTGCGCCGTGCTGGCGATGCGGCACGCGGTGCAACAGCCTATGTCACGCTTGAGCCCTGTTCCCATCACGGCCGCACGCCGCCCTGTTGTGAAGCGCTCGCCGAGGCCGGCATTGCCCGGGTGGTGATGGCGATGCGCGACCCCGATCCGCGGGTGAATGGCCGCGGTCTTGCCATGCTGCGCGGCGCCGGGATTGTCGTGGAAGAAGGCCTGCTGGAAGCCGAAGCCCGCGCGCTCAATGCCGGGTTTTTCCGCCGAATCCAGGCGGGCATGCCGGTGGTGGCGCTGAAATTAGCCTCCACACTTGATGGCCGCATCGCGACGGCTTCCGGTGAAAGCCGCTGGATCACGGGGGAAGCGGCGCGGCGCGAAGTGCATGCGCTGCGCGCGCGGCATGATGCGATTTTGGTGGGCTCCGGCACCGTACTCGCGGATGATCCGGACCTGACCTGCCGGATTCCAGGGATGGAGCGGGTGCCCATGCTGCGCGTGGTGGCGGATGCCCGGCTGCGCACGCCGCCAGGCGCCCGGTTGGTGCAAAGCGCGGGCGTGGCGCCGGTGCTGATCATCACCGCGCCAGGCCATCCGCCGGCGGTGCAGGCGCCTTTTATCGCCGCTGGGGCGGATATTGTGACGGTGCCGGCCCATGCGGCTGGCGGGCTTGATTTGCCATCTTTGCTCCGCGCCCTTGGCCGGCGTGGCGTGACGCGTGTGCTCGCTGAAGGCGGCGCGGGGCTGGCGGCGGCGTTGCTCCGCCAGGGCCTGGTGGACCGGCTGGCCTGGTTTCACGCCCCCGCCGTGATGGGTGGCGATGGGCATCCGGCAACTGAGGGCTTGCGTCTTGCCGCGCTCAGCGCCATGCCTCGCTTTCGTCGCACGTCCCATAGGGCGGTTGGCGATGATATGCTCTCTGAATTCGAACGCATCGAGGATTAGCGCCATGTTCACCGGTATCGTCACGGCCCTTGGCACGGTCAGAGAGGTGCAGCCGATCGGCGGCGGGCATGATCTGCGCCTGGTGATGGGCGTGACCCCCGATTTCCTGCTACAACCAACACCGTCCGTGTTGGGCGCTTCCATTTGCTGTTCTGGCGTTTGCCTGACGGTGGTGCAGCTTTCGGCGGATTCCTTCAGCGTGGATGCCTCGGCCGAGACGGTCGCCAAAACAACGCTGGGCGGCTGGAAGAAAGGCACCAAGGTCAATCTAGAACGCGCGCTGAAGCTTGGGGATGAATTGGGCGGGCATTTGGTCTCGGGCCATGTGGATGGCGTGGCGGAGGTGATTTCGGCGACGCCAGAAAACGCATCGGTCCGCTGGCGCTTCCGCGCGCCGGAGGCTTTGGCGCCTTTCATCGCGTCCAAGGGCTCGGTCGCCCTTGATGGCGTTTCGCTGACCGTGAATGAGGTTGACGGCGCGACATTCGGCGTCAACATCATCCCCCATACCGCCGCGATGACGGGCTTTGGCACGTTGCAGCCCGGTGATCGCGTCAATATCGAAATAGACACGCTGGCCCGTTACGTCGCCCGCATGCTGGAGTTCAGGGCATGACTTCCCATTCAAGCAATACTGCCATCCGCACTTCCTTCGCTGACTTCATCTCACCGACTGAGGAATTGCTGGAAGAAGCGCGCCGTGGGCGCATGTTCATCCTGGTGGATGATGAAGACCGCGAGAATGAGGGCGATCTGGTGATCCCCGCGCAATTCGCGACGCCGGATGCGATCAATTTCATGGCGCGTTTTGCGCGCGGCCTGATCTGCCTTTCCATGACGCGTGCGCGGGTGGATCAGCTGGGCCTGCCGCTGATGGCGCAATCCAATGGCACGCGGCATCAAACTGCCTTCACTGTTTCTATTGAAGCACGCGATGGCGTGACCACGGGCATTTCCGCGGCTGATCGCGCGCGGACCGTCGCGGTTGCGATCAATCCTGAAGTGGGACGGGAACATATCGTCACCCCCGGCCATGTCTTTCCGCTAGTGGCGCGGGAAGGGGGCACGCTGGTGCGTGCAGGGCATACGGAAGCGGCGGTGGATTTCGCGCGTCTGGCGGGGCTCAATCCCTCTGGCGTGATCTGTGAGATCATGAATGATGACGGCACCATGGCGCGCATGCCGGATCTGGTGGCCTTTGCGCAGCATCATGGGCTTAAGCTTGGCACCATCGCTGATCTGATCGCGCATCGCCGCCGGACGGAAAAACTGGTGCGCCGTGTGCAGGAAGGCGAAGTTGAACAGGCCATTGGCGGCACCTGGCGCGCCATTGTCTATGAAAGCACGGCAGCACCTGGTGAGCATCTGGCGCTGGTGAAAGGCGATGTCAGCACCGATGCGCCGGTGCTGGTGCGCATGCATGCGGCGTCTTTATTCCGCGAAATTGTCTCGGGCCGCGGGCTTGGCGATTTGCATGCGGCGATGCGCATGATTGATGCGGCAGGGCGTGGCGTGGTGGTGCTGCTGCGCGACCCTCGGCCCGATGCGCTTTCCATTCGCCTGAAGCGCGGCGCCACGAATGCGATTGCGCCGGAAATCCGCGATTACGGCATTGGCGCGCAGATCCTGGAAGATCTTGGCGTGAAGCGCATCATTCGGCTTTCGAATAATCCACGCCCGCTGATTGGGCTGGAAGGTTACGGGCTGCAAGTGCTGGAAACCCGCCCCCTTCCTTCGGAGAAGACGCCATGAGCACGATTGATAGCCCGACACGGGGCCGCGCGCATCTTGCCGGCGATGCGCCGCGCATTCTGGTGATCCAGGCGCCCTATTACCGCAATGTTGTCGAAGGCATGCGCATTGGCGCCATGGCGGTATTCCAGGATTTGAAGGCCGAGGTTGAAACCGTGGATGTCGCTGGCGGTTTTGAATTGCCGGCGGCGCTGCGCATGGCAATGAAGGCCCGGCGCCGCTGGGATGGTTATTTGCTGCTGGGCTGCGTGGTGAAGGGTGAGACGGATCACTACACCTTCATCTGTGATGCCATCTGCAAGGGTGTGATGGATATCGCGGTGGAAAGCGGCGCGCCGATTGGCTTTGGCTTGCTGACGGTGGACAGTCTGGCGCAGGCGGAAGCGCGTTCGCGCCCTGATCGCATGAACAAGGGCATTGAAGCCGCGCATGCGCTTGTCGCGCAAATTGCCGTGGCGCGGAGCTGGGGGCTGGCATGAAAGCCGAAAGGCGCGCGTCTGCGCGCCCACGTACCGGCGCCCGCGTTGCCGCGGTGCAGGCGCTTTTCCAAAGTGAGCATACGGGTGAGAGTGTTGAGACCGTGGCGGATCAATTCATCCGCCATCGTATTGGCGCGCCTACCGGCCCGATTGAGTTTGAAGAAGGCGGCGTGCCGGAAGCGCATATTCCGCTGTTTCAGGCGATCTTGAAGCAGGTTGCTGATCACGCAGAGGTGGCCGATGCCGCGATCAGGGATTGCCTGCAAAAGGGCTGGACTCTGGACCGGCTGGACCCCGTTTTGCGCGCGTTGTTGCGCGCTGCGACGGGCGAATTGATGCAGGCACATGAACCACCGGCGCGTGTGGTGATCAACGAATATCTGGATATCGCGGCGGGTTTTCTGGATGAGGAAGCAACCCGCTACGCCAATGGCATGTTGGATACGCTGGCGCATCGGCTACGCCCGGCCGATTTCGCGCCAGGCGCCTGAAGCGCGCCATGGGCCTGCCCCGCGAATTCGCCCTGATCGCGCGGCATTTCCGCCCGCTTGCGGGTGAAGGCGCGCTTGATCTGAGCGATGATGCCGCGCTGCTGACACCACCCGCCGGGCAGCAATTGGTGCTGGCCGCCGATGCGCTGGTGGAAGGCGTGCATTTCTTGCCCGATGATCCGCCCGGCATGATCGCGCGCAAATTGCTGCGGGTGAATCTATCCGATCTTGCGGCCATGGGGGCCGCACCACTGGGTTATTTGATGACCACGGCATTTACGCGCGGCACGCCGGATAGCTGGATTGCGGATTTCGTCGCGGGCCTTGCCGAGGATCAGCAGCGTTTTGGTATAGCGGTTTTGGGCGGCGATACAGTGGCAACGCCTGGCCCCGCATGCTTTTCGCTAACGATCATTGGCGTTGTGCCACCGGGGCAGGCTTTGCATCGGCGTGGCGCGCGGATTGGTGATGATGTCTGGGTTACCGGCAACATTGGCGATGGTGCGCTGGGCTTACGGGTATTGCAGGGAAGCCTGGCGGCGGATGCAGAGGGGCATTTGGCGCGGCGCTACCGGCTGCCGGAACCACGCTTGGCGCTTGGCCAGGGGCTGCGCGGCGTGGCGCGGGCGGCGATGGATGTCTCTGATGGGTTGGTGCAGGATTTGGGGCATCTCTGCCGCGCGGCAGGTTGCGGGGCGGAGATCATGGCCGATGCTGTGCCGCTTTCCGCCGCCGCCAGCGCAGCCTTGGACGTTGATGCCGCGCTGCTGCCGCTGATCCTGACTGGCGGCGATGATTATGAATTGCTTTTCGCCGCCGCGCCGGAAGATGCCGATACGGTGCGCGCCGCCAGCATCAAGGCCGGCGTGCCGGTGGCGCGGCTTGGGCGTTTCATTGCGGGTGAAGGCGTTGTGGTGCGTGATGGCTCAGGTGCCGCCATCACGCTGCCGCAAGGCGGCTGGAGCCATTTCTGACGTGAACTACTTATCCTTCTGCCCCGGCGTGTAACCACCGCCATCCGTCGGGCGCAGCGCTTCGAACATTTCCGTCACCGCCGCGTAATCGCGATAGCCGCAGCGCGCGAGTGGTTGCGCCTTGGCCGTGTCAAAGCGGCCATTGGTGATATAGGCCTCATCGATGTGAACACCGACCACCTGGCCGATGATGATCCAACCCTTGACCGGCGCGCCATGCATATCCTGCAACTGCATGGAATGCGTCACCTTGCATTCCAGCGCGGCCGGGGAGGCTGCGACGCGCGGCGCCTTCACCACGCGGCAGGGCGCGGTGGCGAGCCCCGCTGCTTCGAATTCACTGATACCTTCGCCAAGCGAATCGGATGAGATGTTCATCGCATCGAATAGCGGCTGGGTGCAAAGGTTGAAGACGAATTCCCCCGTGGCGATGGCGTTCGCCGCGCTGTGCTTCATGCTTTCGCTGGTAAAGGCCAGCATGGGCGGGCTGGAATGCACGGCGTTGAAGAAGCTATAGGGCGCCAGATTGGGCCGGCCTTGCTGATCCAGGCTCGAAATCCAGCCAATCGGGCGCGGCGCAATAATGGCCTTGAACGGGTCATGCGGCAGGCCATGGCCCAGATGCGGTTCGTAGAACATGCGAAAGCCTTTCGTGCGGTTGCATCCGCTGTAACCCTGGCGGCGGATTGAGGGAAGCGCAGGGCTTTCTGGCCAAGCCCCTGGGCGATCTAGTAAGGCTGCGCCTTGTCCACATTTCTGCCGAAGCGCGGGCGGTGACAAAAGGGCCCTGGCCCCCTAGCTCTAAAGCCATGAGCGCCAAAGTCCTCCTCATCCGCCACGGACAATCCACTTTCAACGCCATATTCGATCAGATCAATGTGGACCCGATGCACTTCGATGCGCCGCTCTCGCACCACGGTCGGCAGCAAGTTGATCTCGCCCGACAAAAATTGGCAATGCTCCCGCCACCGGATCTGGTCATCTGCTCGCCTCTCACGCGGGCAATAGAGACTACGCTCGGGCTGTTCGGGGATTCTGAAATACCCATCACCGTCACCTGCCGTCATCGGGAGCGATTGGGAAATAGCTGCGATGTCGGGCGCTCGCCTGGCGTGCTGGCCACCGCGTTTCCAATGCTGTCATTCCAGCATTTGCGTGACCCATGGTGGTATCAGAGCGAACCAGATATGCGGGGAGTACACGTCGAGCCGGAGGATATTTTTCTACGCCGTGTAGAAGAATTCCGGACTTGGATGGGCGCCCAGCGTGGGCGCCTGGCTGTCGTCGGACATGGGACGTTTTTTCATCGCCTCACTGGATTGCATTTCGAAAACTGCGAGATGGTCGAGTGGAACCCAACCTCTTAACATCGCGGTCCGAGGCTTCTGCCGGATTCTGACCCGAAAGAATGGCTGCACCAACCTATTTGATCGTCTTTCTTGCGCTCCCAAAGGATTTTGCATGGCTTAAGAAGGCTCCAGGGTGCAAAGGGGGGCGATGAATCCGAAACTCATCCTTGGCCTAGCCTTTGGCTTTGCCTCCGCCCTGATCTGGGGCGGCCATGCGGTGGTGGCGCGCCCCGTTTTGGCGGATGGCAGCTTCGGCAGCTTTGACCTGGCGGCGTTTCGCTACGGTGTTGGCATGATGGCGCTGCTGCCCTTTGCCTGGGCCGCGCGGGCGACGCTGCTGCGGCTTGGGCTCAAGCGTATCCTGTTGCTGGCCCTGTTTGGCGGCGCGCCCAACCTGATGCTGTTCCTGGTGGCGCTGGTCTATGCGCCGGCATCGCATGGCGGCACCATTGCGCCCATGACGGCGCCGATTGTCGGCGCGATCCTGGCGATACCCTTGTTGAAGGAATGGCCCACACAAGGCCGGGCGCTCGCGCTCGGTGCCATGGTGATGGGGGTTCTGATGATTGGCTGGGATGGCGTGATGGGGGATTACCCAGGCGCCTGGCGGGGCGATTTGCTGCTGATGGCATCCGGTGCCACCTGGGCGGTGTTCACGCTATTGTTGCGCCGCTGGCAGGTACCGGCGATCCCCGCTACCGCGGCCATCACCATTGTCTCTGGCTTGGCCATCCTGCCCTTCTGGCTGCCGCTGCGCGCGGCCGAGGTGTTTGCCATGCCGGCGGGCTTGGTGCTGTTCCACCTGATCGCTCAGGGCTTGGTGCTGGGCTGCGTGGCGATGTTCTTCTTCGCCCGCGCTGTAGAACTGCTGGGGGCGACGCGCGCCGCGACGCTTTCTGTCATGGTGCCGGTGGTGGCGCTGCTGCTGGCGGGGCTTTGGTTGCGCGAACCGCTATCCCTGCTGCAAATTCTGGGGGCGGGCTTGGCCGTTGCCGGGATGCTCGCCGCGGTGCTGTTCACCGGAAGGAAAAGCGCATGAATGCCATCTCCACCCCTATGCCGCCGAGCCTTTGGGCCGCTACCGCACCCGCGCCGCCCGCGACGGAACCGCTGCTGGGTGAAGCGCGCACCGGCGTTGCCGTGGTGGGCGCTGGCTTCACCGGTCTATCGGCGGCGCTGCACTTGGCCGAAGCCGGCGTGCCGGTGACAGTGCTGGAAGGGGCAGAAATCGGCTGGGGCGCCTCGGGGCGCAATAATGGGCAAGTCATTCCCAATATGTCGCGCCTTGATCCCGATGCCATTGTGGCGAGTGTCGCACGCGAGCATGGCGGGCGCGACAAGGGCGAGGAATTGGTTGGCCTCATCCGCGACAGTGCATCCCTGGTGTTTGACCTGATCCGCAAGCACGACATCCAGGCCGAGGCAGTTCAAAACGGCTGGATTCAGCCGGCGCATCGGGCATCACGCATGAAGCTGGCGGCATCGCGCGTGGAACAATGGGGCCGCCGCGGCGCCCCGGTGCGCATGGTGGATCGCGCGGAAATGGCCTCCCTCGCCGGTACGGATTATTGGCATGGTGGGTGGGAGAATAAGACCGGCGGGCGGATCAATCCGCTTGGCTATGCGCGCGGCCTGGCAGCGGCGGCGATGCGCGCGGGGGCGGTGGTGCATACCGGAAGCCCGGTGCGCGCCATCAGGCAGGAACCCGGCGGTTGGGCAGTGGAAACGCCGCGCGGGGTTTTGCACGCCGAACGCGTGATCATCGCGACCCATGCCTATACCGGGGATTTCTGGCCGGGGCTGAAGCACAGCATTGTGCCGGTGCGGTCTTATCAGATGGGCACATCGGTGCTGTCCGATAATGTGCGCAAATCCATTCTGCCGCAGGGGCATGCGCTATCGGATACGCAGGGCGATCTGTATTTCTATCGCTTTGATGCGAATGGCCGGCTGGTGACGGGTGGCGGCTTGATTGTGCCCTTTGGCTGGGAAGGGCGCATCCGGTCGCGCATCACGGAACGGGTGAAGCGCGTTTTTCCGCAAATTGGCGATGTGCAATTCGATTACATCTGGTGGGGCTATGTGGCCGCGACCGATGATAAGATGCCTCATGTTTATGAATTGGCGCCTGGCGTGCTGACCTGGACCGGCTGCAATGGCCGCGGTGTGGCTTTGGCGACCGCACTCGGGCGCGAATTGGCCAAGGCGAGCAATGGCACGGCTTTGGCCGATATTGCGGCGCCGGTGGAAAAGAAGCTGCGCCAGATTGCCGGGCATGAATTCCGCGCCTTTGGCATTGCCTGGACGATGGCGCAGAATCGCTGGCGTGATGGGCGGGATTGACCTGCTCGTTTGCTGGTTCTGTGCCGCTGCTGGTAATAGGTTTGTTGAAAAACGCGGCCATCGAGCCGCGACAGGTTGATGGTTGGAGAGAAAACCAATGACACCGCCGCTTGATGCCGCCACCCCGGCGCGCCCGGAAAACTTCCGCTATTCGCCCATGTTTCCGCTGGGCGCCGATACCACGCCCTGGCGCAAGCTGCCGATTGATGGCATCTCAACCATGCAGGTGGATGGCAAGACCGTTTTGAAGGTGAAGCCCGCCGCGCTGGAAGCGCTCGCTTTCCAAGCCTGCAAGGATGTGTCCCATCTGCTGCGCCCGGCGCATCTGGCGCAGCTTGCGAAAATTCTGAAGGACCCGGAAGCGAGTGCGAATGATCGCTTTGTCGCGCTCGATCTGCTGAAAAACGCCAATATCGCCGCCGGTGGCGTGCTGCCCATGTGCCAGGATACCGGCACCGCGATTGTCTTCGGCAAAAAGGGCCAGCGCGTTTGGGTGGAAGGCGATGAGGAAGAGGCGCTGTCTTACGGCGTGCATCGCACCTATACAGAAACCAATCTGCGCTATTCGCAAATGGCGCCGATCACGATGTATGAGGAAAAGAACACCGGCAATAATTTGCCTGTTGAGTTTTCCATCATGGCGCAGCCCGGCGACTACCACGCCGATGAAATGCATTTGATGTTCGTGCTGAAGGGCGGCGGTTCAGCGAACAAGACCTTTCTGTTCCAGCAGACGCGCGCCGTGCTGAACAAGCCCAAGCTGCTGGCGTTTTTGGAAGAGAAGATCAAGACACTCGGCACCAGTGCCTGCCCGCCCTATCACCTCGCGATTGTCATTGGTGGCACCAGCGCGGAAGCGACGCTCAAGACCGTGAAGCTTGCCAGCACGAAATGGCTGGATGCGCTGCCGAATTCGGGCGATCTTTCTGGCCATGCCTTCCGCGACACCGAACTGGAAGCGGAGGTGCATAAGCTCACGCAAAACCTTGGCATTGGCGCGCAGTTTGGCGGCAAGTATTTCTGCCATGATGTGCGCGTGGTCCGCCTGGCGCGGCATGGCGCGAGCCTCCCGATCGGGATCGGCGTTTCCTGTTCCGCCGATCGTCAGATCAAGGCGAAGATCACGCCAGAAGGTGTTTTCATCGAGGATCTGGAACATGACCCGGCGAAATATCTGCCAGAAACCACCACCGATATCCTGAATGGTGAGGTGGTGAAGATTGATCTGTCCCGCCCCATGAGCGACATCCGCGCCACGCTTTCCAAATACCCGGTGAAAACACGCGTGAGCCTGACCGGCACCATGGTGGTGGCGCGCGACATTGCGCATGCGAAACTGCAGGAAAGGTTGGATGCCGGGCAGGGTCTGCCGCAATATATGAAGGACCACCCTGTTTATTATGCGGGTCCGGCCAAGACGCCGACGGGCATGGCAACCGGTTCCTTCGGCCCCACCACGGCGGGGCGGATGGATTCCTATGTGGAAGCCTTCCAGAGCGCCGGCGGTTCCATGGTGATGCTGGCCAAGGGCAATCGTTCCAAGGCCGTGTTGAATGCCTGCAAGAATTATGGCGGCTTCTATTTGGGTTCGGTTGGTGGCCCCGCCGCGCGGCTCGCGCAGGACTGCATCAAGAAGGTTGAAGTGCTGGAATACCCCGAACTCGGCATGGAAGCTGTCTGGCGGATTGAGGTTGAGGATTTCCCTGCCTTCATCGTCATGGATGACAAGGGCAATGATTTCTATGAGGGGCTGGAGTGAGCGCGACTGATGATCGTCGCCTGCCGGCGCGCTTCACGCTGCCGGTGACGGGTTTCATCCTATCGGGGATCATGACCATCATGATTTCCGGTATCTCAACGCTGCTGGCTTTGGGGCCGGGGCCAGAATTTCTGGCGCGTTGGCCGATTGCTTGGCTTTCTTCCTGGGTTATCGCCTTCCCGACCGTGCTGGTGGTGCTGCCGATCGTGCGGCGGATTGTCGCGCGCATTGTCGCCCCACCCTGACAGGAGAAAACCGATGCTGGAACTGAGACCCAATTGCGAATGCTGCGGGCGCGATTTGCCGCCGCAAAGCCGTGATGCGCTGATCTGTTCCTTTGAATGCACCTGGTGCGTGGATTGCGCGCGCACCAAACTGCCGGGCGGGCTTTGCCCAAATTGCGGTGGGGAATTGCTGCGTCGCCCAATCAGGCCAGCGGATAAATTAGCGAAATTTCCAGCCTCCACCGAACGCAAGTTCCGCCCGGAAAAATGCGGCGGGCCAATCACCGCGTGATAGGGACATAATGCCATGAATGAACGCCGCTTGATTTCCTCCGGTTCCAAATTCGAAGCGGAAATCGGCTATTCCCGCGCGGTGGTGGATGGCGATCTTGTCTGGGTATCCGGCACCACGGGCTATGATTACGCGACCATGACCATCGCGCCCGATGTGGTGGCGCAAGCCGAACAATGCTTCGCCAATATCAGCCGCGCCTTGGCGGATGCTGGCTGCAGTTTGGATGATGTGGTGCGCGTGCTGACCATTGTGCCGCGGCGCGAAGATTGGGAGCCCTGCTGGCCCGTCTTTCGCAAGCATTTCGGCAAGGCGCGCCCGGCTTCCACGCTGATCCATGCCGGGCTGCAAACCGATATCATGCGCATTGAAATCGAAGTGACGGCCCGTTTGCCGAAGAAAGGCTGAACATCATGCGTTTTGCTGTGGATCGCCTGGATCATCTGGTCATTACCTGCCGCGATGTGGAAATCTCTGCTTCCTGGTATCAGCGGGTTTTGGGGATGGAGCGGGAGGAATTCGGCCCGCATCGCCGCACCTCACTCCGCTTCGGTGGGCAGAAGATAAATCTGCGCCCGGCAAGTGCGACGCAGGAGGAATGGTTCACCGGTGCCGCCGGCGGCGTGCCGGGGACAGATGATCTGTGTTTTGTGGTGACGATGAAATCGGATCAGGTGGCGGAATATTTGCGCGCCTGTGGCGTTGCGGTGGAAGTGGGGCCGGTGGCGAAAGCGGGTGCGTTGGGGCCGATCATGTCGGTTTATTGCCGCGATCCAGACGGGAACTTGATTGAGATCGCGAGTTATTCGGGCTGAACTGCGCAAGGGCTAACCGCCCAACGCGCTCAAACCTCCACCACCACATATTCCGCTTCAACCTTCACCGCAAAAGTCTCTGCCTGATACGGCCCCTCAACCAAACTGGCCCCCGCTTCCACATGCGCCGGAAAAGCGCGCACCTTGGTGCGGCGCGGATCGAACCAGCTCTTCCCCGTGCGAATATCGAATTCCCAATTATGCCAGGGGCAGCGCAGCATTTCCCCGGCGCGAGAGAATTGATAGCGACCCGGTTCATCACTCAGCGTCAGGCCGCACAGGATGCCGCCCGAAAGCGCGCTTCCTTGATGCGGGCAGCGATCCAGCAGCGCGAAGAATTCGCCGCCCAGATTGAACACCACAATCTTCTTGCCATCTGCTTCCACCAGCTTCCGGCCCCCGGGCGGGATTTCATCCACCGCCCCCACAATATGCCGTGCCATTACAGCCGATAGAAACCGCGCGCGTTGCCGCCGAAAATCGCGGCGCGCTTTTCCATTGGAATGAAAGAAGGAATCGCAATGCGCGGATCGTCAAAATCCCAATGCGGATAGTCGCTGGCGTAAAGAATGCGATCCCAGCCGATCCATTCCATCGCATCCAGCAAATGCTCACCCTTGGCTGGCTCTTCGATTGGCTGGGTGGAGACATAGACATGTTCACGCATATATTCGGACGGCGCGCGCTTCAGATGCGGCACCTCATCACGCAGGCGCTTCCAGTTATTGTCGAGCCGCCAGCCGAGTGAGGGCATCCAGCCAAAGCCGCATTCGATCATCACGATCTTGAGCGTGGGGAAGCGTTCAAACACGCCTTCCACCACAAAGGACGCCACCTGGGCTTGCGCACTCGTCGCGTGTTCCTGCACTTCCTCAACATAGAAGGAAGGCCAGCCGCCATTCGTCATGGCATTGCCGGAAAAGCCAAAAGCATGGATGCCAATCGGCAGGCCCACTTCCGCGGCGGCCTCATAAATCGGCCAATAGCGCTTGCGGCCCAAGGGTTCCGAGGTACGGCTCATCAGCAGCACCTGGCAGAAGCGGCTATCGCCGGCGCGCTTGCGGATTTCCGCGGCTGATGCCGCCGCATCCTCATAAGGCACCACGATGGAAGCGCGCAGCCGCGCATCATGATCCACCCAATGCGCCAATTGCCATTCATTCACGGCATGGGCGAGGGCGACCGAAAGATCATCATTCACATCGCCCTGGCCGGAAGGCTGCAAGGGGTTCAGCACGCCAATATCCAGCCCGTAATGATCCAGAAACTGCTTCTGCACAAAGCCAAGATCGGAAGCGGGTGGCTGGCCCTGCGGCCCCCAGGCATCGCGGCGGCTAGCCAGCGGCGCCGCCTTCGGGAAGGGATAGCCCTTATGGAAACCGTGGCGGGCATGAATGCCGTAAGTGGTCAGCCGGTGCCACGCGGCATCGGTCATGAAGGGGCGATATTCGCCCAAATCGGCGCAGCGCGGATGGATATCACAATCCACCAGGCCAAGGGTTGCGGCGGCGGGCCGGCCAGGGGCGGCGATGGGGCGGATGATGTTCATGCCAGTTCTCCTTCCCGCAACCGAGCATAAGTCGCGCGCGGGTTATCCACCATGATTTTTTTGAGCAGGCCGGGGTCGAGCCCTTGGGGCACGGTCGCGTCCCCTTCAAAATGCGCATGCGGCCAATCGGAAGACCAAAGCAGCAGCTCATCCGACCCCAAATGGTCCATCAGCCGCGCCATGGTGGCGGCTTCTTCCGGCACATCGAGCGGGCGGATCGAAAGCCGCACATGGTCGCGCACATATTCCGATGGTGGGCGATCAAGCCAGGGCACTTCGAAGCGCACGCCCTTCCAGGATTTCACCAACCGCCACAGGAAGGACGGCAGCCAGGACACGCCGCTTTCCAGCAGCACGACCTTGAGCTTCGGGAATTTCACAAACACGCCTTCCGTGATCAGGGACGCAAGCGATGCTTGAAACCCCATCGAATTCGCCGTGTATTCCTCAAGATAATAGGAAGGCCAGCCGACCGAGGTGACGGGGTGGCGCCAATTGCTGCCCGCATGGATGGCAAGCGGCATGTCATGACGGGACAGCGCCTCATACACCGGCCACCATTCGCGCCGACCCAGCGGGATTTCCCCCATGCACAGCGTCATGGCCTGCACGAAGCGACGGTCTGGCGCCAGGCGTTCGATCTCGGCGACGGATTCCTCAATGGCATTGGGCAGCAGGATGGAAGCGCGCAGACGCTTATCACCATCCAGCCATTCGGCGCGGATCCAATCATTCAACGCGCGCGCAAAAGCGGCCGAGAGGTCTCGGCTGAAGGGAAGCTGCGCCGGGAAAAGCGGGTTGAGGATGCCGGTGCCAACCCCCCAGCGATCCAACACTTGCGCTTGCAGCGTGGCCAGCGTGCAGGGTGCTTCACCCTTCGGGCCGCGCCAATCTGCGCGCACGGTGGAAGGGGCGGTGGGCGGCCAGGAAGCGCTTTCAAGCTGGGAGACGCCGCGTTCCTTCAGGCTGGTCCGCCAATGGTGATCCATATAGGGGAACAGGCTTGCCATGCTCGGCAGGCCAGGATGCAGATCGCAATCTATTGCCGCTTCAGTCACGGTTCCTCCTGCGCTTTTCTAGAGCATAGCGCGGGCTGAGCATCCTCCCTTTTCCAGGTGGGATCAATGGGGCGTAGGTGCAGCCTGGGCAAAGCGGTGGGCAAGGTTAACTTTGCCGATTCAAGTGATACTACCTTTGGTGATGCGTCTTGGCCGATAGCCAAAAAGATTCGCCTTGGCGCGCCTTGGTGGAACGGCGCTTAGGGGCTTTGCCGTAGCCATCCTTGGACTGCGTCCAAACGCAAAGGGGAGGACATACCGGCAAGCCAAGCAGGGCCGAGGACTATTTTACAGTTTATAGCCAAGATCTTTCGACTGATGACTTTAGAAAAATGGTACTGGAACTGGTCTCAGCATAGCCATCCAAAACAAAGTAGTAGGACAGCGTAGTTTGCCGTTAGGTTTTATGTTTTTTCGCTACACGCCTTGTGTTAGTCAGAAAAAGCTAATCATACCTAGGAAGGCGACGCCCGGGTGTTGCCTGCTGCAGATTCGATGGAGATTTCAAAGGAATGTCTGTTTCCTCGCTCATACCAAACGATCCGCGTGGCAAGAAAGAATGGTGGTTTTCATACTACACCCCAAAACGAATTCGCCATCAAAATCTTCAGATTCACCTCATCAAAGACCTGCCGATACGAGACATTCTAGAAGTAGGTCCGGCGGGGGGTTATGTCACGTCTTTACTCGCCAATATCGGCTACTCGGTGACTACGCTCGACTTCATTGAAAAAGACTTCGACCTGCCCGACTGCGAGCACATAATTTGTAATTTAATTAACGAATTTCCAAAAATCGATAAAAATTTTGATCTGATCATCTGTTGCGAAACCTTGGAACATATTGAACGCGAGCGAGCGGAACAGGCGCTTCGCTGGTTCCATGAAATTGGTGCGCGCTATATTTTGGTATCTGTCCCGTATAGCGGCCTGATGATCTATGGAGAGTTTATGCTCTCGCCGCACCACGCCTTCGGGACTCTATTCGCCAAATGGCAGGAAGCGTTGCGGCGATATGTACCTGAACCCCATCCACATGGACATAAATGGGAACTAGGCACCCGAGGGCTACCAGTCAAGAATTGGGAGCTAGCGTTAAAGAATGCTGGCTGGCGCATCGTTGAACGTCGTATCAGTGCTCCGACTAGGTCAGCTTTCCATTTATGTGAAAGATTACCAACTTCGCGCTAAAAAGGGCTCCTAGAGCGTGTTGCGTTCACATGGGTTCACGCAACCCGCTCTACATCGTTGTTTTTCGAGCATCTTCACACGTTCAGATGATTCCATCTGAACGTGATCTGCTCTAGGAACCCGCCCGGCATCCACCGGGCGGAATATCTTTGCGTCGAACCCTACTGCCCCTGACGCACGAAGCGCAGTTGGATGTAGTTATCCGCTGTCTGCACCACATTCCAGCCTTGGCGCACGGCCCAGACAATCTGCTGCTGGTGCAGCGGAATATAGCCGACATCATTCTGAATGACCTTGCCCGCTTCCGTGATCAGCCCCTGGCGCGTGGCCTGGTTCGTCTCCACCGCAATCCGGTTGATCAGATCATCCAGGCGCGGGCTGGCATAGCCACCATTGTTGAACATGCCGCGCGAACCATCGCGCGAGGCGGCCAGGTTGAACAGTGCGTTATGCGCGTCTGATGTCGCGGGCGTCCAACCCAGCAGATAGAAGCTGGTATTGTAGCCAGGCGCATTCACCTCGGCAAAGAAGCGCGCGCGAGTCTGAGCGTTCAGCGTCACGCGGATATTGATGCGCGCCAGCATGGCGACAACGGCGGTGCAAATCGCCTCATCATTCACATAGCGGTCATTCGGGCAATCCAGCGTCACGCCAAAGCCATTCGGATAGCCCGCTTCCGTCAGCAGCCGGCGCGCTTCGTTCAGATCAACGCGCGGGCGCTGGTCATCTTCTTCACGGAAGCCATTCACGCCCGGGCCATAGATCAGATTGGTGGGGCGGGATTGTCCGCGCATCACGCTCCGCTGAATGGCGGTTGTGTCTATCGCTAATTGCATGGCGCGGCGCACGCGCACATCCTGGAAGGGATTCTTGCCCTGTACATCGGATTTCAGAAGCTGCGGACGCATCTGATCCAATCCCAGATAGATGGTGCGCAATTCCGGTCCCTGGATGATGCGCACCCCGGGTGAACGCGAAATCCGGTCCACATCCTGCGGCGGCACGGTATAGACAAAATCCATCTCGCCTGAGAGCAGCGCGGCCACGCGCGTCGCGTCATTGGAAATGATATTCAATTCAGCGCGCGTCAGATTATGCACGGGCTTGTCCCACCAATTGGGATTGGGGGCGACAACCGTACGGCGGTCTGGTTCACGCGAAACCAGAATGAAGGGGCCGGTGCCCATGGCGTTGCGCGTGGCGAAGTTTTCCACGCGCGTCGTCAAATCCGCAGGGCGCGTGGCGTTGTTCTTTTCTGCCCAGGCGCGGCTGAACATGCCCCAATTGGTGATTTCCTGCAGCAGGATCGGATTGGGCGCGGTGGTTTCGAAATCAACCGTGTGATCATCAATCTTGCGCACTTCCTTCACGGAAGCGAGCACACCTTGCACATTGGAACCAGGTGCGCGCGCACGTTCAACGCTGAAGACAACATCATCGGCGGTGAAGGGCGTACCATCCGAGAATCTCACGCCGCGGCGCAGATGAAAGCGCCAAACATTCGGCTGCGGCTGTTCCCAGCGTTCGGCAAGTGCGGCTTCCACCTTGCCTTCGTGGTCGCGGCGGACCAGCGGTTCGTAGAAATTGGATCCGAAGGCGAGCAGGAAGGTTTCCTGCCGGGTATAGGGGTCCATGGAATTCACATCGCCATCATTGGCCCAGCGGAAATTATTGGCCTGGGCAGAAAAGGCGGAACCGGCCAGCAAAGCGGCGGCAAGGGTCAGGCGGCGCAGCATGATTTTTTTCTCCCATAAGAACGTGATGAGCGCAGTCTAAGGGTTTTACGCTGGATGAAAAGCTGAATCTACGGCCAAGAAAAAAGCCGCTTTCCCAGTCAGGGAAAAGCGGCTTCGCTGGGGTTTGGTGATTGCGTCAGGCGACGCGGAGCGCCCGCGGCAGATCGGCCACGCTCCGGTCAATCATGGCGCCATCCGTGGCGGCATCCATGGTTTCAGCCAGGACAGCCCGGGTCGCTGAGGCCGCGATATCAGCAGCGGTGTTGCGCACCTCGGTAATGGCGCTGGCTTCAGCGGCCGCAATGCGCTGCATGGCAAGCTGCTTGCGCCGTTCGGCAGAAGCCTCAGCCTCGGTGGCCGCGGCGGTGGCGATACGTGCCGCTTCGGTCTTGGCGCGCGCGAGAAGCTCAGCGGCTTCCTTCACGGCCTCAGTCCGCGCAACTTCGGCTTCCTTCAGCCTGGCTTCGGCTTCAAGGCGCAGTTTATTCGCCTCATCAATCCGCTTGCGGATGCCATCCGCACGGGAATCGAGCGCGCCAGTTCCCGCCTTCCAAAGCTTGCTGCCAAGCAGGACGAAAAACAGGACAAAGGAAACCGCGACCCAGAATGTAGGATCAGCGAAGACAGACGCAGAGCTTTGCATCAGGAAATCCCCCTGGCGGTAGCTTCGCGCTGCACCGCTGCCTGCACCTTGCCGGCATCGGCGCTGGCGCCGAGCTTGGACAGCAGGGCTTCGACAGTTTCACCAGCAACCTGCCGCACCGCGCCGAGCGCCGACTTACGGCCCTGGTCTATGCGCGCTTCCGCTTCCGCAATTTGCTTGGCAAGCGCCGCATTCAGGGCTTCCGCCTTTGCGTCCATTTCCTGCTGGGCGGCTTGCATTGCAGCGTTCACTGCGGCCTGCGCTTCAGTACGGGCGGACTGCGTCGCTTCACGTTGCGCGGCAATCGCCGCCTCGGCAGATTGCATGGCGGCGCGTGCTGCTTCCAGATCACTTTCTATGCGCTGGCGGCGATTTTCGATCACCGCGCCAAGCTTCGGCAGGGCCACAAAGGCCAGCAGAAGGAACAGCGAAAAGAAAATAACTACCTGCCAAACAATCTGGCCAATCAGCAAGGGCCCCTGGACCGGATGGCCAAAGGCAAGCTGCGGCATCCCTTCCACCGGCGGACCGCCGGCAGAACTGGCAGCCCAGGCAAGTGCAGGCATGGCGCTTAGCGTCATTGCAAGCAGTATTCGGCGCATCGGCTTACCCTCTCGCGGCCAAAAAAACATCAGTCCGAGGCATGGCATAGGACCAGCCCCGAAACCAAACGGCCCCAGCCAGAGCCGGCCGGGGCACCAGCCATCAAGCGAACAGGATAAGGAAGGCGATGAGCAGCGCGAACAGCGCCACGGCTTCCGTCAGCGCGAAGCCCAAAATGCCGATCGGGAACACGGCATCACGGGCGGCCGGGTTGCGGGCAACGCTGGTGATCAGCGAGGAAAAGATATTGCCGATCCCGAGACCTACGCCGAACAGCGCGATAACGGCAATACCGGCACCAAGGGCCTTCGCAGCAGCAACTTCCATGACACATTCCTTCCGTTTGACTTCAACAGATTTCCGAAAAAGACCCAGCGCCCGTCAGTGCAGATGCACCGCGTCGTGGAGATAGATGCTCGTCAGAATGGCGAACACATAGGCCTGGAGGAAAGCCACCAGGAACTCAAACCCAACGAGAGCGATGTTCACGCTAAGGGGTAACACCGCCACGAAGGGACCAACCGCACCAAGGCTGCCCAGCAGGACGACGAAGGTCGCGAAAACTTTCAGCATCACGTGCCCCGCCACCATATTCGCAAAAAGGCGGACGGAAAGGCTGACCACGCGGGAGAAATAGGAAACCACCTCAACCGGGATGATGATCGGCGCCAGCCACACGGGCGCGCCTTCCGGGAAGAAGTAACTGAAGAAATGCATGCCGTGCCGCATCAGCGCAATCACCGTCACGGTCACGAACACAATCACCGCCAGCGTCAACGTGACCGCGATATGGGAAGTGAAAGTGAAGGCGTAGGGCAGCATGCCAAGCAGGTTACCAAACAGCACGAACATGAAAATCGCAAAGACGAAGGGGAAATACTTCTTCCCTTCATCGCCGACCTGTTCGGTCACCATGCCTTGGATGAATTCGTAACTCGCCTCCCCGAGCGATTGAAGCCGCCCTGGGATCATCGCGCCGCGCGCGGCGGCCGCCATGATGAACAGCGTAATAAGGCCAAGGGCCAATAGCATGAACGCATTGGATTGGCTGAAGCCGATAGCCTGCCCGAAGCCGCCCAAAAATGGCGACAATTCGAACTGGCTCAGCGCGTCAATCGTCTTGCCTTCCTTTGCCACCGGCAAACCCCTTGTCTCTCGCTTATGTCACGCTTTAACGGCGACGCGGGTTGAAAAGCCGATAAACATTCAACACCCCGGCGACGCTGCCCAGGACGAAGAACACAAGGAAAAGCCAAGGCCAAGTGCCGAGCCAGCGATCGAGTAACCACCCGATACCGATCCCCACCACTAGGGCGGAGACAACCTCAACCCCTGCGCGCAGCCCGATTCCCCACGGTCCTACCGGCAAGCCTTTCTGACCATCAGGGCCAGATTCAAGCCCTTCGCGGGCCCGCGCTTGCTTTAACCGTTCATGAAGGTCCGGCTGTTTAGTCACCTTTAGCTCCCCAGGCGTTGCTCGCCGGAAGGCGTGCGGGCTTTACGGGGGGGATACCCCAGTGTCAAGCATGTGCGGCGCAGCAAAAGGCCATTTTCCTGCCGCGCGACGGGCATCAAGGCGCTGTGCCCGTATAGGTTAGCGTGGCGGCGGGGGCGGCGGTGGGCGCGTGGCAGGACGTGCCGCGGGGCGTGAGGCCGTTGCATTTGTTCGGGGGGGCGGAGCAGGTGGGGGCGGTGGTCGGCGAATCGCGAAGCGCTGCTTGGCCGGTGGCAAGACTTCCCACTGCCGGATCACCGCCTCCTCACTTGATGTGTCATAGCCAAGCCGGGTCATGACATCTCGCGCGCGGCGCTTTTGGTCCTGGTTCAGGCTTTCCCAGGGAATCGGGCCGGGGGCGAAGACCGGTTCCGGTTCCTCATCCAAGGGGGTGGCCACCACGGGTGGGGCCTGGTTCGGCTGCGCGCAGGCGGCGGGCAACAGGGCCAACAGGAAAAAGCGACGCTTCATGGCTGAAGTTCCACCATCACCGGCACATGGTCTGACGCCTGCGGCCAATCCCGCGCATCCTTCAGCACCATATGGCGCTTGAGCCCACCCGCCAGATCATCACTGACCCAAACATGATCCAGCCGCCGCCCGCGATCCGCCGCGCGCCAATCCCGCGCGCGATAGGACCACCAAGTGTAGAGCTTCTGATCCTCAGGCACGAAATGGCGCAAAGCATCATGCCAGCCGGCTGCCTTCTGCCAGCCCAAAAGCCCTTCAACTTCGATTGGTGTGTGCGACACCACATCCAATAACTGCTTATGCGACCAGACATCATGTTCCAGCGGCGCGATGTTCAAATCGCCCACCAGTACGGCGCGGCGTGCACCTCGGCCCGCAAACCAGCGTGTGGCTTCGGCTACAAAATCAAGCTTATGGCCGAATTTTGGATTGGCTGCGCGGTCCGGAACATCGCCGCCGGCGGGCACGTAGAAATTATGCACTTCAACCGGGCCGCCTGGCGCATCCAGCATCACGCCCAAATGCCGGCAATCACCCTTGGCGCACCAATCAGGATCATCTTCACGCAAGCTGATGGGCAGGCGGGAAAGCACCGCCACGCCATTATAGCCTTTCATGCCGCGCACCAGGCGATGCGTGAAGCCAAGTGCGGCGATGCCTTCATGCGGAAAAGCCTCATCAGGGCATTTGGTTTCCTGCAGGCAGATCACATCGGGCGCCAGATCTGAGACCAGTTTTTGCAGCAAGGGCAAGCGCAGCCGCACGCTATTGATATTCCAGGTCGCGATGCGAAGAGCCTGCTGCGCCGTGCCGCGTTTCGCCATGGGTTTTCCTGCCATCATTTCTGGGAAAGGGTTTCGAAAACATCGCCCGCAGGCGCGGCACCTTGCATATGGCGCCGATGCCATAGCGCATAGAAAAGCAAATGCCAGGCGGCGAAGCCTTCCCGCTTGCCGCCCGCCGCACGAAACAGCGGCAGAATGCGATCAGCCTTGGCAATTTCAGCGACACCTGGCTGGGCTGCCACCAGCGGCGCCAGCCTATCCGCCACATCGGCGATCCAGGCGCCCACCGGCACCGTAAAACCCTGCTTGGCGCGGAAGGGCTCGCTGGCCGGAAAGTTCTTCGCGAGCCATTGGCGGAGCAGGTATTTGCCCCGCCCATCACGTATCTTGAGCTTGTCAGGCAGGCGAAACGCGGCAGCGGCCATACCGGGATCAAGGAACGGCGTGCGGCCTTCAACCCCATGCGCCATCAGGCAGCGATCAAGTTTGATCAGCAAATCATGCGCCAGCCAATCGGCGCAATCGGTCGCTTGCGCGATTTGCAGGCGGGACCGCCCGGGCAGTGCGGCGGCGGCTTCCGCAGCGGCAATGCCATCGCGCCAGCCGGTGAGGGATTCGCGCAGCACATCCAGCCGATCAAAAGTGCCATGGCCGCGCATGGTTTTGCCGCCCAGCCACCAGGGGCGCATCGCGGCGCGGTAGCGGCCATAGCCGCCAAACAGCTCATCGCCACCTTCGCCGGAAAGCACTACCTTCACTTCCTGCCGCGCGGCGCGGGCGAGGAACCAGGTGGGGATGATGGCGTAATCAGCGGCGGGATCATCCATACACGCGATGATTTCCGGCAAATGCCGCCAGACCATGTCCCGTGTCACATCAACACGAACATGCCGCGCGCCAGCAGCAGCAGCGGCGCGGGCAGCGGCTTCGCGTTCATCAGCAGCACCTGCCACATCAAAGCCCGCAGTGAAGGCCAGAACCGGCGCGGTATTGATGCGCGCCATGGCGGCCAAAACCGCTGCTGAATCTGTGCCTCCTGAAAGGAACATGCCATAAGGCACGTCGCTCCGCTGATGCAGGTCAACGCTTTCCATCAGCGCTGCATCCAACCGCGCAAGCGCTGCTTCTTCCGAGATGATTTCAGGCCCTTCCACCGGCAGCGCAGCGCGTCTTTCGCGCGCAATGATGCGGCCATCGGCGATGGTGATGGTCTCACCAGGCAAGACGCGACTTATGCCTTGGAAGATCGTCTCCGGCCCGCTGGTGAATTGCACTTGCAGCAATTCATGTAAAGCGGGGCGATGAAGTTGGGGCGTGACCAACCCGGCGGCGATCAGCGCCTGCGGTTCCGAGGCAAAGGCGATGCCATCAGGGATCTCGGCGATATAGAGCGGCTTGATACCGAAGGGATCACGCGCCAGCAGCACTTGCCGCGCAGCGCGATCATGGATCGCAATGCCATACATGCCGCGCAGCATCTGAGCGAAGCCCGCCCCGTCACGGCGATACAAATGCAAGGGCGGTTCGCAATCCGAAGCCGTGGCGGCAGGCAGCGCGTGATCATTCCGCAATTCGCGATAATTATAAATCTCGCCATTCGCGACCAAGGCGGCAGCACCGGCGAAGAACGGTTGATCGCCGGTCGTAAGATCAATGATCGCAAGGCGGGCTTGGGCGAGTGCGACATTACCGGACACATGATGCCCCACGCCATCCGGCCCGCGATGCGCAAGTGCGCGCGTCAAGGCTTCCAGCACTGTGGCGGAGGGTGAAGCGCCGGCGCGGAGCGCAAGCCCTGCTATGCCGCACATGGCGTCACATCCCTCCTGCCGGCTTGAGTTCGGCAAGCAAGCGCCGCCAGCGCGCCATCACCGGTGCCTCGGCGAAGGCAGCGGTGAAATGCGCGCGCCCCGCCGCACCAAGTGCTGCGGCGCGGGCGGGGTTTTCAGCCAGGCCCGTGATGGCGGCGGCAAGCGCGGGCGCGTCTTCGCGCGCTACCAACAGACCATCGGCGCCATCGCTGATCAATTCACTCGGGCCTTGCGCGGCAGCGGCAATCACGGGCTTCGCCGCAGACCAGGCTTCCAGCACGATATTGCCGAGCGGTTCATGACGCGATGAACAAATGAACATATCCGCCGTTGCCAAAAGTGCCCCGATATCACGCCGCCAACCGAGGAAACTCACGCGATCCATGATGCCAAGCTCTGCCGCCAAGGCGCGCAAGGCCGCTTCCTCTGGCCCCGCGCCTGCCAGATATAAATGCCCGCGCGGCAGCAGCGCGATGGCGCGCAGCAGCACATCAAAACCCTTATTCGGATGCAGCCGCCCCATGGCCAAAAGCCGGGGCGTGCTGGATGGCGCTGGTAGATCAGCGGGCGCTGCGCTAGCGAAATCCTCAACGAAATTTGGCAAATAATGCACACGCGCTGGTGGCCAATGCTCGGCCTTAATGGCGCGCACCAGATCATGCGTATTTGCCACCAGATGATCGCAGTGGCGGAAATACTTCAGGTCGTAATAGCCACCGAAACGCCCCACCAAAACCCAGGGGCCTCGTGGCGAGAAGCGCGCGGCGCGCTGCATCCAGGCCATCACCACATCAGGCTTGAAATCCTGCAAGGCGCGCCGCACGCGCGGCTTGGTGAACAAATCCAGTGCGCCGCCAAAGACCAATTCCACCGGCTGCAAGCCCGCCTTGCGCAGCCTGCCGGCGCGTTCCGCATCGCGCCGCATGATAGGCAGGACGACATCGCCCGCGTGATGCAAAGCAATGGTCGCGCGTTCGTAGAAGGCTTCTGCCCCGCCAATCGACGCACCTGCCATGATTTGCGCAATCCTCATGGCTTCTGCCCACCATGGCGCTCCGGCTCTAACCGCGCTTTCAGATAAGACAGCAGCGGAAAGGCGCCGGTGCAAAACGCCAGCAACACACCCCAGGCGCCTTCGCGATAGCCCGTGCGGGAGACATAGGATTTGAAGGCGCGGCTCACGAACCGGCGCAGATTGGCGCGCAGCGTGCCGATATCGCCGGAAGCGATCAGATCCGCGGCCTTGGCGGATGAGTATTTATCCAGCCGGCGCAGCATGTCCGAAACATCGCGATCCACCAGATGCACCAGCGCGCCGGTTTTGATCGGCGGGCCTTGCTTGCCCACCCAATCCAGCCCCGGATGCACACGCTGCGCGCGCCAGCGTTTCGCGCCGCGCTGAAACAGGCGGGGGACCGATGTGGTGCCGAAACTCCCGGCCCAACCATAGCGCAGCAGCCTCTCGCCCACGTAATTATCAACGGGCACCTGATGCCAGGCGAAGCTGCTGGTCGCGATGACGCGGCGGATTTCTGCGGCAAGCGCGCCATCCACGCGTTCATCCGCATCCAATTCCAGAATCCAATCACCGGCGCAGGCAGCGATGCCGGCATTGCGCCGGTCGCCCTCCAATTCCCAAGCGCCTTCCAGCACGAGGGCACCCGCTGCGCGGGCAAGTGCTGCGCTGGTATCCGTCGTACGGTCCAGCACCACCACAACCTCATCGGCGAAGGCGGCCGAGGTCAGGCAATCGGGCAGCCGCGCTTCCTCATTCCGCGCCACGATCAGGATGGAAAGCTTCGGCGTCACGCTGGCACCTGCGCTGCCTGGCTGATAAGTGCCTTGGCGGCTTCCAAAACGCGCGCCAAAGGTAAATCTTCCATCGCCCCCTGGCCAGGCGGGCCATCCGCCAGCACAGCGCGCGCCTTGGGGCCAGCCGGACCATATTCATCCGAAGGGGTTGGGCCAAACAGGCCAAGCGTGGGCGCGCCGGCGGCAGCGGCCAGATGCATCAGGCCCGAATCATTGCCGATGAAGATGGCGGCGCGCGCGAGCACTGCTGCCACCTCGGGCAGGTCTAGCTTGCCCACCAGGTCAAGCGCCTGGGGCAAGGCGGTCAGAACCGGGGTCGCCATGCTGCGTTCCTGATCCCCCGGCCCGCCCAGAATGGCAATCCCAGCACCGGGCAGGGGTCCATCCGGCGCGGTGAGGCTGAGGGCGAGTTCGGCAAAACGCTCCGCTGGCCAGACCTTGCGGTGCCAATTCGCGGTTGGCCCCAACACCAGCCAGGGCCGGCCTTCCGGCAGCAGCGCCGCGGCACTGGCGGTATCTTCCGGCGAGGTCCAGATCACCGGCAGTGGCGGGGGTTCAACGCCCAAAAGTGCCGCCAAATGGGTCAGCCGATGGCCGGGCCGCCGCCCGCCCTGGATCACTCTGCGGTCCCGCGTCCAGAGTAGCCAGGCAATGGCCGAGGCACGCAAATCCACCACCAAATCCCAGCGCGTGAAGGCCAAGGCGCCCCAGATTTCCAGCCAATGCAGCGAATAGCGCCGCTTTTCCACGGCAATCAGCCGATCAAGCCGCGGCATACGCCGAAACACCCCCTCCGCCACCCGCCCGCAGACAATGGTGAAGCGTGCCTCTGGATGCGCCCGCATCAGGTGATCAAGCAGGCCCGTGGACAGCACCGCATCGCCAATGCGGGTGGAGGAGATGAAAAGAATGCGCACCAAGCGGCCTTACCACTTCCGGCGCACGAGGGGGAGGTTGCAGTGGCGCCCCTGCCGACACAGTTTTAGTCCATGAGAATCGCGCTGCTGCCGGACCGTGCCGTTTTGGAAATCTCGGGGGAGGACCGTGTCGCCTTCCTGCAGGGGTTGATTTCGAATGATGTGACCAAGGCTCGGGCCGATCAGGCGCTTTGGGCCGCGCTGCTGACGCCGCAAGGCAAGTGGCTCGCGGATTTCTTCGTGATCGCAACGGGCGATTTGCTGCTTTTGGATGTTGAAGCAGCGCAGCTTCCCATGCTGATCCAGCGCCTTTCGCGCTTCAGGCTCCGCGCCAAGGTGGCGTTGCGCGATGCCTCGGCGGATTGGCGGGTGCATGCGGCTTGGGGGGAAGGGACGCCCCCTGAAGGCCTGGCCGCGCGCGACCCGCGCCTGCCGGAAGCGGGTTGGCGGGTGCTGGCGCCCGCGCCTATCCCGGTTTCCGCCAATGCGGCGGATTATGACGCGCATCGGATTGGCCTTGGCCTGCCCGATGGGTCCAAGGATATGGAGGCCGAGAAATCCGTGCTGCTGGAAGGCGGCTTTGATGAGCTCAACGGCATTTCCTGGACCAAGGGCTGCTATATGGGCCAGGAACTGACGGCGCGGACGCGCTATCGCGGCCTGCTGAAGCGCCGCCTGGTGCCGGTGGCGATTGAAGGCCCGGCACCTGAACGTGGGACGGCTATCCTGGCCACGGATGGCGCTGAGGCCGGGGAAATGCGCTCCAGCCAGGGCGCGCAAGGGCTTGCCTTGCTGCGGCTGGAATGGCTGGACAAGGGGGCGCTCGCGGCAGGCGGGGCGCGCCTCACGCCGCAACCGCCCCCCTGGATGAAGCTGCCGGAGGAAAAAGCATGACCACGCCAGATCACGGCCCCGGTGTGCGCCTGCCGCCGCCCGTATTGGTGGGGGGTGTGCTGGCGGTGGCCTGGTTCGCGCATCTTTTCTTTCCGGTCCTGCTCGGCCCGCCTTTGCCGAATTACGGCGTGCTGGTGCTGTTTCTGGGCATTGCGCTGATTGGCTGGTCGCTGCTGACGCTGGTGCAGGCGGGCAATGACCCAAGGCCAGACAGACCCGATGCGGCCATCGTGACAACTGGGCCGTTTCGCTTCAGCCGCAATCCGATCTACCTCGGCTTTCTGGTGGTAGTGCTGGGCTTTGCGCTGCGCTGGGGCGATTTATGGGGCTGGCTTGCGCTGCTCATCTGCCATTTGGCGCTGGATCGGCTGGTGGTGACGAAGGAGGAAGCCTACCTCAGCACGCGTTTCGGTGCGGCTTATGAGGCTTATCGCACCCGCGTCCGGCGCTGGGTTTAACCCCGGCCGGCCAAGCTGCGCGCCAGCCGGTCGAATTCCGCGACGGTCAGGGTTTCCCCGCGCCGATCCCCGGCAATGCCGGCTTCGTCCAATAGCGCTTCAGCATTGCCAAGCGTCTTCAACGCGCCGCGCAGCATTTTGCGCCTTTGTCCGAACGCGGCGGCGGTGAGTTTTTCCATGGCGGCGAATAGCGCGGGCGGCGGGTCTTCCGCATGGGGCGTGAAACCCACCACGGCAGACCAGACCTTGGGCGGCGGGCTGAAGGCGCCAGGTGGCAGGCGCAGCAGTAAATCGCAGCGGCAGCGCCATTGGGCGAGTACGGCGAGCCGCCCATAAGCGGATGTGGCGGGGGCCGCCGTGATGCGTTCCGCCACTTCAAGCTGGAACATCAGCGTCATGCCCTCCAGCGCCGCGGCGCCGCGCAACCAGCGCACCAGCAAGGGACTCGCAACATTATAGGGCAGGTTGGCGATGATGCGCCGCGGCGCGGGTAGGGCTTCGGCCGGGTCCACACCAAGCGCATCGGCTTCCAGCACGCGTAGCCGCGCGGGATAGGCGGCGACCAATTCCTGCAAGGCAATCACGGCGCGCGCATCCAATTCCACTGCCAGGACTGATGCGGCAGCGGTTTCCAGCAAAGCGCGCGTCAGCCCGCCTGGCCCTGGCCCCACTTCCAGTACATGCCGGCCCGCAAGATCGCCGGCCAATGCCGCGATGCGTGCACATATGGCCGGATCAAGCAGGAAATGCTGGCCGAGGGCCTTGCGCGCATTAAGCCCATGCCGCGCGATGGTATCGCTGAGGCTTGGTAGTTCAGGCTTGGTCACGCCTTCAGCCCGGACGTGCGGCGCTATTTGTACGAATTTCAATTTGCGCGCGGCGGCGCAAATCGCGCTGCAATTGGCGGGACAGCAATTCAATCCGATCGCGCAGCAGGATATCGCGCGCTTGCTGCGGATTCGCTTCCGCCAGATTGCGGGTTTCGCGCGAGCACACCATGAAAATCAGGGCGCCATCCACGGAAATGATCGGCTGTGTCGCGCGCCCAATAGGCAGGTTGCCAAGCAAGTCGCGCAATTCAGGCGGGTTGATATTGTCCAGCCGCACCGGGCCAGGATCAGCCGGGCGCGGGCTACCGCGCGCCGCGGCATCCATCGCGTCACAACTGCGGGCCTGTTCGGAAAGCGCCTGGGCACGCTGCAATTGCGCCAATTGCTGCGCTGTGGGTGCTTGCGGATTCACCTGGCCTTCAAAGGGCAGAAACACCTGGCGCATGGTCATTATGGTTGCCATATCGCGTCCCGAAATGCGCTTATCGCGCAGCAGTACAATCTCGAAACCGCCCGGGACACGGATGGGGTTGCTGATGGCGCCTTCAGGCATTTGGCGCAGGATCTTGGCGACTTCCGTATCAAAGCGATCCGCTGTCATCCAATCCATCGCGCCGCCTTGCACAGCGGTCTGCGATTGGCTGAATTGCGCGGCCACCATGGCAAAGGGCACACCCTGGCGCAGGCGCTGAATGACATCAGTTACGAAGCGGCGCACCTGCGCTTCTTGCCCAGGATTCTCAACTGGGATGAAGATTTCGGAGACCAGGAATTCCGATTCACCCAGCCGAGTTCGTTGGGCGGCGAGAAATTCATTCACCTCAGCTTCTGGAATATTAGCCTGTTCCCCAAGCATGCCGCGCAATAGTCGTGCCCAGCCGATTTGTGCGCGGATCTGATCATAAAGCACGCGCGGCTCTATCCCGGCGCGGCGTAGATTCTGCACCACGCCGCCCGGTGGCAGGCCATTGCGGCTTTCGATATTGGCGACCGAGCTTGCGATATCCTGATCCGTGACCGGGATGCGTCGGCGGCTGAGTTCCTGGATGCGCAGCCGTTCATCAATCAGCAGGCGTAGGATCTGATCCCCTCCTTGGGCGCCGGCATCGCCCGCGACACCAGCAGAAAGCGCCAGCAAACGCCGGCGGCTTTCGATTTCGCTCCGCGTGATGACATCACCATTCACCACGGCGAAAATGCTGTTCACGCTGCCACCTGCGGATTGCGCAATGGCGGCGGGCATGGGGGCGAATGGCATCAGCAAAGCCGCCAGCAGCACCAGCGCCAGATATGGCTTTCGCGACAACATCACGGCGCGCATCAACGCCTCCTGCAGCTTGCCGCCCATTGCGGGCAGGTTGGCCCAATAGCTCATAAAGCCCTCAATCCGAAATCACCAATGGTTTTGAAGCCAAATCGGAACAGCAGCATGGTGGCCCCTGGGTAAAGATTATTGGTTGCCGGGTCTTCCGCATAGTTTTTGACGAAGCGCGTTTCAAAAATGAAGCACTCATCCTCATACAGCGCCGAAAGCACCGCGGCCACAGGTTGATTAAGCTCGATATTCTGCCGCCCAAAGGCGCTGAAGCGCCACATCCCGAGGCGTTGAGAGACACCAAGGTAGATTTCCTCACGTTGCGCAAAGGGAGTGATATAGGGCACGGGCGGGGCTTTCAGGTAGCCCACAGTGAAGGACGTGTTATCGGAAGGCCGCAGCGTGCCGCTAACATCATAGGTTCGGGCAGCTAAGCTTTCGCCTTCCCGCCGGCTACGCCCGGTCAGGTCCAGCCAGGAGGTTGGGCGGAAGGTCAAGCGACTCACCCAGTCTGAGGCGCGATTTTCAAGCCCACTAAGGGGGTAAAAAGGGCCGCCATCTTCCTGAACGCGGAAGGACCGCCCAACCAGGGCTTCAAGCTGCCGATTCTCCGGCATGAACCAGGCGCCGCGCAGCGCCATATCGGCGCGGGTACCGCCTTCCTGCCGATCGCGGCCGGGAAACCGATTGAGCGAAAAAAGATTGGCATCTGTGAAATCATAAACGATGCTGTCTTCATTCGGGATGCGATATTGGCTTCCGGTCATGGGGCCGGTCACCAATTGGATGCGCGGTTCCACCACCTGGCTGCCCCAATCCCCGCTATTGCGCAGGAAGGGCATGCGCCAATCAAGCGCGGCGCGCAGATTGGCCGCCGCGCTTTGCCCATTTGCGTCGCCCTTCGCGTAATTGGGCGCAAGGTTGATATTCTCAAAATCATAGGCAGCGAGATCGCTCTGCGCGCGCAATGTCCAGATGCCGCCTAGATCATCGATGCGCGGCAGCGCATAGCCGATGCGCGACGATGCCCGCCTTGTGCTGGTGCCGGTGCCGCGAAATATGGCAAAACTCGAAGTATCCACGGTGAAGCGCCCGCCGAGTGAATCTTCGGGCGATTCCCAATCGGCATAGATATTTGGCAGCACCAGTGGAATTTGGCTGATATCATCCGTCGAGCGTAAGCCCTGATAGGCACGAGCATCGAAGCGCGCGAAGCCTTCAGGCCCCCAAAAGCCTTCGGTGAAGACTGTTGTTGGCAGAATGCGCTGCGAGCCATAGCGGTAGATGCGCAGATATTGGTCTGAACTCGCGCGGTTTGCGTCAAAGCCGGCGCGCCAGGTCTCATCCAACGAAAAGCGGCCTTTGGCGAAGATATGCCCAGCGAAGCCTTCGTCTGTGCCATCCCGCCCATCCAGCTGGCCAATGGAGCTAAGAACCTCCATCTCGCCGATATTGAACCGGCGCCGATAATCCAGGCCAAGATTAGGTGAGACGCGGGTGGAAGTGGTTGGGCGCAGCACCAATTCCTGACTTTCATCAATCGCCCAGTAATAGGGCGTTTCAATGAAACCACCGAGATATTTGGTGATGCCGAAGCTGGGGCTTAGGAAGCCGGATTGCCTGGCAGCAGACCCATCAGGATGCTGGAAATAGGGCAGCCACATCACCGGCACACCCGCCATATCCAGGGAGGCACCGCGATAGCGCACTTGCTGTTCGTTTCGATCCAGGGTTGCTGTGCGTGCGCGCAATTGCCAGAGGGGCGGCGCGAGCGGATCATCCTTGCAAGGGTCGCAAACAGTATAAAGAACGCGCGAAAGGTCAAGGATTGAACCATCCGTCCGGCGCGCGCCAGTGGCGGCGATGCGGCCATTTTGCAGTAGATAACCCCGCAGCCCTTCCAGCACGCCATCGCGCATCTGATTGGAAAGCTCAGCGCTTTCCGCGAACATCACTTGGCCATCGGCCTCAATAAGCTGCACATTACCGCGCGCTGTGGCAACGCCGGTATTGCGATTATAGGTCAGCTCATCAGCGCGCAGGATGCGGCCACCTTGGAAGGCTTCCACCCTACCGCGTGCCATGACCAAGGCGGCATTTTGGTCATATTGCACTTCATCGGCGGTGAAGGTGACAGGCGCATTTTGCGATGTGGGTTGAACTGCGGTGGGCGCAGGGGCAGGGGCTGAGGCCGGGGCTTCCGTTGGCAGGGTTGGCGATATGGAAGTGGGCGCCGAAATCATTGGCTGCAGGGGCGCCTGCGCCAGCGCTAATGCTGGCGAAAGCGCCAGCACGACGATCGGCAGATACTGAATTGCCCGGCGCAACATCCTAACCATCCTCAAGATGCAGCAGTAGCGCCGCTGCAAGCAGGAAACCAGCGCCAGCCGGCGCCCAAGCGGCCAATATCACGGGCAGTGTCCCGGCTTCACCAAATTCGCCAGTGATCTTGTCCAGCACGAAAAGCGCGAAGCCGGCGCTGATCCCGCCCGCGATCATGCGCGCCACACCGCCGCGCCGGGCAGAGCGCATGGAAAATCCAGCCGCGAGCAGCGCCATGGCAATGGCAAGCAGGGGCAGCGCCAGCAGGGATTGGAAATGCAGCCGGTGGCGGATGGCGGAAAAGCCCGCATCTTCCAGGATTTTGATGAATTCAGGCAGCGCCCAAAGGCTGAGCGTATCCGGGGTGGCGAAGGAATTTTCAATCCGCTCCGGCGTTAACTCGGTTGGAAAATCGAGGCTTTGCGGCACACCTGCTACCCGTTCTGCCCCGAAAACCATGGCGCCTTCGAAGCGCCAGCGGCCGGGTTGCAGCAGAGCTGATGCTGCTTCGATGCGCGCCAAGGGCCGATCTTCGGCGGACAGCCGCCAGATCGTCACCTCGGCAAGGCGCAACGCCTCGCCGGGGCGTAATTCCCGCGTGGCCATGGGCCGGCCGGAAATAATGGCAACACCCTGGGGTTGCAGCCCCTCATCGGCTTGGCGCAGCCAAAGCCTGCCACCTGCCAGCGCCGTGATGCCGCCCACGTTGCGGAGGTAAAGTTGATCAAGCCGCTCAGCACGCGCCAGCATGGCGGAGGATAGCGGCGAAAGTGCTGTGCTGGCCCCAAGCCCGAGCAGCAACGCGACCAGCACGGGGCCTGCCAGAAAGCCCCAGGCCGAAATCCCCGCCGCGCGCGCCACCACCAATTCGGAAAACCGCGTCAGCCGCCAGAAGGCGATGATGCCACCAAGCAGCACCGCAAAGGGCAGGATTTGCATCGCGACATAGGGCACGCGGAGTGCCGCGATTTGCGATACCAGCGCGAAATTCGCCTCTGGTCGCGTGGCGGCGCGGCGCAGCAATTCGATCAGGTCAAACAGTGCCACCAGCGCCGAAAGCGACAGCACCATCAGCAGCGCCATGGCGGCAAAGCGCCGGGCGACATAGGTCATCAGCGTGATGGGCAGCGTCATGGCAGTGCCTCACGCGGCGGCGCCCTGCGCGGCAGGCCGGGGGCGCCGCCCAGCCACCAGGCGGAAATCACGCCAGGCAGAATGGCGTGCAGCCAGATCAGCCAGATCAGCCCATCGCGCCGGGCGGCAGCATTACCAAGGGTGAGACCAAGCGCCAGCAGCGCCACCATGATGCCAACGCCCAGCACCACGCCTATACCCCCGCCATGGCGCCGGAATTGCCCCGTCAGTGCCACCGCCAGCCCGACCAGCGCGAAGGAAAGCGCGGTCAGCGGGCTTGCCATGCGCTGATGCGCCTCTGCCCGGAAGCGCCGAATGTCGCGCGGGCGCAATTCTTCCGCCGGATCGGGGTTGAGCAATTCGGCAATGGAACGTTCGCGGCTGTCGCGGCTGCGGGTTTCCTCGTTACGCGCCACACGGGCCAGATCAACGCTGTTTTCGGAAAAGCTCAGCACGGTCAGCCGCGGTGGCGCGCCTGATGCGCCTTTTTCCATTTGCTGACGCACACCATCATAAAGCGTCACCCGCGGACCATCCGCCCCCTGCCCGATGCGCCCGGATTGCGCCAGGATGGTCACCGCGCCGCCGGCCTCACGCTGGTCATGCACCATAATCCCGCGCAGCGTGCCATCGGGATCGCGCTTGCGGGCATAGACGGTCAGATCATTGCCGACGGTGGAGAAAACGCCTTCCTGCAATAGCACGCCCACCAATTGATTGCGGATTTCAAATTGCCATTGCCGAAAGGCGGTGTGACTGAGCGGCACCAGCCAGAAATTCAGGAAGGCCATCACGGCCACGACCAGCAGACCAAGCGCCAAGGCAGGGCGCGCAATTTGCCAATTGGAAAGCCCGGCTGCACGCATCACCACCAATTCACGGTCCCCGGCCAGGCGCAAATGCACGAACAGCATCACGATGAAGGTCGTGATCGGCAGAATGACCGAAAAGAAGGATGGCAATAAAAGGCTGGTCAATTCTAAAAACACCGCGAGCGACAGCCCGCGATCCAGCACCAATTCGATGAAACGCAAGGATTGCGTCAGCCAGACAAGCGCCGCCAGCCCCACCGTTACGGCAAGCAGGCCCAGCGCAAGCTGGTGGAACAAATAGCGGTCGAGCAAGGTCATCGGCGCGGCAAGCCTAGCCGCTTGGCGCCAATGCCGAAAGCGGCAAAGGCTTCAGGGCAGCACCTTGCCCGGATTCATCAGGCCCTTGGGGTCCAGCGCGGCCTTGATTTGGCGCATCACCGCAAGCTCCGCGCCCCCGCGCCATTCTTCCATCATATCGGTCTTGAGCTGGCCGATGCCGTGTTCCGCGCTGAAGGACCCGTCCAGATCCCGCACCACCTCATTCACGCAATCCATGATGTCGTGGCTGCGGGCCAGGAAAGCCGCCGGATCAGCGCCTTCGGGCTGCACCAGATTCACATGGATATTGCCATCGCCCATATGGCCGAAGGGCATGGGGCGGATGCCCGGGATCAGCTTGCGGCAGGCTTCCGAGGCACGTTCAATCAGCTCCGGTACGCGGGAGACTGGGACCGAGACATCATTCTTCACCGAAGCGCCGGCCTTGCGCTGCGCTTCTGTGTGTTCTTCGCGAATGCGCCAAAGTGCGGCGCGCTGCGCTTCGCTTTCGGCCATCACGGCATCCAGCACTTCGCCAGATTCCATTGCTGGCGCCAGGACTTGTTCCGCGAGTCCGCGCAAATCCGCATCCGGCCGGGTGGAGGCTAGGTCAATCAGCGCGTAATGGCCAGCGCGCTCGGCAAGCGGCAGTGTCACGCCGGGGATGAGCTGCACGGTCAGGTCAACGCCATCGCCCGACATATATTCAAAGGCGCGGATCGCGCTTTCATCATTGTCACGAAAGCGGCGGAACAGCCCCAGCGCTGCTTCGGCATCGCGCACGGCCGCAAAAATCACCTCATTCGCGCGGGGGCGGGCGAAAAGCTTGAGCACTGCGGCGGTGATGATGCCAAGCGTGCCTTCGGCACCGACGAAAACATGGCGCAGCGCATAGCCGGTATTGTCTTTGCGCAAGCGCCGGAGGCCATGCCAGATGCTGCCATCGGGCAGCACCACTTCAAGCCCCAGCATCAATTCCCGCGCATTGCCGTAGCGCACGGTATTATTGCCGCCGGCATTGGTGGAAAGCACGCCCCCGATCATGGCCGTGCCTTCACCGCCGAAGCTGAGGGGGAAAAGACACCCCGCGGCAGCCGCGGCTTCCTGCGCGGTTTTCACCACGACGCCCGCTTCGGCTGTCATGGTCATATCCACCGGATCAAGGTCGCGGATGCGGTTCATGCGCGCCAGCGAGACAATCACGGTGCGCCCCGACCCATCCGGCGTGGCGCCGCCCACCATGGAGGTATTGCCCCCCTGCGGCACAATGGCGATGCCAGCGGCGCTGCACAGCCTGACCGCTTCGGCCAATTCCGCCGTATTGGCGGGGCGGAGCAGCGCCAGCGCCCGGCCCTGATACAGGCTCCGCCAATCGGCCAGCGCGGGGGCCAGATCAGACGGTTCGGTCAGCAGCCCGGCGGAGCCAAGCAGACTGGCAAGTGCGGGGGGAAGGGAGGAAGATTCGGCCATAGGCTGTTCAAACCCCGGAACACTGCGCGGTCAAGTTCCTACTACTCCACCTTGATATCCGCCGCCGTGATCAGCGCCTGCCAGCGGGTGATCTCGGTCGCGTTGAAGCGGGCCAATTCCGCTGCATCCCCTGGCATGGGCTCAAAACCGAGGGTGGAGAGGCGTTCCACCACCGCGCGGTCACTCAGTGCGCGCGCAAGGGCAGCTTCCATGCCGCGCACCGCCTCAGCCGGGGTATTGGCCGGGGCATAGACGCCCATCCAGGCGGCCACATCAAACCCGGCCAGCCCGGCTTCCTGAAGCGTCGGCAGGTTCGGCAGCAGGGCGCTACGCTGCGCGCCCGTCAGCGCCAAGGGCCGCAACTCATTGCCGCGCGCCAGCGGGATGCCGATGGTGAGGTCCACAATGGCGAAGGAAATCCGCCCCGCCACCAGATCCGTCATGGTATTGGCGGAGGAGCGATAGGGCACATCCAGCACCTCGGCCCCGATCTGGCGCACAAAGCTTTTGCCGGCGGCGAGATAGACCGCCGACCAATGGCCGAAGCTTAGCTTGCCCGGTTCCGCGCGCAGCAGGCTGATAAGTTCCGCAATATTCTGCGCTTTCACGGATGGATGCACCGCGAGCATGAGTGGGAAGATGCCAATGCGCCCAACCGGGGCGAAATCGCGCACCGGATCATAGGGCAGGCTGCGATAGAGCGCCGGGTTGATCGCTTGGGTGGTGCCGGTGGTGAAGAAGAAGCTGTAGCCATCGGGCCTGGCGCGCGCCGCCGCGATCGCGCCGATATTGCCATTGGCGCCACCGCGATTTTCGATCACCACCGCCTGGCCGAGGTTGCGCCCGAGGTGATCGGCCATGATGCGCGCCACGCCATCTGTGCCGCCGCCGGCGGCGAAGGGAACGATGGCGGTGATGGGCCGCTCGGGCCAGGCGGCTAGGGTTGGGTGTACGGTGAGCGCCATGACGGCGCCAATGATCCAGCCAAAAAGGCGCATTTTCCTCTCCTGTCCAGCGCGGTTGGTCCGCGCTTTGGTCATGAGAAGGTATGCTGTGCCGATGCGCGGCCCAGGTCCAGCCCCTTCGCGCTGCTTGACAGGGTTTCGCCGCTTGCCGAGGCTTTTGCCCGATAAGCAAGGATGAAACATCGTGACCGCTGCGCTGGATGGGCTGATTGTTCTGGATCTCACGAATTTTCTCTCTGGCCCCTATTGCACCATGCTGCTGGGTGATTTGGGCGCCGATGTCATTAAGGTGGAACGCCCTGATGGCGGCGATGATGCGCGGCGCATGCCGCCCTTTGTGGATGGCCGCAGCCAGCCCTTCGCCGTGTGGAACCGCAACAAGCGCAGCATCACCGCGGATTTGAAACAGCCCGAGGATATTGAACTGGTCCGCCAATTGGCCTTGCGCGCCGATGTGCTGGTGGAAAACTTCCGCCCCGGTACGTTGGCCCGGCTCGGTTTGGGGTGGGAGGCGCTGAGTGCCGCCAATCCGCGCCTGATCTGGTGCGCGATTTCAGGTTTTGGCCAGACGGGGCCTTGGGCGGATCATGGGGGCTTGGATATGATGGCGCAGGGCATGTCGGGCCTCATGGCCGGCAATGGCCCGCCGGATGGCGAACCTTATCGCCTGCCAATCGCGATTACCGATGTCACGGCGGGAATGTTCTCGGCGCTGTCGGTGCTGGCGGCCTTGCAGGCGCGGGAGAAGACAGGGCAGGGCCAGCGCATTGATCAATCCCTTTTTGAAGCGGGTGTGGCGCTTGGCGTTTATGAGGCGGCGCATGTTTTCGCCCATGGCACGCGCCCTTCGCGGCTTGGGCAATTGCATCGCGGATCGGCACCCTATCGCGTGTTTCAGACCGCCGACGGCCACATCACGCTGGGCGCATCGAAGGAGAAATTCTGGCAGGCGCTATGTGGCATTATCGGCCGGCCGGAATTGGCCACAGATCCGCGCTTCAAGACCAATGCGGATCGCGTGGCGAATAACGCAGCGCTGATCACGATTTTGCAGGATATTCTGGCAACGCGCGGCAGTGCCGAATGGCTGGCGGCACTTGGCAAGGCCGGCATCCCATCGGAGCCCGTACTTTCTTATGATGAGGCGCTGGCGCATCCGCAGGGGCAGGCCCGCGGCCTGGTGAGCGTGTTTGAAGACTCCGAACGCGGACCGATCCAGCATTTGGCATCACCACTCAGGCTTGAAGGCACGCCCGCACGCATCACCCGCCGCACGCCGGATTTGGGCGAGCATAATGCGGAAATCCGCGCGTGGTTGGCGAAGGGTTGAAGACGATGGCGCGATTGATCCTGGGCTTGCTGCTTGTTTTCGGTCTGCTGGCGCCAGCAGCCGCGCAAGAGGATTTTCCGAACCGGCAAATCCGGTTGATCGTGGTTTTCGCCCCAGGCGGCGGTGCCGATACCTCGGCGCGCGTGGTGGCGGGGCCCATGTCGCAAATCCTGGGCCGGCAGGTGGTGGTGGAAAACCGACCCGGCGGCGTCTTTGGCGGGCAAATCGCGGCCACGGCGCGGCCGGATGGCTATACGCTGATGGCGGATGCTTCAGCCTTTGCGGTGCGCCACAAGCTGCACGCTAATCTTTCCTTTGATTACCTGCGTGATTTCGCACCCGTGGCGCGGCTTTCCATCATGCCGCTTTTGCTTGTGGTGCCGATGGATGGCCCGACCAATCTGCGCGACATGATCACCGCGCTGCGTGCGCGCACCGATAAGCCGCATTATTCCGTGGCTGGGCTTGGGTCCGCTTCCCACTTCGCCGGGCTGCATTTCATCCTGCGCAGCAGCATTGACGCGCAGCATGTGGCCTATCGTGGTGGTGCGCCCGGGGCCATGGCGGTGCTGACGGGTGATACGCTGTTCAATTTCGCCACCATGCCATCTTCGCTTGGCCTGGTGCAGGGCAATCGCTTGCGCGCGCTTGCGGTTTCTGCTGAAAGCCGCACGCCCATTCTGCCGGATGTGCCAACCGTGGCGGAAGCCGCTGATCTGCCAGGCTTTGCCCTTTCGGAATGGATCGGGCTTTACGCTCCAACCGGCGTTCCTCAACCCATCATGGCGCGGCTTGCTGACGCTGTGCGGCAAAGCCTTGCCCAGCCCGAGGTGGTCAGGCTGCTGGCCAGCCAGGGGGCAGAAGCGGCCTTCCTTGGCCTGCAGGATTTCGCCGGTTTTCTGGCGCAGCAGCGCGACTTGTTATCCGATCTGGCGGCACGGGCGGGGATGAAGGCGGAATAATCACCGCTCCATTGTGAAAAAACTTGACGTGGCATGGGCGAAAATTGTCTGATTTCGGCGGGATTTTCGTGCCGTGCCTTGCCGAGTGGTCGGTGTTTCGACCTCCTTCGGGCCCGTCCGGGAAAACCGGAAAATGCGGCGGCGATTTCCGCTGCCATAACATAGGGGCTCACGTCATGCCGAATGGCACTGTGAAATGGTTCAATGCGACCAAAGGCTTTGGCTTCATCCTGCCCGATGATGGTGGCAAGGATGTTTTTGTGCATATCACCGCCGTGCAGCAGGCGGGGCTGCAGGGGCTTAAGGAAAACCAAAAGCTGAGCTTTGAAGTCGCGAGTGAACGCGGCAAGCCTGCGGCGATCAATCTGAAGGTTTTGTAGCGCGAGCCTTGACCGCGCGGAACGCCGCAGTGGCGATGATGCCGGCCCTGTAAAGGGATGCGGTCACAAGACTAAATCAATCGCGCGGTCTTGCCTTCAACCAACCCCGTGGCGACGAAGCTCATTGCCGAGCCGCCCGGTGACGAAAAAGAAGAACATGCGGAAATCCGCGATCAGCGACCATAACGGGTGGCGAAAGGTGGCAGGGCGGTTCTTTTCAATGAAGAAATGCCCAACCCAAGCAGGGCCATAACCACAGACCAGCGCCACCAGCAGCAGCCAGGAATTGCCTGAAATCAGCCCGAGTAAAAACAGCAAAAGCCCTGCACCAGTGCCGGCAAAATGCAAGGCGCGGGTTGTGGGTTTGGCGTGTTCGTTCAGGTAGTAAGGCCAGAATTCAGCGAAGCTTTTGAAACCCGCGCTCATCCCGCTGCCTTCGCCTCAAGTTCGGGTGGCACAAGGGCCGCTTCCAGGGCGGTGCGCAATGAGCCAAGCTTGCGTTCATTTTCAACCTTCAGCCCGAACACATCTTTCACGTAAAACACGTCAATCGCGCGCACCCCATAGGTGGTGATATGGGCGGAGGCAATTTGCATGCCCTGGTCGCTCATTGCCGCGGTTACATCATGCAAAAGCCCAGGCCGGTCACGGCCATTCACTTCGATCACGGTATGCGTATTGGACGCGTGATTATCTATCACCACACGCGGCGGCACGGTCACGGCGCGGAGCCTGGCTGGTTCACGCTTCAGCTTGCGGATCTCATCCTTGAGGCGAAGTCGCCCTGAAAGCGACTGTTCCACCAGCACGGAAAGCCGCGCCAGGCGATGCGGCGTATCCAAAGGCCCGCCCTGATAATCCTGTACCCAGAAAGTATCCAAGGCCATGCCATCGGTCATGGTATGGATGCGCGCATCCACGATGCTCGCCCCCGCCACGGCCAAGGCGCCCGCGATTTTGCTGAATAGCCCAGGATGGTCGGTGCAATAGACCGTCACTTCCGTCACCGCTCGATTTTCAAGAACGCGCGTATGTACCGTCAGTGGCGCCTTGTTTGCGCGCGCTTCCTGGATCATCGCCGCATGGCGCGCATGGGTTTCGGGATCGAAGGAAAGCCAATAGCCCGGGTAACCAAGGCCGAGGTAATGATCCACCTCCGCACGCGGATGCCCGGCCAGCAATTTCGCCGCAGCATCCTTGGCGCGCGCCACGCGTACATCGCGTTCAGGCACGGAAAGCCCGCCCGCCAGCACTTCCGCCACACGCCAGTACAGTTCGCGCAGTAGTGTCGCTTTCCAGCCATTCCAGACCTTGCCGCTGACCGCGCGCATATCGGCCACGGTCAGCACCAGCAGCAGCCGGAGCCTTTCCGGGCTTTGCACAATCTCGGCAATGTCCAGGATGGTCTTCGGGTCTTCAATATCCCGGCGGAAGGCGGTTTCGCTGATCAGCAAATGATGCAGCACCAGCCAGGAAACCGTCTCGGTTTCTTCCGGCGTCAGGCCAAGGGCGGGGCAGACATGCAGCGCCAATTCTGCGCCCAATTCCGAATGATCACCACCACGCCCCTTGGCAGCATCATGCAGCAGCATCGCAACATATAGCGCGCGGCGGGATTGTACCTGGCCAATCAATTCACTGGCGACAGGCGCAATTTCCGTCAATTCGCCGCGTTCCATCGCGCCCAGAACGCCGATCGCTTCGATGGTATGCTCATCCACCGTAAACACGTGATAGGTGTCGAATTGCATCAACCCAACCACGCGCTGCCAATCAGGCAGAAGCGCCGCGATCAGCCCGGCCTCATTCAACATGCGCATCCAGATATGCGGGTCCTTGCCGGACAGGATATCAAGGAATTCCGCACTCGCCGCCGGGTCACCACGCAACCGCGCGAGTTGCCGCGCATGGCGAATAATGGCGCGGAAAGCGAGCGGGTGGATATCCAGGCCCCGATCACGCGCCAGCCTGAAGATGCGCAGCATCAACACGGGCTCAACCGTGAAATCAAAGCCCGGTGCGGCGATGATCTTGCCATCGGCCAGGCCAAAGCCCGCTTCGGTCAAAGCCTTGTCGGGCGCGGGCAGCACGGCAGGGCGGCCAAGTGCGGCCCGAATAATGGCGGGTTCCAGAATGCGGGTGAAGCGCGCCACATCGCGCACCGTCAGGAAGAAATGCTTCATGAAGCGTTCAACGCCATCCTGAAGCCCGCGCCGCGTATAGCCCATGCGGGCGCCAACCACCGGCTGCAAGTCAAACGTCAGGCGTTCTTCCGCGCGGCCCGTGACGATATGCAAGTGAAAGCGCACGGTCCACAAGAAATCCCAGGCGCGGCGAATGGCACGCGCCTCACTCGCCGTCAGCAGCCCGCCGCCTGGGCTATGGGGGCCGACCAATTCCGGCATGCGTTCTACATTGAACGCGTAGCGCGCCAGCCAATAAAGTGTTTGCAGATCGCGCAGCGCGCCGCGCCCTTCCTTGACATGGGGTTCCACCACGTAAGGGCTATCGCCATAACGCCGATGGCGCTTCTGTTTTTCGGCGAGCTTTGCTTCAAGAAAGGGTTTCAGCCCGATGCGTGCGCGCGCGGCGCGAAATGCCTCATCAAAGCGCGTGAAAATGGAAGGATCGCCGGCGACCAACCGCGCATCCAAAAGCGCGGTCATCACCGTGGCGTCGCGTTTTGCTTCCTGCAGGCATTCGCTGCGCGACCTGGTCGCATGCCCAACCTTCAGCCCCATATCCCAGAGCAGATAGAGCATGAATTCAACGGCCTTCCTGCCCCGCGCGCCCATGCTGCTATCGGTCAGGAACAGCAGATCAATATCGGAAAATGGCGCCAGCACACCGCGGCCATAACCACCGGTCGCGACCAGGGCATGGGATTTCTCGCCGTGCTCAGGCGGGTGCATCGCTTCGGTATAGCGGTGAATGCCGAACATCAGCGTATCGGTCAGTGCTGCCAGCCAGCGCGCGGCGGCAAGTCCGGATAACTCACGCGCCTCAAAAGCTTGCTGCACACGGCCCTGGATGCGCCCCAAATGCCGCCGCAGAAGCGCCAAGGCCACGTCGCGCGGTATCGGCTGGCCAGCCGGCAGCAATTCCGCCAGCAGATCGGCCAGTAGCAAAGGCTGTTCCGCCGCCGGGACATGGCCATTCGGCCCGCGCCGCGGCGGAGGCTCAGTAAGGGCAGAGGTGTTTTCCGATAGACTCATCACTGTCACAATATCGCGTCCGGGGGCGCTGGGACAGTCTCCAAAAGCGATTTAACGCGGTAGAGAAACTCCTGCGCTTCTCGCGGACTGAGTGTATCAGGATCGAGCCCTGCAAGCGCTTCCAGCGCCGGATGGGATGGTGGCGCGGCGGGGCCGGGGCGCGCGAAAAGCGGTAATTCCTCAGACATCGGGTCAAGCCCCTTGGCGCGGGCTTCAAGGGAGCCGAGCACAGCCTCTGCACGGCGCAACACGTCACGCGGCACACCGGCAAGCTTCGCCACATGCAGGCCCCAGGATTTCTCGGCGGCACCGGGGCCGACGCTATGGCGGAAAATCACCTGCCCGCGCCATTCGCGCACCTGCATGGTGGCCAGCGCCAGTTCCGGCAATTTGGCGGCGAGCGACGTCAATTCATGGAAATGCGTGGCGAAGATGGTGCGGCAGCGGATGCGGTCATGCAAAGCTTCCAGCACCGACCAGGCGATAGCGAGCCCATCCCAGGTAGCGGTGCCGCGCCCGACCTCATCCAAGACCACCAAGGATTGCGCGCTGGCCAGGTTCAATATCGCCGCCGTTTCGGCCATTTCGACCATGAAGGTGGAACGCCCGCCGGCAATGTCATCCGCCGCGCCAACGCGGGAAAACAGCCGATCCACCAGACCAAGCCGCGCGGCTTCTGCGGGCAGGAAAAGCCCGGCCTGGGCCAGGATTACAAATAGCGCGTTTTGCCGCAAATAGGTGGATTTACCGGCCATGTTCGGCCCGGTGAGCAAACAAAGCCGCTGCCCCGCTGATAGATCACAATCATTGGGCACAAAGGCCGGGCCACGGGCGCGGGCAAGGGCCGCTTCCACCACCGGATGCCGCCCGGCCTTGATGGTGAAATCTGGCCTCTCGGTCATTTCCGGCCGGCACCAGCCACCACCCGCGGCCAATTCCGCACCCGCCGCATGCACATCCAATTCTGCCATCGCCGCTGCTGCCGCGGCGGTGCCGGGCGCGGCATTCAGGCAAAGCCGGCGCAAATGCTGCGCGACCATGCGTTCCCGTCGCGCTGCCTGATCGCCCGCTTCCGCCACCTTGCGGTCCAATTCGGCCAATGCGGCGCAGGTGAAGCGCATGGCATTCGACATGGTTTGGCGATGGATCGGGCTATGCGGGCCTTCGGGGATGGCGGCGCGCAGCAGTTTCTCGCCGGCTGCCAAAGGCATTTCCGCGAGAAAGCCGAATTGCTGATGATGACGAATGCGCAAAGCCGCCACGCCCCAGGCCTGCGCCAAATCCAATTGCAAAGCGGCAATGGCATCGCGCCCACCATCACGCAGCCGCCTCAGCGCATCCAATTCGCCGTCATAGCCCGCGGCAATCAGCCCACCATCTTCCAGCCGCGCCGGCAGGGTTTCGGCCAAGGCGCGCTGCAATTCCGCTTGCGGTGAGGCTTCCGGCACCAGCGCGCCGCGCGCTGCCTCGATCAACGCCGGTTGCAAGCCGCCGGCGGCATCAAGCGCTGCGGCCATTGCTTCGGCCCGCGCCAGCCCATCACGAATGGCGGCCAGATCACGCGGCGCAAACCGATCAAGCGACAGCCGCGCCAAGGCCCGCGCCATATCGGGCGAGCCCTTCAAGGCTGCCCTTAACGCCGCACGTTCGGAAGGTGCTGCGAGCATCCATCCCACTGCCTCATGCCGCGCCAGAATGGGGGCTGCGTCGGCAAGTGGCGAGGCAAGGCGCGCGGCCAATTCCCGCGCCCCGGCGGCGGTCACGGTGCGGTCCACGGCGGCGAGAAGCGAATGCCGCGCCTCCCCCCTTTCGCTTTTCAGGATTTCCAAGGATCGGCGCGTGGCGGCATCCATCTGCAACAAGCCGCGACCGCCCATGGGACTGGGGGGGGCGAGGCGCGGCAGGGCGCCCGCCTGGGTTGCCCGCACATAATCAACCGCCATGGCTGCGGCGGCCATTTCTTCCGCGCTGAAACTGCCAAAACCATCCAGTGTTGAAACATCAAAAGCCTCGGCCAGGCGTCGTGCGGCATCGCGTGGCGGGTCAGCCGGCGTGATGCGCGCAGCCACTTCGCCTTCAAAAACCCCTTCCGGCGCAAGGATTTCC
>CALRPR020000012.1:0-60056 GCA_943370125.1 Allobosea thiooxidans | reverse complement strand
GCGATTGATGTGCAGGTCACCAGGCTGCGCCGCAAGGTGGAGCCCGACCCGCGGGAGCCGCGCTTCATTCAGACCATTCGCCATCGCGGCTATGTCTTAAGGCCAGGGCCGTGACTCCGCTGGACCGGGGCTTGCGCCGGCTGGTGCCGCGCGGGCTTTTGGGCCGTTCGCTGCTGATCATTCTGGTGCCGTTGATCCTGTTGCAAGCGATTGCCTTGCAGGTTTTCTTTGGCAGCCATTTGGATGTGATTTCCCGCCGCTTGGCCGCAGGGGTCGCGGGCGATGTTGCCATGGTGGTGGGCCTGCTGGAACGCGAAACTGAGGAGCAGGACCGCGCCTGGATTTTCCGCGAAGCTGCCTGGCGGCTTGATCTGTCTCTTGCTTATGAAGCTGGCGCGCAGCTTGCCACAACCGGTGGGCGCCCCGCTGCCATGCCCCTGCTGCCGCTCGAGGAAGATTTGGCGGCGGCCATGCAGGAACGTGTGCGCCTGCCCTTTGATGCGGATTGGCAAAGCGATCCGCGCAGCGTGATCATTCGCGTGCAGATGCCCGATGGCGTCTTGCATGTGGAGGTTGTGCGCAAGCGCCTATTCAGCGGAACGATTTATCTTTTTGTCATATGGGTCGTCGGGTCTTCCCTGCTGCTGTTCCTGGTGGCAGCGATTTTCATGCGCAACCAGGTACGTGCGCTGCGCAAAATCTCGGCCGCCGCTGAGGCTTTCGGCATGGGCCGCACGGTGGGGCCGATGAAGCCGGAAGGTGCGGCTGAGGTGCGCCAAGCTGCGACCGCCTTCAACCGTATGGAAGAACGCATCCGCCGCTTCGTGGATAGCCGGACAGAAATGCTGGCCGGCATCAGCCATGATTTGCGCACGCCGCTCACGCGGCTTCGGCTTGGGCTTGCCATGCTGCCAGAAGCGGCGCGCGAAGATGCCGCGGCGATGACGGAAGATGTGGAGGAAATGGATCGCCTGATCGGTGTTTACTTGGCCTTTGCACGCGGTGAAGGGCTGGAACAGCCGGAAGAAACCGACCTTGCTGCCTTGCTTCGGGGGGTTGTCGCGCAACAGGCGCGCGGTGGCGCAGCAATACCTTTTGCAGGGCCGGAGACACTTCTGATGGAACTTCGCGCCGGTACCATGCGGCGCTGCTTTGCCAATCTGCTTCATAATGCCCGCAAGCACGCCGCGCGGGTGACGGTGACACTAACGGAGCAGCCACGTGGCCAGAATGGCATTTGGGCTGATATCTCGATTGATGATGACGGTCCGGGGATTCCAGAAGCTGCGCGGGAAGATGCTTTCAAGCCCTTCACCAGCCTGTCCGGCAGTGGCACTGGACTTGGGCTTGCGATTGCCCGTGACATTGCGCGCGCGCATGGCGGCGATGTCTTTTTGGAAGATAGCCCCCTAGGCGGGCTGCGCGCGCGGATCAGGGTGCCGGGCTAGGGCTGGACCAAGCTGGTTTCTTTGGCGATGCTGGTCTGAAGCATTCGAAAGGGAAGGCGCCATGCAATTCAACAGCGGCGATTGGCGGATTGATGTTCTGATCCAGGGCTACCCTGGCAAATCCACACAGCATGGTGGCCTGGGCTGGAGCACCGTGGCGCTGCTGCGCGGCCATGGCCGAACCGTGGTGCTGGATGGTGGCGGCTATGGCATGCGCAAGCCTCTGGTTGATGCCCTCGCCAAGCAGGGCGTGAAACTTTCCGATGTGACCGATCTGCTGGTCAGCCATTTGCACCATGATCATGTGGTGAATTGGCCCATGTTCCGCGATGCGCGGATTCATGTCGGACGCAAGGAATTGGCCTGGGCGCTTGGTGTGGGTTGGGGCGAAACTGCTGTGCCTGAACACGCGGTGGAAGCGCTCAGCCGCTGGCCGACCATGCAATTGATGGATGATGGGCAGGAAGTGCTGCCCGGCATCACGGCGCATCTTTCGCCTGGCCACACGCCTGGGCATTTGCTGTTCCTGATTACGGGCGCGCCGCAGGCGGTGGTGCTGTTGCAGGATGCGGTGAAGAACCGCGTGGAACTCACCACGCGCACCACCGATATGACCTATGACGCAGATGTCAGCCGCGCGACCATCGAAATGGTCTGGGAGATTTGCCGCACCCATCCCGGATGCGTGCTGATCCCGGGGCATGATGTGCCGGTGATGGTGGAAAATGGTGTCCCACGCCCGCTGTCCAGCCATAGCGCTGGCATACGTTCCTGGTTCGGCAAGGATTTGCAGGACACGACGACGTTCTCCCTGGCGCAGCCTTCCACCTGAATACAATACCCCCTGAAAGGACAAGATGATGGACCAACAAGAAGCCCATGACGCGCTGCGCGCCGAAGGCCGCGCGGTGATGTGGGAAGTGCTTGGCAAAGCTTATATGGAAAAGCGCGACGCCGGCACCAATCCCTTCAACGCCGCGGTGCGCCGGCTTTCCGAGGAATTCGCCTATGCCACGCTATGGCAAAGGCCGGGGCTTGATCGGCGGGAACGGAGCCTGATCACGCTCGCCATGATCTGCGCGCTCAATCGCCCGCATGAGCTTCGCATCCATCTGGTGGCGGCGCTGAATAATGGCTGCACGGCTGAGGAGATTTCGGAGATTTTCACCCATGCCGTTGCCTATTGCGGCTTTCCCGCCGCGATTGATGCGTTGCGCGTGGCGGAGGAAGTACTGAAGGAACAGGGCAAGCTTTAACAAAAGGACGCAGGCAGCAGGGTTCCAGAAACGCGGCTTTTGGGGCAGGCTAGCTACCTCAGCATGGGGGCGACCATTTCAATGACCGAAGAAGAAATCCTGGCCCGCGCGGCGGGCTTTACCGCTGGGCTCAAGACCCATCCCAAGGAAGTGGCTGAGGCCATTGCCGCATCTCGCCGCATGGCAGGCGCCTTCACGCGCCCAGCCGATGAAAAGGCAGAACCCATGCCGGCCTATGCCGCGCCAATTCCTGCCAAGGGGTCACGCGCATGAAGGCCCTGCATGAGCTTTCGCTGACCGAAGCCTCTGCCGGCATTGCGCGACGCCGCTTCTCCCCCGTGGAATACCTCGATGCCCTTCATGCACGGGCCGAGGATGTGGGTGGCAAGGTCAATGCCATTGTCCGCCCGCTTTGGGATGAGGCACGCGAACAAGCCGTGAAGGCCGGGCGACGCATTGCCCGCAGCGGCCCGCGTTCTGCGCTGGATGGCCTGCCGGTGGGGCTCAAGGACATCATAGATATCGCGGGGCATCCCACCACCTGCCATTCGCGCATCTTGCTCGATAACCAAAAAACTGCCGACGCGGCGGTGGTGGCGCGGCTGCGGGCTGCGGGGGCAATTTTCCCGGCCAAGCTCGCGACACATGAATTCGCGATTGGCGGCCCGGCCTTTGATTTGCCCTTCCCGCCCGCGCGCAACCCCTGGAATACGGCGCATCATCCGGGCGGGTCGTCTTCCGGTTCGGGTGCGGCGGTGGGCGCCAGTATTCTGCCTGCCGCGCTTGGTACTGATACCGGCGGTTCCGTGCGCCACCCGGCCAGCCATTGCGGCATTGTCGGCATGAAAGCCACTTATGGCCTGGTATCACGCCGCGGGGTCTTTCCGCTGGCCTTCACGCTTGATCACGTGGGGCCGATGACGCGCACGGTCGCCGATAACGCGCTGCTGCTTGGCATGATGGCAGGGCATGATCCGGCGGATCCCGGCAGCGCTGCGCATAAGCCAGAAAACTATGCGCGGCAGATGAAGAAGGGGCTGCGCGGCCTCACCATTGGTTATGTCCGGCATTTCCATGAGAAGGATCAACCGGCCTCGGCCGAAATGGCTGCGGCACTTGATGTCGCCGCAAAATTGCTCGCGAAGGAAGGGGCGAAGATCAAGACTATTACCTTGCCCTCGCTCAATGAATTCGCCGGCGTCAATCGCGCTATTCTGATGGCGGAAGCTGCTTCTATCCACGGCAAATGGCTGCGCGAAAGGCCTGGCGATTACGCCAACCTCACGCTCCGTCGCCTGCTGCCGGGGCTTTTCATGCGCGCCGAGGATTACGTGCAGGCGCAGCGCCGCCGGCGCGAATTGGTGGCTGCGGTTGAAGCCGCCTTTGGGGAAGTTGATTTGTTGCTGACAGCATCATCCATGGATGCCGCCTGCAAGATTGATGATACTGAAGCGGTGGAACTCACTTATCCGCGGCAGGCGCGCACGCCCTTCAATGTCACCGGCCATCCGGCCATGACCATGATGTGCGGCATTTCCAAAGCGGAAGGCCTGCCGCTGTCCCTGCAATTGGTCGGCCCAAGCTTTGGGGAGGCGGCTATCTATCGCGCCGCTGCCGGTTATGAACGCGCCGCGCCATGGAAGGATCTGCACCCAGCGCTGTAACTTCGCGCATGTTGCTCACTCACCTTTTTGATCGGCGCTGGCGCCACCCCGCGCTGGTGCCGCTATTCTTCCTGGCGCTTGCGCTTTTGTTGCGGAGCTTTTCCTTCGTCGCCGCCGTGATTGATACGGATGAGGGGCTTTACATGCTCCAGGCGCGGGAATGGCTGGATGGGAACTGGCCCATTGTCGCGGTCTGGGACATGCACCCAGTTGGCGCGCCGGCGATTTTCGCTGCTTTCATGGCGATCTTCGGCGATGATATCTGGGTGCTGCGTGTGCTTGGGGCTGTTTGCGTGGCGGCAACGGCTTCGGCACTGTTCACCGCTGTGCGCTATGCGGGCGGGCCACCGGCATTAGGGCTGGCTGCGGGCGTGCTCTATATCGCCCATAGCGGCTTATTGGGTGGGCTTGCCACCAATACGGAAATTCTCTTTGCGCCAATGGTCGGCTGGGCCATGGCGCTTGGCCTGCGTGGCGCGGTGGATGCGCTGGAACGCAGCAAAGCCCCGCGCTGGCGCGATATGGTGGTGATGGGCGTGCTGATTGGCGCGGCCCTCACACTCAAGCCGGTGACCGTCTTCGAAGGTGCGCTCGCCTGGGTGATTTTAGTGCTGCCGGCCTTCCGACTTGGGTTGATGAGCCTAGGTCGCCTTGCCGCCATGGCCGGCGCTTATGCTTTGTTATGCGCAGCCCCCACCTTGCTCTGGGCGCTGGCTTATGCGCTGCGCGGGGAGTTTGCTATTTTTCTGGAAGGCGCGTTTCTGGCGCCGCTTCGCTATGCGGGATCGCGGCTGAGCTCAGCGGATTCATTCCGCTTTGCGCTTGTTGCCGTCTTGCTGTTGCTTTGGGCGTTCTTGCTGACGCTGCCCGCCTTGATCCGTCCGCGCAATCGCCAGGGGCCGCTCGCGCGGCTTCGGCAATTCGGCATGCTATGGTTTCTGGCCGCAACTTTCGCTGTGGTGCTGCCCGGGCAATTCTACCAGCATTATTTCCTGATCTGGCTTTTGCCGCTGTCACTGCTGGCGGCACTCGGCGCGCGGCAATTGGCGCGGTATTTGCGCCCGGGGATGGTGGTGATCGGCTTTCAATTGCTGATCGGCGCGGTGGCTTTGGATGCCTGGCGCGTTGCTGCCCTGCCCCGGCTTGATCGCGGCATTGGCCTTGGCGCGCCCGATCCCGTGCGACGCACCGCTGCGGCCGTGCGTGCAGAAATAGATCCAGGCGATCCGATTTGGGTCGTGAATTACCACCCGGTGGTCTATGTGCTGGCTGATGCTTCCGTGTCCACGCGCTACGCCTTCCCGGCGCATCTGGCCGGTCCGTTTTATCGCGTGACGGGGATCGATTCCTACGCGGAAATCACGCGCATTCTGGAAAGCCATCCGCGTGTTTTGGTGATTGATCGCGGCTGGTGGCCAAGCGTGCGCCGCCGCGCAGCGATATTGATTGAAGCGGCATTGGACGAGCAATACGAATTGGTCGCAACAGTCCCGGAAGAACGTGGCCCCGTTGAAATTTGGCGCTTGAGATAGCCGGCGCGGGTTACGGCGCGAAAATCGTGAATACGAAAGTCGCGGCCAGCACCAAATGAATGATGCCTGAAAGGATATTGGTCCGCCCCGTGCCGTAAGTCAGCATGGCCACCGCAAAGCCCAACGCCAGCAGCACCGAATGGCCGGCTGAAATGCCAAGGGCCAGAGGCATGCCTTTCCACCAAGCAACGAGGGCCACCGTCGGTACGGTAAGCCCGATCGAAGCCACGCCGCTGCCAAGCGCCAGGTTGATGGCCGGCTGCATGCGGTTATGCGCTGCGGAACGGAACGCTGCGCCTGATTCGGGCATCAGCACAATGGCGGCCACAATCACCCCCACCAGCGCCGCCGGAGCGCCGAGCGCCGCTACTCCTCCTTCCAGCGCCGGGGCCAGGCTTTTCGCCAGCATCACAACCGAAAACAGCGCCACGCACAGCAACAGAAAGGAAATTAGCGCCATCCGCCCGCTTGGCTGCGTATGGCCTTCACCCCCCGGGCTTTCTTCCGGCAGGAAATAGTCTCGGTGCCGATTGGTCTGGATAAAGAGGAAGGCGGCATAAAGCACCAGACAAACCACCGAAACAAAGGCCAATTGGCTGGCGCTATAATAGGGGCCGGGTGCTGAAGTCACATGATTGGGCACGATCAGCACCAGCACCGCCATGGGCATCAGAACGGCCAGCAGCGCATTGGCGCCCGCTACGCGGAATTGATTTTCCCGATGTACAATGCCGCCGATCAGAATGGCAAACCCCGCAATGCCGTGCAGCACCAGCATAACAGTCGCCAACAAGGTATCGCGCATCAAAGTGGGATTGCCATCCGTACTCAGCATCAGGGAAATGATCAGCCCGGCTTCAATCACGGTGACCGCCAGTGCCAGGATCAAACCACCAAAGGGCTCACCCACGCGCAGCGCCACCACTTCAGCGTGATGCACCGCCGCCACCACATTACAGAGCAGGGCGGCCAGAACGGGAATGGCCAAAAGCTCCAGCCCGACCTTGCCGAGGCCAAGCCATGCAGCAATGCCGGCCAGGGGGGCGAGGATGAAGAAAAGCGGAATGCGATCTGATGAATGCGCGGCCATGATCAATTGCTAGCCATCAATCAGGGCAGCGGCAAGCGCCGCCATCAGAACAACAGCCCCTTCTTCAGCATGCCATGCACGCCCTTTTCGCCATTCACTGTCTGCGTCACGCGGAAATCAACCGCCAATGAGCAGAATTGATAGGCATCGGCATCCGAAAGATTGGTCCGCGAACAGATGAAGGCGATCATCTCCCGCAAAGCCTGCTTCATCGCCAGATCCAGATCCTCATTCATCCCCATGGTGATGAAATGGGTCTTGGTCTCGGCGCGCGGGAATTTAAGCACCGGGTCCTTGGGGCCGCCGCCCTTCACCACGGAAAGCTTGAAATGGCCGGTCAGGCAGATCTCGAGTGCATTGATGCAGACCTCGCCATCGCCTTGCACGCCATGGCCGTCTCCGGCGGAAAATAATGCGCCCTTGTTGAAAATGGGCAGGAACAGCGTGGTGCCTTCGGTCAATTCCTTATTGTCCAGATTGCCGCCAATGGCGCGCGGTTCCTTGGTGTTCACCATGCCCCATTCTGGCGGCGGCGCTACACCCATCACGCCGAAGAAGGGCGCCAGCGGCAGATCAAGCCCGCCATCCTGCGGCCCGAAGGGCAGGCGGCAGGTCATGGCCTGCTTGTTCACCGGAATATGCAGCGTGCGGCGATAGGGGAAATCTTCCGGCAGCGTGCCGAAAAGCGGGCGGAAGCCGCAAAAGCCCCAATCAGCACCGAGCTCGATCTTCTCGATATCCACCCGCAGCGCATCACCTGGCTCAGCGCCGCGCACTTCAACCGGGCCTGTGATGATATGCGCGCCGAGCCTCGGTAGCTTGGTGTGGATTTCCGAAATCGCGGGGTGCAGCGGCAGGCCCTTCTCCGGCCCCGGCATCACTTCTGGCCCGCCCGAGACGCATTCCAGAATGATGGTCTCGCCCGAGGCAATACTCGCCACCGGCGAAAAGGAAGCGTCAAACCCACCCCAACGGCAGGTAGCGACAGAAGCGGGGATCCGCGTTGCTTGCGACATCAGATTGTCCTTTTGATTTAGAGCATTTTCAAGCCGAGTGGAATCACTTGGCGCTCCGGAAAATGCGACCGAATATGCACTACAGCCAGCCTTTGCGGCGGAAATAGAGAATGGGCAGAATGGCCGAGACGATCATCAGCACAAGCGCCAAGGGATAGCCAAAAGCCAATTTCAATTCAGGCATGAATTCAAAATTCATGCCGTAAATGCTGGCGATCAGCGTGGGTGGCATAAGCGCGACCGAGGCCACGGTAAAGGTCTTGATGATATTGGTTTGTTCGACATTCAACACACCAAGCACGGCATCCAGCAGGAATTGCGCCTTTGAATTCAGGAAGCTTGCATGTTCCACCAGGGATCGCACATCGCGCACCAGCGTCTTGATTAGCGCCTGGTTTTCCTTGCGTATCGCGGTTCCCTTTTCGGCGCCCACAAAGGTCAGGATGCGCGAAAGACCAAGCAGGGTTTCGGAAGCGCGTGTCGTCACTTCCCCAACCTGGCCCAGCGTGAATAGCGCGTCCTTCAGCTTGTCACTGCGCCGCTGCATCTTGAAATCGGCCTCGGAGGCGCGGAAGGTGGATTGGCTCGCCTTATCCATATCCGCGCCGACTTTTTCCAGAATATCGGCAATCCGATCAACGATCTGTTCGAAAAGATGCAGCATGACCGCATCTGCTGATTGCAGCAGCGTTGGCTGGCGCTGCGCCCTGGCACCGAAAATGGTGAAGGCGCGTGGCGTTGCGTAGCGCACCGTGACCAGCGCGCTATTGGTCAGCACGAAGCTGATGGGGGTGGAACCATATTCGCCCGAATCCACGCCATAGAGAAAATTGGCGGTGAGAAACAGCGCCTCATCTTCGCGATAAAGGCGAGAGGAGCTTTCGATTTCCTGCATTTCCTCCCGCGTCGGGATTTCGAGCGAGAGCGCCTGCTGCACCGCGCGTTCTTCCGCAGGTGTTGGGTTCAGCAGGTCAATCCAGACAGCGCGGCGCAGGTTTTCAGCGTCCGCCACCTCACCGGCGGCTTCCCGCGCGCGTTCGGGCAGGGCGGCGGTGATGTCGGAAATCGCGCCTTCGCGCGCACGACAGCGGCCATCCTCAACAGTCCAGGTTGTCAGCATGGCGCGGGCCCTCCACGCGGTGAAAGAGGCAGAAACTTACTAACCCTGGCCCGGCAGCCTGAATAGTCTTATCGGCCCCAAGCCCAGGCTTCATAGCCTGAGGCTGAGGATAAAGCCGCCCTCGCCTGAAAGGCGCGAGGGCGGGCAAGGCGGTCAGGCGCCCGGACGGGGCGGCGTGTTTTGCGCGGAAGCGGCCTGCGCGGTGGAAGACGCTGCGGCGGGGCCCTGGATGCTGCCGGCCGGCTGGGACTGGCCCGGCGCCTGCGCTTCCATCGAGGCATCCGCCTGATCTTCCTTGATATTTTGCTTGAAGGACTTGATGCCCTTGGCCAGATCGCCCATCAGGCCGCTGATCTTGCCGCTGCCGAAAAGCAGCAGAACGACCAGCAGAACAACAAGCCAATGCCAGATGCTGAAGGAACCCATTGCGACGCCTCAATTCCCAGTTGGAAGTCCCGCCGGAGCGGTTCTTCGGACCCTATGACATGGCGGCAACCTATTAGCCAAGGGGTTACCGCGCAAACCCCAAATGGTTTCTCACAGGGGCCGCCGCAATGGGGGTTGAAAACCAAACTGGCTTCCATCATTTAAGTTTCATCCGGGCCCCTCTGGCGGGGCTGCCAATTATTGGCAGCTGCCGTGATGTCGGATCGTGCAACCTTGCGCGGTCTCGGCCCCTCATGGCTGATCCGCGCCGTATGAGATGAGGTTTGGGGATGGATTTCCTGTTATCTGAGTGGATGGGCAAGCCCTTCTGGATGTGGAAGGGCTTTCTGCTGATTGTGCTGGTGCTGCTTGCCTTTGACCTTGGCGTCCTGAATCGCAAGGACAAGGAAATGGGCGTGGCACAAAGCCTGTGGCTTTCTGCCTTCTACATCGCCTTCGCCACGCTTTATGGTGCGGGCATCTGGTGGGCCTATGAAAATGGCGAAATCACCACATCAGATGGCACCCATGCGGGCATCGCCTTCTTTACCGGCTTTTTCATCGAAAAAGCATTGTCAATTGACAACGTCTTTGTGATCAGCCTGATCTTTGGCTATTTCGCCATCCCGCGCCGCTACCAGTATCGGGCGTTGGTCTGGGGCATTATTGGCGTGATCGTGCTGCGCGGCATCATGATTGCGGCGGGTGCGGCGCTGGTGCAGGAATACAACTGGGTACTCTATATTTTCGGCGCCTTCCTGATCGCGACCGGCATCAAGATGCTGGTGGTGCCGGAAGGGGAGCAGGATATCTCAAAAAACCCCGTGGTGCGCTTCATGCGGAAACACATGCGCGTGACGGATGAACTCCATGGCCAGAAATTCTTCGTCCGCCAGATGGATCCGGCCACGGGCAAAAAGCTGGCCTTCGCCACGCCGCTTTTCCTGGCGCTGGTGGTGATCAATATCGCCGATTTGATTTTCGCGGTGGATAGCGTGCCGGCGATCTTCGCCATCACGACCGACACCTTCATTGTCTATACCGCGAATATCATGGCGATCCTTGGGCTGCGCGCGCTGTATTTCGCACTCGCCGCCATGGTGCATCGCTTCCACTACCTGAAATATGCCCTGGCGTTGGTGCTGGTTTTCATCGGCGGCAAGATCTTCTGGAACCAGATGGTCGGCAAGCTTGACCCCGCCATTTCGCTTGGCGTCACGGCGGCGATCATTGCGGGCGGGATTTTCGTCTCGCTCTGGAAAACCCGCGGTCAGCAGCCGCAAGGCCACTGAACCAGGCTTTAGCCGAGGTGCAGTTCAAAAGGCTGCACCTCAACAAATTCATCATCGGCTGAAGTGCCGTCCTTCCACATGAAAACAGCGAAGCGCGCTTCGCGGTCAAAGACAGTCGAAGGGTGGTGCCAGACATTGGCGCCGTAAGTGACGCCTTGATCAGGCCGCACCAGAAAGGCGCGCGCCTTTGTCATTTCTGGCAAGCCATCCGCGCCATGCGGTGCCACCAACACCAGCCAGCGCCCCGCTTCCATGGGAATGAAGGATTGCGAGGAAAACTCATGCCTTTCCATGGTGGTGGACGCGAAAGGCGCTGATTTCGGCAAAGCCCGCGTGAAGGAAAGGCTGGGCGTCGCCCCGCCACGGCGGTTTTCCAGCATCTTGTCTATGTAAGCGCGGCCCGGCGCGGCTGGGCTTTCCAGTACTTCCCCAAAGGGGGCGAAGGCTTCGGCGGTGAGGGGTTCTGTGGTGATTCGGCGCATGGGGTGGCTTTCGGTTTGATCCCCGCCACCAAAGCCGCGCCGCGCGCGCCTGTCCAGCCCATTGCCCTGCCTGTATTTTGCGCAGAATTTGCCCCACACCGCGCCATTTGGTGGCGGGCGCTGGGCGTGGTTAATCTCACGCCATGAATGCCGCCGCCCTGCCCCAGCCTAGCCATCAGCGCTCTCGCGGGCGGTTGGAATTGGATTATCATCTTCATGAAGGGCGCACGGTGCTGGGCGGGCTTTATCAATCCCCGCCCATGCGCGCCCTGTTTCCCGATCCGGAGGCTGATGAGGCACCCATTTGCGCGCTGGTGAATACCGCAGGTGGGCTGGCCGGCGGCGATAGAGTGGAAATCGCGCTCAGCCTTGGTGCCGGGGCGCGGGCCAGTTTCTCCACCCCGGCGGCTGAGAAAATCTATCGCAGCCTTGGCCCTGTCACCGAGATTTCCGTGACGCTTGAAGCCGGCCCCGGCGCGGTTTTCGAATGGATTCCGCAGGAAACCATCCTGTTTGAAGCCGCGCGGCTTGAACGGCGCCTGAATGCCGATATCGCCGAGGATGCGACGCTGCTGATGGCCGAAGCGCTGGTCTTTGGCCGCGCCGCGCGGGGGGAGACCTGGCGCCGTGGCGCGTTGCAGGATTCCTGGCGCATCCGGCGCGGCGGCAAGCTGCTTTGGGCGGATGGGCTGAGCCTTGAGGAAGACATCGCGGCGGATTTCGCCGACCCCTTTGGGTTCGCCAATGCTGAAGCACTGGGCAGCCTGGTGCTGGCCGGCCCGCTGGCTACGCCAGATTTGCGCGATGCTTTGCGCGAGGCTGGCGCATTGGCGAGCCTAGTCCGGCCCGGACTTTTGGTCACACGTTGGCTCGGTGGTGCCGTTGAAGTACGCGAAGGGCTGGGTGCCGCGATTTGCCGGCTGCGCCCGGCGCTTGGCCTGCCGGCGCGGCTGCCGCGCCTATGGACGACATGAAGCAGAAAATCCCATGATGATGGCACAGCGATTGCGGAACCCAACACCATGAACCTGACCCCGCGTGAAAAAGACAAGCTGATGATTTCCATGGCTGCGATCGTGGCGCGACGGCGCCTGGAACGCGGCCTGAAAATGAACTTTCCCGAATCCGTGGCGCTGATTACGGATTTCGTGGTGGAGGGTGCGCGCGATGGCCGCAGCGTGGCGGAACTGATGCGCGATGGCGCGACCGTGCTGACGCGTGATCAGGTGATGGAAGGCATCGCCGAGATGCTCCATGAAATCCAAGTGGAAGCGACCTTCCCGGATGGCACCAAGCTGGTGACGGTGCATCAGCCAATCCGTGCGCCGGCGGCGAAGAAGCCCAGCGCCAAGGCGAAGCCTGCCCCGAAGGCTAAGGTGAAAGCCGCACCAAAAGCCAAACCCAAGCCCAAGGCAAAAGCTGCGAAGAAACCCGTGAAGCCAAAGGCCAAGGCGAAGCCGGCACGTAAGGGAGCCCGCATATGATCCCCGGTGAAATCATCACCGCCGCAGGCGAGATCACGCTGAACGCAACGCGCGATGCGGTAGAAATCACGGTGGCGAATAAGGGCGACCGCCCGGTGCAGGTGGGCAGCCATTACCATTTCGCGGAAACCAATCCGTTGCTGGATTTTGATCGTGCCAAGGCGCGCGGCTGCCGGTTGGATATCGCGGCCGGCACGGCGGTGCGTTTTGAACCTGGGCAGACGCGCAAGGTGCGGCTGATACCCATGGCAGGCGCGCGCATCATCCACGGCTTTCGCGGCGAAACGGAAGGGGCGGTCTGACCCATGCCAACGAAAATCTCTCGCGCCGCTTATGCCGGCATGTATGGCCCAACAGTGGGCGACCGTGTGCGCCTGGCCGATACGGAAATTTTTATCGAGGTTGAGCGCGACCTGACGACCTATGGTGAGGAAGTGAAATTCGGCGGCGGCAAGGTGATTCGCGATGGCATGGGCCAATCGCAAGTCACGCGCGCCAATGGCGCGATGGATACGGTCATCACCAATGCGCTGATCCTGGATCATTGGGGCGTGGCGAAAGCAGATATCGGCCTGCGCGGTGGGCGGATTGCCGCGATTGGCAAGGCGGGCAATCCCGACACGCAACCCAATGTGGACATCATCATTGGCCCGGGGACGGAAATCATCGCCGGTGAAGGGCGCATCCTGACCGCGGGCGGGCTTGATGTGCATATCCATTTCATCTGCCCCCAGCAGATCGAAGAAGCTTTGGCGTCCGGCATTACTTCCATGTTCGGTGGCGGCACCGGGCCGGCGCATGGCACGCTGGCCACCACCTGCACGCCCGGTCCTTGGCATATGGAGCGTATGTTGCAGGCCGCCGAAGGTTTTCCGATGAACCTCGGCTTCCTCGGCAAGGGCAATGCCGCGCTGCCGGCGGGGTTGGAAGAACAGATCAGGGCCGGCGCTTGCGGGCTGAAATTGCATGAGGATTGGGGGACCACGCCCAAGGCAATTGATAACTGCCTATCGGTTGCCGATGAGATGGATATTCAGGTCGCCATCCATACCGACACGCTGAATGAAAGCGGTTTTGTTGAGGAAACCATCAAGGCCATTCGTGGCCGCACTATCCAGGCCTTCCATACCGAAGGTGCAGGTGGCGGCCATGCGCCGGATATCCTGCGCCTGGTCGGTGAAGCGGGCGTGCTGCCTTCTTCCACCAACCCCACCATGCCCTATACGGTGAACACCGTAGATGAGCATTTGGATATGCTCATGGTGTGCCACCATCTGGACCCGCGCATTGCAGAAGATGTGGCCTTTGCCGAAAGCCGCATCCGCAAGGAAACCATCGCGGCGGAAGATATCCTGCATGATATCGGCGCCATCAGCATGATGTCTTCTGACAGCCAGGCGATGGGCCGCGTGGGTGAGGTGATCATTCGCACCTGGCAGACCGCGCATAAGATGAAGGTGCAGCGTGGCCGCCTGCCGGACGAAAAGGGCGACAACGACAATGCGCGCGCCAAGCGCTATATCGCGAAATACACCATCAACCCGGCGATTGCGCAGGGTGTGTCTGATCATGTCGGGAGCGTTGAAGTCGGCAAGATCGCCGATCTTGTCATGTGGACACCGGCCTTTTTCGGTGTGAAGCCGGATATGGTGTTGAAGGGTGGCACGATTGCCATGGCGCTGATGGGCGACCCCAATGCGTCCATCCCCACGCCGCAGCCGGTGCATTATCGGCCGATGTTTGGCAGCTATGGGCGTTCTCGTCTGCTATCCGCTGTGACCTTCGTGAGCGGTGCTGCGCTGCAAGCGGATATCGCCGGGCGCTTCGGGCTTTCGCGCGAATTGGTGGCGGTGCGCAATTGCCGCGGCGGCATCAGCAAGCGCAGCATGGTGCATAATGCGACGCTCCCCAAGATTGAGGTTGATCCCGAAACCTATGAGGTGCGTGCCGATGGCGTGCTGCTGGTCTGCGAACCCGCCAAGGTGCTGCCCATGGCGCAGCGCTATTTCATGTTTTGAGGTGTGCCTGACATGACCGAAACACTCCCCCGCGCCATTCAAGTGCTGCCCGCCGGCGGCTGGGTGGAACGCACCGCGCGCCATCGTGTGACGCTTGATTTCGATGACCGTTTTCGCCGCCGCAAGCGCTATGTCGCGGAAGATGGTTTTGCGTTTTTGCTGGATCTGGAAGAAGCGACCGTGCTGCGCCAGGGCGACGGGCTTTTGCTGGAAGGCGGGGGTGTTATTCTGGTGCAGGCGGCGCCGGAGCCGCTGATAGAAATTACGGCGGAAACGCCGGAACGGCTTGCGCGTTTGGCCTGGCATCTCGGCAATCGCCACTTGCCAACGCAGATTGATGGCAGCCGCATTCTGATCCGCAAGGATCATGTGATTGAAGCCATGCTGAAAGGCCTTGGTGCGCAATTGCAGCATGTAGAGGTCGCCTTCGATCCGGAAGGCGGCGCTTATGGTGAGCATAATCGCCATCCGGGGCATCATCACCATCATGGTGATGGCGATCATGACCATGATCACGGCGATGGCCATCATCACCACCATCACTAAAAATAGGTCGGGCGCCGCACAGCAGGCGCTGTATCGGCTGCTGACTTGGCTTTCGCCGGCCTATCCGGTGGGTGCCTATACCTATAGCCATGGGCTGGAAGCGGCGGTGGAAGCGGGCGCGGTCACGAAGCGCGATGGCTTGATAGCCTATGTCAGCACCGCTTTGCAGCGCGGCGCGGGGCGGGTGGATGGCGCGCTGCTGGTGGCTGCACATCGCGCCATGGCGCAGCGTGATGATAAGGCGCTGGATGAGGTTGCGGAACTGGGTGCCGCCTGGCGCGGCACGGCGGAAACCGCTTTGGAAGCGGAAGCGCAGGGCACGGCGTTCACCGGCGTCACGCTGGCTGCCTGGCACACACCACGCTTTGCGGCCTTTGCGGCGCGCCATCCACGCCAGCTTGCCCATGCGGTCGCTTTCGGCGCGGCGGCAGCGGAACAGGGCATCGGCGTGCGCGATGCTGCCTTCGGCTTTCTCTCGGCTTTTACGGCGAATTTGGTCTCGGCCGGGGTGCGGCTGGTGCCGCTCGGCCAAACCGATGGCCAGCTTTCGATCGCCGCTTTGCAACCTGCCGTCGCCGCGGCGACTGATGCTGCATTGATCGCGGATTTGGCCCGGCTTGGCACGGCCGCGCCGATGCTCGATATTTTCTCCCTGCGTCATGAGACGCAATACACAAGGTTGTTCAGATCATGAGCACTTCGCAGAATGGCCCGTTTCGTGTGGGCATTGGTGGGCCGGTGGGTTCCGGCAAAACCGCGCTGGTGGATCGGCTTTGTAAACACATGCGCGACCACTACGACATCGCGGTGATCACGAATGACATCTATACGCGCGAAGATGCGGAATTTCTGACACGCTCTGGCGCGCTGGTGCCGGAACGCATCGCGGGGGTTGAGACTGGCGGCTGCCCGCATACGGCGATCCGCGAAGATGCCTCGATCAATCTCGCCGCCGTGCATGACATGGCGGTGAAATTCCCGAAGCTTGAAATCCTGTTCATTGAAAGCGGCGGCGATAACTTGGCCGCGACCTTCAGCCCGGAATTAGCGGATCTCACGATTTACGTGATTGATGTCTCGGCGGGGGACAAGATTCCGCGCAAGGGCGGGCCGGGCATCACGCGGAGCGACTTGCTCGTGATCAACAAGATTGATCTGGCGCCACTGGTCGGCGCTGATCTTTCCGTGATGGATCGTGATGCGCGCAAGATGCGCAATGCGCGGCCCTTCATCTTCACGAATCTGAAGGTGCTGAAGGGGGTTTCTGAAATCGCTGATTTCATTGTGGCGCAGGGCGGAATTACGCCACGGGCCGCAGCATGACCGCCCCGCGCCATATCATCATCCTCGGCATGGGGTTGATGGGCTGCGATATCGCGGCGATTTTCCTGAACGGCGGTTGGCGTGTGACCGCGGTGGAACCAGCGCGGGATCGTTGGCCCGCGGCCCAAGCCCGCGTCGCGCAATCCATCACCCAGTTGGATGGCGACGCTGCCGCTGCTTCCGGCCTGACGCTGTTGGATGACATGAAGGCGCCGGATTACGCAGAGGCCGAGGCGGTGATCGAAGCCGTACCCGAAAGGCTTGATCTGAAGCGCAAGGTTTTTGCAGAGCTTGATGGGCTGGTACCAGCAGGCATTCCCATCGCGTCCAACGCATCCGGTTATCGCATCACGGATATCGCCGGCGATCTGCCGGGGCGCGCGCGCTGTGCGAATTTGCATTTCTTCCTGCCCGCGCATCTGGTGCCGGGCGTCGAGGTGGTGCGCGGCGAATACACGGACCCTGCGGTTTGCGATAAACTCGCCGAGATCATGGCGGGGCTAGGCCGTAAGGTCATTCGTGTGGCGAAGGATGTGCCGGGATTTCTCGCCAATCGCATCCAGCATGCGCTGATGCGCGAAGCCTTTTCAGTGATTGATCAAGGCCTGGCCACGGCTGAGGATGTGGACAACGCCGTGCGCTACGCCTTCGGCTTTCGCTATGTCGCGGCGGGGCCGATCCTGCAAAAGGAATTGGCGGGGCTTGAGACGCAATTGGAAGCAGGGCGCACCATCTACCCGTCGCTCAATAACAGCCCTGACCCAAGCCCGGGCCTCGCGCGGCTGGTGGCGGAGGGCAAGCTCGGCCCGAAGACCGGGGAGGGCTTTCGCCCCTGGCCCGCCGATAAAACCGCCAAGGAACGCGCGCGCTATGAAAAGGCACTGCTCGCCGCCGCGCGCATCCTGCGCGATGAGGAAGCCTGAGCGCAGATAGCTGCCCTGCGCATCGTGGTATCCAATGGCATGGCGTAATAGTTGATCGCGGCACAGGCGGCGATCAACGCTGCAAACGCCGCCCCTGATCAGGCGGCGCGTTGTGGGCGCACCGCCAACACTTCGCGCAAACGCTGCAAACGCGCGCGCGCATTGTCGCCAAGCTCCTGATCCGGCCCGGCCACGGTTTCAACGGCCTTCAGCGCCTTCCGGCGAGAAGCCGCATCAGGCAGCAGCACCGTCAGCGCCTTGATCGCTTCTTCCGGGAAAAGGGTTGCGATCATGGTCTGATCACGGATGACAGCCATGCGCTCAGCGGCACTCATCTGCGCAAATGGCGCTTCGGTGGTGAGCAATTGGTTGGACCGTGCAAGCCGCGAACGGCGCACCGCACCGCGCGCATCGGCCAGCAGGATCATCATACGAATAACCGCCTCCGCATAGCCGCCCTGGGCAAGCTTCGCTTCTGCCTCGGCACGCTGCGGCGCATCGCTGGTGACCGAATCCCGCGCGGCATCGGCTTCCGTGTCAAAATCCTCACCAGTCACACCCGAAGCATGCAAACTGCCATAGACGCCGTGGAAAGCGATTTCCACCCAGGCATCGCGCATCTCACGCATGGTATTCAGCCCGTATTCCACTGAATCCGCGAAGGCTTTTTCGAAGGCGAGGAAGGGATTATCGGCAGCCACCGGCTTGCGATTTTCCCGCGCCAGACCCGCGAGCGATGAAATCGGCCCCATCCAGGGGTTCATGTCGCTCAAGGCGTAGCGGCGCCAGCGCATCGGGTTCATATGCCGCCGCGCCTCAGCACCCATTTCCGTGCTGAATTGCCGGATCACGGGGGCCGCCAGCACATCGTAAAGATGCTGGTTCAATTCGGAAATCTGCGCGACCGCGGGGAAGGCTTCATTCTCCGCCTCGCCCGAGATTTCGCGCACATGGGCGATGGAGCGTTCCACCAACTCCACCTGCCATTCGCCAATCTCAGCGCCTTCCTGGTAATTGCTGATGCGCATTTCATAAAGGCCGGGTGCCAATGATTCGATCATCTCCAGCGTAGTGGCGATTTCGCTATGTTCCTTCTTCGCCACCTTGCCGGAGACGAAAATACCAAGATGCCCGATATCCTCATGCAACAAATACACAATGGTCTGGCCGAGTGATTTGATTTCGCGTTCATCGCGATAGACATCGGCAATCCAGCGCAGCGCCTGGCCGGGCGGGGTGATATTGTCGCCGGCTGACGCGAAGACAATGATCGGCGCCTTCACTTCGCGCATATTGAAGTTCTGGCCATCGCCCGCGGAAATGCGCCCGGAAGAAAAACGATTGCCGATAAAAAGGTTTTCTACAATCCAGCAAATCTCATCGCGGTTCATGAGGAAATAGCCGCCCCACCAGCGCTCGAATTCCAAGAAGCGCTCTGCGCCCTCATCCACATTTTGGTAAAGGTCGAAATATTTGCGGAACCAGGTATTAGCCGGCGACAAAGCCTCAAAATTCGCGACAAGATTGGCACCGTCGAAGCGGCCATTGCCCATATCGGCCATCAGCGCCGCTGGCCAACCGCCACCGGCAAGCCCGCCCAGATAGCGCATCGGGTTCTTGCCCTTCTCGCCCGCCCAGTAGGATAGCGGCGCGCCATTCAGCACCAGCGCACCAAGCTGATTGGGCATTGATGCGCCCAGCATCATCACCGCCCAGCCGCCCTGGCAATTGCCGATCACGACAGGCTTCGGCGCCTTGGGGTGCGCTTCCGTCACATGATTCAAGAACACCGCTTCGGCGGCGGTGATGTCCAGAATGGTCTGGCCGGGTTCTGGGTCACGGAAAAAGATCACGAAATAAACCGGGTGCCCGCGGCGCAAGGCCACACCCACCTGGCTATCTGATTTGAAGCCGCCGATGCCGGCACCATGGCCCGCGCGCGGGTCAATAATCAGAAAGGGGCGGAGCGCATCATTGCTGGGCGGCATGTCATCGGGCGGCGTGATGCGTACCAGCGCGTAATTCACCGGGCGCTTCAACTTGCGGCCATCCACGACGGTTTCGAAATCAAAAATGAGTACGGGTGGGCAGCCGGCCTGTTCGTGGGAGACGAAGTTATTGCCGGCTTCGCGCATGGTGTCCCAGAACATGAAACTGCGCTGCGCCGCATCCAGCATGTAGGAAGCCGCATCCATCGCCAGGTTTTGGGGCGTACCCATCAGCCCCTGGCCCGCCTTGGCCATGCTTTCCAACGGCGTTTGCGGGTTCATCGCCTCTGGCAGGGCCTTGGCGTGGCGGCCCACCACATCGGCCATGATGTGGGATTGTTCCAACACGCGCTGGGCGGTCGCATTGCCTTTTTTCAGCAATTCCCGGCCGGGCGGGATGGCGCGCTGAGATGTCATGGCACTGGCTCCTGTTTTGAGTATCTTCCTGCGCCTGTAATACGCTCGGTTCAAGTATTTTTTGCAGTGCAGCAAATTTTACCGGGCAGGGCTGCTTGCGCTGGGGCTGGTCTCGTCGGAAGCTTGCTCATCAATATGTGGGGGAGAACGCCAAATGTATGTCGAACAGCGCCAATACACCTTTCATCCGGGCAAGATGCCGCTTTGGATGGATGCCTATCAAAACCTCGGCGGCCCGGCTTCAGGCCGGCATATGGGGCCGTCGCTCGGGTTCTTTCAGGTGGAAGTCGGCACCATCAACCGCGTGGTCTTCTTCCGCGGCTGGGATGATATTGATACCCGCGAAGCGTGCTTGGCCGCGCGTGAGGCAGACCCGGATTGGCAGGCCTTCCGCAAGCGGTCCGCGGAGGCCGGGGCGCTTGCCCAGCAGGAAGTCAAGTTCCTGAAAACCGTGCCTTTTTCACCCATCACCCAGGCCAAGGGCTTCCAATTCAAGCGGGAGATCGGCGGCACGGGGATGTTCGTGGATCACCGCACCTATGATTTCCACCCGGGCAAGATGGCCGGCTGGCTTGAGGCCTATGAAAAATATGGCCTGCCCGTGCAAAAGCGCATGCTCGGTCAATTACTGCTTTTCGCGGTGACCGAGATTGGGCCGATCAACCAGGTGGTCTTCATGTGGGCCTATGAGGGCCTGGGCGACCGTGACCGCCGCCGCACCGCGATGATGAGCGATCCGGGCTGGGCAGAATTCGGCAAGGCGATTGCGCCGATGGGCGCGCTGAAGCAGCAGACGGTGATGGAAATGAAGCCGACGGCGTTTTCGCCAGTGAAGTGAACGGCGCCTTGTCTGTGATGGCGGCTCGCGCCAGGGCAGCAGGCCCTGGCGCGGTTGAACTCAGGAAACAATAAAAAAATTATCGGTACGCCTTGGCTTCAATGTCCGTTAATCTTTAGGCGGGCCTTTAGACTTCCCGCCACCGGAAGGAAGGATGGAAAGCGCCGTGCCATTCCAGCAGCCTGCTTCATCGCGCCGAAGCAAAGACCGCTTTGTGGTCTTTGCCTTCGCGGCTGCTGAATTATTGGTGGAAACCGATCTTCGCGGCCAGATTTCCTTTGCCGAAGGCGCCTTTCGGGCACGCTTTGGTCGGACAGGAGAAGATTTTATCGGGCAGCCTGTGATCTCCCTGGTCGCGCCGTCTGATCGGCCGGCCTTTGCCACGGCTTTGGCGCTTTTGTCGGAACATGGCCGACTGAAGCCAGCGGTAATCAAGCTTGCAGATGAAGAAGCGACCGCCTTCAGCGTGGCGGGTCTCAGGCTGGGTGATGCTGCGGCCAAGCTGGCGCTGACCTTTGCCCCTTTGCCGCGGGAATTGCCTGGCGGCCCCCTGCCCGGCGGGCCTGGGCTGGCAAGCATGGCCGAGGAAATCCTGCGCTCTGGCGCGCCTGGCGGACCGGTTGGCTTTCTGGAATTGACCGGCCCGTCTGGCCGCTTTGTGCCGGGCGGTGAAGTCAATCGGGAAATCCAGGAAGAATTGAACAGGCAGGCTGGCGAAGGCGCTGTAGCCACAGAACTTGCCGCCGGGCGATATGGGCTTTTGCCCGGGCAGACGCCGCTTGATCTGCCGACCTTGACCTCGGCAGTCGCTGAAATCCTCAAGGAACGCGGCGTCAATGATGTCTCGGTCGGCGCCATGGCGGTGGGGCTTGAGGCGGAAGGCCTCAGCCAGGTTCAGGCGACACGGGCGCTGCGCTTTGCCCTCGCGGCCTTTGCCCGGGGTGGCAATGATGCGCTGGAAAAGGCGGGTTTTGCGGGTGGGCTGGCGGGGTTTTTGGACAGCGCCTCAGAACGGGCGGCATCGCTTCGGCGCAGTATCGCAGAACGGCGCTTCCGCATGGCCTTCCAGCCCATCGTCTCGATCGCTGACCGGACCCCGCATCATTACGAAGCCCTGATCCGCCCGCTGCAGGCCGATGATTCTGCCATGTCCCATCCCGGCGAATTCGTGGCGCTGGCCGAGGCGGTGGGACTGACCGAGGAACTTGATTGGGCCGTGGTCAGCGCGGTGTGTGAAGCGGCAGGCGCTGCGGGCGGCACGCGCGTAGCCTGCAATCTGTCCGGGCTTTCGCTGCAAAGCCCCAAATTCCGCGAAAACATGAAAACGCTTCTGGAAAATACCCCTGGCATGGCCGAACGCCTGGTGGTTGAAATCACCGAAACCGCCGAAATCGAGCAGGAGGATGAGGCAGTTCGCATGATCGAATTGCTGCGGGAGCACAAAATCCCGGTCTGCCTGGATGATTTCGGCGCTGGTGCGGCGGCCTTTCGGTATTTGCGTGCCTTCAAGGTGGATTATGTGAAGGTGGATGGCATTTACGTGGCCAATGCCTTGCAGAGCGAACGCGATAGGGGCTTTATCGCCGCCATGGTGGATCTTGCCCGCACGGTTGGCGCCCAGGTGGTGGCTGAACGCATTGAAACGGAAGAAGAAGCAGCGCTGATGCTGGAACTCGGCGTCCGCTATGGCCAGGGCTATCTTTTCGGCAAGCCGAAGATGGAATTGGCCGTCCGTAAAGCAGGGCAGCCCTGGCAAGAAGAAAAGTGACTGCCATAGCGCTGCCGCGCCTTTGCGTGGTGATTCCCTGTTTTAATGAAGCCGCGAATGTGGCGCCCATGGTGGCGCGGCTGGATGCGACCTTGGCCGGAATCGCCTGGGAAGCGATTTTCGTTGATGATGACAGCCCGGATGGCACCAGCGCGGCCGTGCGCGCCATTGCGGTGCAGGATAGCCGCATTCGCTGCCTGAAGCGCATTGGCCGCCGAGGCCTCGCTTCCGCCTGTATTGAGGGAATGCTGGCGACCTCAGCGCCCTATCTCGCGGTGATTGATGGCGATTTGCAGCATGATGAAACCCTGCTGCCGCGCATGCTGGAAGCCTTGGGGGGCGGGCTTGCGGAAATTGTCATCGGCAGCCGCAATATCGAAGGCGGCGACAAGCAAGGCGGGCTTACCGCCGCACGGCAAATGATCTCCGATACTGGCGCCGCGCTGGCCAATGCCGCATTGCCGATGCGCGTGAGCGACCCGATGAGTGGTTTTTTCGCTTTGCCGCGCGACTTGTTTGAAGAAATCGCGCCACGCCTGACCGGCACGGGCTTCAAGATTTTGCTGGATATTCTGCTGTCAGCGAGGCGGCCTTTGCGCAGCTTGGAAATCCCTTATTCCTTCCGCGCGCGTGTGGCGGGCGAAAGCAAGCTGGATGCGGCGGTGCTGCTGGAATTCGCGGGCTTACTTGCGGATAAGGCTTTGGGCGGTGTGGTGCCGCTGCGCTTCCTGTCCTTCGCCGCCGTGGGGGCGATTGGCGTGCTGGTACATCTGGCGGTGCTTGGGCTGCTGCATGGGTTAGGCGGGGTTGGCTTCAACGCCGCGCAATGGTCGGCCACCTTCATCGCCATGACAGTGAATTTCCTGCTGAATAATCGCATCACCTATCGGGACCGGCGCCTGCGCGGGCCGGCGCTGCTGCGCGGCCTGGTGCTGTTCTATCTGGTCTGCGGCCTTGGTGCCGCGGCCAATATCGGCATAGCCAATCTGCTGCTGCGTGATGGCGTGCTGGCCTGGGGGCTGGCCGGCGCGGCAGGGGCAGCGCTGACCGTGGTGTGGAATTACGCAGTCTCCGCCACCCTGGTCTGGCGCGCCAAGTGAACCCTTGGCTGGTTGCGCTGCTGGCGCTGACGGGTTTGCGCCTGGTGCTGGCGGCGATCCTGCCGCTTTCCCCGGATGAGGCGTATTACTGGGTTTGGTCGCGCAATTTGCAGCCGGGTTATCTGGACCATCCGCCCATGGTCGCGATCTTCATCTGGCTAGGCACGGCGCTGCTGGGCGATGGGGCGCTCGGCGTGCGGCTTTTGGGGCCGGTTACGCTGTTCATTGGTTCGCTGATGCTGGCGCGCACGGCGGAAGATCTTTTCCCTGGGCGGGGCGCGGGCCCCTGGGCGGCGGCGCTGATGAATGCCACGCTTTTCGCCGCACTCGGCGCCGTGACCATGACCCCCGATACGCCCCTGCTGTTCTTCTGGGTGGCAACGCTTTGGGCTGTGGCGCGGGCGCATCACACGGGCGATGCGCGCTGGTGGCTGGCTGCTGGATTTTTCGCGGGTGGTGCGCTGCTGTCCAAATACACGGCGGCGCTGCTCGGCTTCGGGTTGGTGCTTTGGCTGCTGCTGTTGCCCGAGGCGCGGCGCTGGCTGACGCGCTGGCAGCTTTGGGCGGGTGGCACGCTGGCGGTGGCGCTTTTCGCCCCGGTGATCTTCTGGAATGCGACGCATGAATGGGCATCCTTCGCCAAGCAGGGCGGGCGGACAGCAGCGGGCGGCGCGGGGCAAAGCCTGCGCTGGCTTGGCGAATTGCTGGGCGGGCAGGCGGCTTTGGTGACGCCCTTGGTCTTTCTGTTCTGTGTGGCGGGGACCTTCATGGCGGCGCGGCAGGTCTGGCGCGCGCGCGATGCCGGGGCCGGACTGTTGCTGGCGTTGATTCTGCCCGGGGCAGTGATTTTCGCCTGGCAGGCGCTTGGCAGCAGAGTGCAGGGGAATTGGCCGGCCATTCTTTACCCAAGCGCCGCCATAGCCGCCGCTGCGCTTCTGCCCGCGTCCTGGCTCCGCTGGCGCATCCCTGCCTTGGCGCTGGGCTTCGCCATGGCGGGGGCGGCCTATTTGCAAGCCACCGCGGCGCCTTTGCCTCTGCCGCGCCGGCAGGACCCGACTTTGGCGCGGCTTGGCGGCTGGGATGCGCTGGCGGTTGACTTGGCCGAAGCCGCACGGCGCGAAGGCGTAGCCTTCATCGCTGCCGAGGAATATGGCCTGGCTTCTGGCATGGCTTTCCGCCTGTCGCCCGAGCTGCCCGTGGTGGCGATGGACCCGCGCTGGCGCTTCTTCACCCTGCCGAAACCGCCCGAAAACACTGCCGGCTTGCTGATCCGCAGTGAAAGACGGGGTGAGGGCCCACCGCTTTGGCCCGGCGCCACCCCAATTGAAGGCGAAGCCGGCAAGCTGATCCGCGCCCGCCGGGGCGAGCAGGCCGAAGCCTATCGGCTATTTCGCGTCACCACGGCGCCCGGCCAACCGCCAAGTGCGGTTTTGCCGCAGCCTCGACGGTAATCTTCTTGACCTTCGTGACCAGCACGCCTTTATCGCGTTCAACGAAAGGCTTCCCGACATGCATATCCTGAAAAGCCGCCCCTGGAATCTGCCCGAAAGCAGCGCAACACCGGAAGCGCTGGTCTTTGGCCGCCGCCAAGCCATGGCGCTCGGCGCTGGGATGCTCGCCGCCAGCCCTGCCATGGCGCAGCAAGCCGGATTGCCGCCCGCCATGCGCAATACGCGCTACGCGCCGGGCCGCGCCATCACTGCTGAACGCGAAGTCACAACCTACAACAATTTCTATGAATTCGGCAGCCAAAAGACCATCAGCGCCGCCGCGCAACGCATGCCCATGCGCCCCTGGACGGTGAAGGTGGAAGGCATGGTGGAAAGCCCGCGCGAATACGGCATTGAGGATTTGCTCGCGCGTATGCCTCTGGAAGAACGCGTCTATCGCCTGCGCTGTGTGGAAGCCTGGGCCATGGTGGTGCCCTGGACCGGCTTTCCGCTCTCCGCGCTATTGGCCGAGGTGAAGCCGCTGTCTTCCGCGCGCTACGTTGTGTTCCAGACCGCGACCATACCGAGTGTCATGCCTGGCCTCAGGCAAACTTGGTACCCCTGGCCCTATACGGAAGGCTGCACCATTGCGGAGGCCGCCAATGAGCTTTCCTTCATGGTGGTCGGTGCCTATGGCAAGCTGCTGCCGCCGCAAAATGGCGGGCCTTTGCGTTTCCACCAACCCTGGAAATACGGCTTCAAGGCCGGCAAGAGCATTGTGACAATCCGCCTGACTGATCAGCGCCCGGTTTCCTTCTGGGAGAAGATCCAGTCACAGGAATATGGCTTCTGGGCCAATGTGAACCCCGCCGTGCCGCATCCACGCTGGAGCCAGGCACAGGAACGCATGCTTGGCACGGGTGAAAGCGTGCCGACGCTTTTGTTCAACGGCTATGGCGAATTCGTGGCGGATCTCTACACCAATCTGCAACGCGAAAGGCTTTGGGCGTGAGCATGACATGCGCCTGATTGGCCTTGTCCTGATGGGTCTGGCAGTAGAGATCTCCATGGCTATCGGTGGCGATCCGCTCGGAGCGGTGTTGTTTCGCCTGTACCCTGGCTTGCTCAATTTGGTGCAAGCCGTGGTGCAGCGCTATCTTCTGCCAATGATTTGGGACGACCTGTTGCTGCCAGTACTGGAAGCCCCCGCCTGGGTGGTGCCGGCGGTCTTGGGTGGTGCCCTTTTCTTAATCGGCTGGAATCGCGCGCGTGGCTGATGCGCCGCTCCATCACAAGATTTTGCTGGTGGAGGATTCGCCCTCATTAGCCACGGTCTATCAGGAATATCTGCGCGCGGGGCCTTACGATATTCGCCACGCGCATTGCATTGCGGATGCGCTGAAATTCGCTGATCAGGCCATGCCCGATGGCGTATTGCTCGATCTGCGCCTGCCGGATGGCGATGGGCTTTCGGTGCTGCGCGAATTGCGCGGGCGCGATCCTGATCTGCCTGTGGTGGTGATGACCGCGCATGGTTCTGTTGCGCTAGCGGTGGAGGCGATGCAGGCCGGGGCCTCGGATTTTCTCGTAAAGCCCTTCGCGCCGGAACGGCTGACGGTGACGGTTGCGAATGTGATGGAACGCGCCGCTTTGCGCCGGCAGGTGGCGGTGCTGGCGGCGGGCGCGCCGCGCCAGGGTTTTGCCGGCTTCATCGGCGCCGCGCCCACCATGCAGGCAGTCTATCGCATTCTGGAAAATGCCGCCGCGTCTCGTGCGACGGTATTTGTCACCGGCGAAAGCGGCACCGGCAAGGAATTGGCGGCGGAGGCGGTGCACAGCATCTCCCCCCGCAAGGCCGGGCCGTTCATCGCCATCAATTGCGCGGCGATCCCGAAGGATTTGATTGAAAGCGAAGTCTTCGGCCATGTGCGCGGCGCCTTTACCGGCGCGGTGGCGGACCGCATGGGTGCGGCGCGGGCGGCGGATGGCGGCACGCTGTTTCTGGATGAAATTTGCGAAATGGATTTGGCGCTGCAAGGCAAGCTGCTGCGCTTCATCCAGACTGGCACCTTCCAGCCGGTGGGCAGCGGTAAGCTGATGCAAACCGATGTGCGCTTTGTCTGCGCCACCAATCGCGACCCGTTGGAAGAAGTCCGCGCCGGGCGCTTCCGCGAAGATTTGTATTATCGCCTGCATGTCATCCCCGTGCCCCTGCCGCCGCTGCGTGATCGCGGCGATGATGTGCTGGCTTTGGCCGAGGTATTTTTGGCGAAAAGCGCCGCTGAGGAAGGCAAGCGCTTCCAGCGCTTTGATACGGAAGCGCGCGCAACCCTGCTGCGCCACACTTGGCCCGGCAATGTGCGCGAATTGGAAAACGCCATTCGCACTGCGGTGGTTTTGCATGATGGCGAAGTGGTGACCGCTGCGATGCTGCCCGCAACCGTGCGTGAAGGTGGGGCGAAGCCCGCCCCTGCGCCTGCGCCACCACCTCCGCCGCAGGAACACCCGAAAGTGCAAGCGGCCCCGCCGCTGACCTTACCAGTGGAACCGCGTGCTGTTGAATCCACCAAGCGCATCCGCCCCTTGGCTGACACGGAACGTGAAGCGATTGAGGAAGCTGTGCGGCTGTGCGGCGGCAATATCGCCAAGGCGGCAGCGTTTTTGGGCATCAGCCCATCCACGCTTTATCGCAAACAGGAAAGCTGGCGGCGGCGGTAACTTGCTAGCCTAATCCCAGCGCCACGCGCGCCGCAGCAATCGCCTCATGCGCGGCTTCGGTCAGATCATAGGCCACAAGTTCATGCGGTAGCGCCCAGGCGACCTCACGCACATCATCGCCGGCGCAGGCGTCGCCTTCCAGCCAAAGTGCCGCGAAATCAATGATGGTGTAGTGATACAGCGCGCGGCCATCTTCATCCTGGTTGATGGCATCGAAAACATAGGCCAGCGTCATCTGGCCCACTTCAATGCTGGTTTCTTCGCGCAATTCGCGCCGCGCGGCTTCCTCGGCCTTTTCCCCCACATGCTGCGCGCCACCGGGCAGGGACCATTGGCCGATGCGGGGTGGCTTGCCGCGACGCACAAGCAACACCGCTTCTTCGCGAAAGACAATGCAGCCAATGCCGACCCAGGGGCGGTCAGGATATTCGCGCGGCGCGTTGCTCACCGTGGCACAATCGGCGGTTCAGTCGCGGGCGCGGGCGCTTCTTCCTGGCGGTGCAAATCCTCAAGCCGCGGGATCATGGCTTTTTCTTTCCATTGCCCGATTTGATAGACCCAGCCACGCCAGCGCGCATTCAACCGCGCCGCTTCCTCATCGCCCTCAGCGGCCAGTGTTACCCAGATTTCTTCGGCCTGCTTGCGTGGGCGGGCAATGATCGCCAGCCGATCGGTCAATTCAAAGCGCGTCTCACCCAACGCTTCGCCAGGCGCATCGGCTTCGCGTCGCACATCCAGGAAGGTCAAGAATTCGAAGCTGCGCGAAACCTCATCCAGGCTGATGTCATCAGCGGGTGGCGCATCGGCAGGCGTTGTGATGGCAAGCTTGCCATCGGGCTGGCCGGAATGGGTCAGCACCAGCGCGGCTTCACCCGTCCGCGCAACGACGACGCGCTGCACGCGTTCGCGCGGTAGGTTCGCGATGTCTCGGTCAAGCCAAAGCTGCGGGTCGGCATCCACCGGAATGCGCCCTTCCGCAAGCCAGGCCTGGTTTTCATTGGGCCGCCGCACGTAAGCACTTTCCGGCACATTGCCCTGGGTGCGCACGCGCCGCCGGCCAATCACCAATTCCACCAGCGCCGCGCCTTGCGCATCCAGAACGCGCAGCAGGGTGGAAGTGGCGCCCGCGCGCATTGGGTCTTCCAGGCCGAGCCGATCAAACATCTCAGGATTGCCGGTGCGCGGTTCCATCAGGCGCAATTCCGTGAGCCCCGTAAGCAATTCGCGGAGCTTTTCCTGCCGGATCGGATAATCACCCTTGGTCGGCAAAACCCAGACATCACCGCGACGGATGATTTCAAGCGCGCCATCATGACGGCGCACCTCAATCCGAGCAGCATTGGGCAGGCGCTGCGCCAGGCCCGGAAAGGCTAGTCCGCCCGTGCCCACTGGCGGTGCTGGTGGCTGCGGAGGCTTGATCAAAAGCGCGCCGGCCATGGCGATAATCGCCGCACTACCAAGCAAAATCAGGGAACGTCTTTGCATGTCTGCTCCCCTTTTTCAGTGCCGAGCCGCGGCACGGCGGCGCGCACGCAGAACACCCATCACCAGCGCCAGGATCGTTAGCAGCACCGGTACGGCGGCGATATTGAGGATGCGGAGCCGCGTTTCCAAGCCTTCAATATCGCGCCTGAGGTCAAGCTGCACCGCACGTAACTGCTGCCGGGTACGCAGGATTTCTTCCCGTGCGCTGTCAATTTCTGCGCGCTGTTCGGCGCTGATCACGGCATTGGTCTGGCCGCGCTCCGCCCCGCCCTGCGGGCCTTGGCGCAATTCGCGCAAGCGCTTTTCGGTGGCTTCCAGGCGCTGAGTCAGTTCCCGTTCCGTCTGGCGGAAACGCGCTTCTGCATCGCGGCGGATATCATCCACCACTTCAAACGGGCGGAGCGATTCGCCGCGTGAGCGAAGCGAAATCAGCGCATCGCCGCCAGCCATGGTATCCACCAAATTCGCAATCAGCGCGCCATTATCGCTGAAGGGTGTCGCCACTTGCTGGCCGAAGAAATCCTGCACGCGGACCCAGAAGCGGTCTTCCAGCACATCCGCGTCATGGATCACGATGATATTGGCCGCCCCTTCACTCCGCGCGCGATGCGCCGGGAAATCGGCGGGGCGTTCTGCGCCTTGCGGCGGCGGCGGCGGGCCATCGGGGAAGGCCGTGCTGACTTCGCCGCGCAGTCGCGCTGCCAGCACGCGCGTCTGCCCATCGGGCCGAAAATCCGCCAGCAATTGCGTGGGGTTCGGGTTGTCGCGGACCTTCGCCGCATCCGCTTCCATGCTGCGTGGGCTTGAGGTGATGAGCGGCGTGAATTCCACCCGCGCGCCATCCTTCCGCCGCAAGAAACCAGCCGAGGCAAAAGTCACCTGGTTAAGCTGCGCTGTCGCCACTTCTCCCTGCGCGATGGAATCACCCTGCGCATTGAACCAGGCAACGTAATCCACCGCCTGCACACGATCCTGCGGATTGGCGCGCACGCGCCAGGCACCGCGCAGATCAAGCACCACCTTGTCCGACGGCGCTTCAATGCCCCAGGCATTGGTCAGGCGTTCCAGGCTGGATGCCGTATTGGCTGGCGGGCGACCGCCGGGGCCGGGGCGCGATGCCTGGCCTTCGGAATGCGGGTCAATCAGCAGGATAAGCTTGCCACCGCGCAGCACGAATTGATCCACGGCATATTGCGCAGCATCCGAAAGCCCTTGCGGATGCGCCAGAATCATCACCTGGATGTCGTTTTCAATCACCTGCGCATCCAGGGCCACATCGCGCAAAGTGAAGAATTGCCTGAGGCTATTCATCACCGCGAAAGGCTGGCCCATGGCGGCCTGGCGCATCATCATCGCGCGCGGGTCGCCATTCAAAGGCAAGGGCGACATGACGCCAATCACCGGCCGGCGCGGGTTGGAAAGCTCATAAACCAAGCGCGTCAGATCAAATTCCAAGAAGCGTTCACGGTCCGGCTGGAAGAAAGGGATGTTGCGTTCATCATCCAGCAAATTCGCGCCGACCAGGCCGAAATAAACCTGCTCACCGGATTGATCCACCGGCACGCCTTGCAAGCCGAAAGCGAGCGCGCGGTCTTCGGTTTCGCTGAAGGGCTCTGGGTCCAGCACTTCAAGCCGCAGCTTGCCGCCCGAGACCGCGACATATTCATCCAGCATCGCGCGCACGCGTTCCGCATAGGCGCCAAAGGCCGGGACAGCAGTGCCGAGCTTCCGCGAATAGAACAGCCGCAGCGTCACCGGGTCTTGCAGGCCAGACAGCACGCTGCGTGTGCCATCAGACAACGTGTAAAGCTTCTGTGCGGTGAGATCGAGCCGAGCGCGCGGCGCGAAACGCTCCACCAGCATATTTGCAGCAATGGCCAGCGCCAGCGCCGCCACCACGCCAAGCGCCGAGGACCAGATGCGCCGCGTGCCGGGCTTTGCCTTCATTTGATCAGCCATGGTCTAGTCAGCCTTCCGGTGGTCAAGCACCATCGCATTCACGAAAAGCCAGAACCCGATGAAGGACGCAAAAAACACCACATCGCGCAGCGCAATCACACCGCGCGTGAGGCCGTTGAAGCGTTCCGTGAGCGATAGCGCGCGCGCGACCTCCGCCAATACCGGCATGCGCTGGCTCAGGAAATCCGTCACCAAAGCGCTGCCGGCGACGGCAAACAGGAAACACACGGCGACGGCCAGCACAAAGGCGATCACCTGATTTTTGGTCATGGCCGACATGGCGGAACCGATCGCCAGATAAGCGCCCGCCATCAACAGGCAGGCACCATAGCCCGCCGCGATCACGCCATTATCGGGGCGGCCCAGAAAATTCACCGTCAACACCAGCGGGAAGGTCAGCGCCAGCGCAATGGCGCAAAACGCCCAAGCGGCGAGAAACTTGCCAAGCACCGCCTGCCATTGCGCCATGGGCAAAGTCAGCAGCAATTCAATCGTGCCAAGCCGGCGTTCTTCCGCCCAAAGCCGCATCGTCAATGCAGGCACCAGAAACAGGAAAAGCCAGGGGACGAAGCCGAAGAAGGGGCCAAGATCAGCCTGGCCGCGGTTAAAGAAACCGCCCAGGCTGAAGGTCATGGCACCCGCCATCATCAGGAAAATGACGATGAAGACGTAGGCGACGGGGGTCGCGAAATAGCCGGCCAATTCCCGGCGAGCGACCAGCAGGGCAGCGCGCATCAGGCGGCCTCCTGCTTCAGGGTCAAATCGCGGAAGACTTGCTCAAGCGTTTTGCCGGGCGCTTCAAGCTGTTTCGGCGTGGCATCGGCCAGAACCTTGCCGCGGGCGATGATGATGGCGCGGGTGCAGACCGCATCCACTTCTTCCAGGATATGCGTTGAAATCACGATGGCCTTTTCAGGCGCCATGCGGCGGATCAATTCACGCACTTCATGCTTCTGGTTAGGGTCAAGCCCATCGGTCGGTTCATCCAGCACCAAAACGGGCGGGTCATGCAGAAGTGCCTGCGCCAGGCCAACACGGCGCTTGAACCCTTTAGACAGCGTTTCAATCGGTTGCAGCCGCACGCCTTCCAACTGCGTCATGGCCATAGCGCGGGCCATGCGTTCAGTGGCCTCGGCGCCGCCAAAGCCGCGAATGCGCGCGATGAAATGCAAAAACCCCGTGACGGTCATTTCCGGATAGGTGGGCGCCCCTTCCGGCAGATAGCCAAGCGCCTGCTTGGCCGCGACGGGCGCTTCAATCACGTCCTGCCCGCAAATACGCGCCGTGCCGGCGCTGGGTGTGACGAAGCCCGCCAGCATTTTCATGGTGGTGGATTTGCCGGCGCCATTGGGGCCGAGGAAGCCAACAACCTCCCCGCGATTCACCGTGAAGGACACATCATCAACAGCGGTGAAGGCGCCAAAGCGCTTGGTCAGGCGCTCGATTTCGATCAGCGCGGCCAAAGCCTATCTCCCATTATCCTGCCTCAAACCATTATTTCTTGAGTTTGCGCGTCGCGATTTGACCCTTCCGGCGCTGGCTTGCAAGCCCCCGGCGCCGGCCTAGCCGGCATCCAGCGGCGCCATGGAAAGATCATGGCCGAAAAGCCTGAGCAAAAGCCGCGCTGCCTGCCCGCGGGGGGAGGCAAGCGCAGCATCACGCGTCAGCAGCGCTTCCGCATCGCGATGGGCAATCTGCACCAGCCGCGAAAACTCATCCGGGTCTTCCCGGGCATCAAACAGCCGGGCACCCGGCAGCCCGGCTTGGCGCGCGCCCAAAGCATCACCACCGCCGCGGGTTTTTAGATCCTCCTCGGCGATCACGAAGCCATCTTCCGTGTCGCGCAGCACCAGCAGGCGCCGCCTTTCGCCGTCACTCAGGCCCGGGGAGTGCACCAACAGGCAGGAAGACGCCTCCTGCCCCCGCCCGACGCGCCCGCGTAGCTGATGCAGCGCGGCAAGCCCAAAGCGTTCTGCCTGTTCGATCAGCATGATGGTCGCTTCCGGCACATCCACGCCGACTTCAATGACGGTGGTGGCGACCAGGATATTGGTCCGCCCGGCGGCGAAATCGCCCAAGGCAGCTTCGCGCACCGCGACATCCTGCATGCCATGTGCCAGGCCAACACGGCCCGGGAAATGGGCGGAAAGCTCGGCAAAGCGGTCCTCGGCGGCGACACTGTCATCCTTTTCGCTGCCGGTGATGGCGCGCACCACCCAATAGGCGCGGGCGCCGCGTGCCACCGCTTCATGGAGGCGGGCGACAATCTCCGGCAGGCGTTCCTGGCTGAGGATGCGGGTCGCGATGGGCTGGCGCCCGGCGGGTTTGCCGGCCATGCGGCTGACGGCCATTTCGCCCCATTGCGTCAGCAACAGCGTGCGCGGAATGGGCGTTGCGGTCATGACCAGCATATCCGCAGCCTGGCCCTTTTCCGCCAGCAATAGGCGCTGCGCCACGCCAAAGCGGTGCTGTTCATCCACCACCGCTAAGCCCAGATCCTTGAAGGCGACCCCTTCCTGAAACAGCGCATGGGTGCCGACCACGATGGGGAGTGTTCCATCCGCCAAGCCCTGCAACACCCGGCGCCTTTCCTTGCCCTTCACACTGCCGGCCAACAACGCCACCGGCACCCCTGCCGCGCCGCAAAGCCGCTCAAAACTCCGCACATGCTGACGGGCGAGCAATTCCGTCGGTGCCATCAAGGCGGCCTGGGCGCCCGCTTCCACCGCGCGCAGCATGGCCATCAGCGCCACCAGGGTTTTGCCGGCGCCGACATCGCCTTGCAGCAGGCGCAGCATTCGCCGGGGCGCGGCCAGATCAGCATCTATGTCGGCAATGGCTTGAAGCTGGGAAGGCGTTGGCGCATGGCCAAAGGCGGCCAAAGCAGGGCCGCGCAGGCGCTCATCGCCCATCAGCGCCCGGCCCGGCCTTTCGCGTGACCGGCGCCGCACCAAACCGAGCGCGATTTGCCCCGCCAGCAATTCATCATAGCCTAGCCGGCGGCGCGGGGCCTCGGCGCCTTGCGCCTGCGGCGCGTGCAGGGCGCGCAAAGCCTCGGTAAAGTCAGGCCAGGCTTCGCGCTTCAGCAACGGGCCATCGACCCATTCCGGCAAGTCGGGCAGGGATTTGAGCGCGCCATCCAGCGCATCCGCCATATTCCGCCAGGAAAGCCCTGCCGTCAGCGGCCACATGGGCTGCCAAAGCGGGATGCTGAGCGGCGGCTCCACCAGCGGGTCCGCATCCAATTCCAATTGCCAGGCGCGCTGATAGGGTTTGAGCCGCCCCGCCACGCGCCGTTCCGCCCCCTGCGGGAAAGCACGCGCCAGCGCTGTGCCGGCCCAAGTGGCGCGGGAGAAGGAAATCAGCGCCACCGGGTCAGCGCCGCACATCGCCGGCACCGTCCAGGGCCCGCGCCCGCCGCGCGCCGGGGCGCCGGTGATGCGGAGTTCCAGCGTTACTTCCTGCCCTTCAATCGCGTTCACCAGCCCGCGCAGCACCGGGCGATGCTGCACGCGTTCGGGCAGATGCAGCAGCAAATCCAGCACCCGGCCACCGCCTGCGGCGCGCGTCAGCAATTCTGCCTTGCGCAGCCCGGGCAGGCTTTCAATGGGCGCCAATAGCCGCGCGAGGGGGTCCTCGGCGGCGGCGGGTGGTTCGGGGCGGGCTGACAGGATTCCCATCAGCCTCTATATGCCAGCGCCTTGAGACTAGAGCGATATGCCAGAACCAACAGAACTCGATGCCCGGCGTCGCCGGCTTGTTTTTCGCGCCCAGCACCGCGGCACCAAGGAAACCGATATCCTGATCGGCGGCTTTGTCGCGCGCCATATCGGCAGCCTTTCGGATGCCGAAGTGACGGCCTTGGAGGAAATCCTGGAACTTTGGGATGTGGATTTGGCCGATTGGCTTTCTGGCCGCCGCCCGATTCCCCCCGAACATGACCACCCGCTGTTGCGCCGTATCATGGCCGAAGCCGGCGGTGGGCGATGAAGCCCATCACCATCCATGGCGCGCCTGAGGGTTTCGATGCTCTGCTGGTCGCGCGCAGGCGGGCGGAGATTGATGCACCCATCGCCCATGTCTGCCGCGATGATGCGCGCATGGCCCGCATGGCTGAGGCCTTGGGCTTTTTCGCGCCGGAGATCGAGGTACTGCGCCTCCCGGCATGGGATTGCCTGCCCTATGATCGGGTTTCGCCCAACCCTGAAATCATCGCCGAACGTGTTGCGACGCTGACGCGCTTGTTGGAAGCGCCGAAACGCCCGCGCGTGTTGTTGACCACCGTGAATGCGCTGGTGCAGAAAGTGGCGCCGCCTTCGGTATTTGAAGGCGCCACACTTTCGCTGGCGAAATCCGGCCGAATCCAACCGGAAAAGCTGACCGAATTTTTGGAAGCCAATGGCTATCACCGCACCGGCACGGTGATGGAACATGGCGAATATGCCGTGCGCGGTGGCATTATTGACCTTTTTCCGGCGGGCGAGCCGGAACCCATACGACTCGATTTTTTTGGTGATGAGATCGAGGATATGCGCCGCTTCGACACCGCCAGCCAACGCAGTGGCAAGGTAGTACCCGCGCTTTCGCTTCGCCCGGTGGGCGAGGTATTTTTGGATGAGGCATCGCGCACGCGCTTCCGCAGCGGCTACCGCGAATTATTCGGCGCGGCGGCGGCGGATGATCCGCTTTATGGCGCGATCAGCGCCGGGCGGCGCTATCCCGGCATGGAACATTGGGCGGGGCTATTCCATGACAACATGGTGCCCTTATTGGACTATCTGCCGGGTGCCGAAATCAGCTTCGACCACCAGGCAGAGGAAGTGCTGAAGGCGCGGCTTGAGATGATCACGGATCATTACGAAGCGCGCCGCGTGCCTTCCCGCATTGGGGAAGGCGATGTGCCGTATCGCCCCGCACCGCCTGCAACGCTTTATCTGAATGAAGCCGGCTGGGTGGCGATGCTGGCCGATTGCCGCGTTCTGCGCTTTTCGCCCTTTGCGGTGCCGGATGGCATTGCCGCGGGCGGGCGCCCCGGCCCGCTTTTCGCGGAAGCACGCAGCGCGGGGGAGAATGTCTTCGCCGCCTACGCCGCCATGGTGCAGGGGGAAGCCAAGGCCAAGCGCAGGCCCGTGCTGGCGGCTTGGTCACGCGGGTCTCGTGAAAGGCTTGGCAATCTTTTGCGCGAAAATGGCGTGCGTGCCGAAGCGGCCGAGGATTGGAAAGCCGCGCGCGCGCTGCCCCCTGATGTTGTCGCCCTGGTGGTGATGGGGATTGAGCGCGGCTTCATCGCAGAAGGCATCGCGGTCACGGCTGAGCAGGATTTGCTCGGTGAACGTATCGCCCGCCCGCCACGCCGCCGCCGCAGGGCTGATCAATTCATCGCGGATGCGACGGAGATCGCAGAGGGCGATTTGGTGGTGCATCAGGATCACGGCATTGGCCGCTATGAAGGGCTGGTAACGATTGAGGTTTCCGGCGCGCCGCATGATTGCCTGAAGCTGATTTATGATGGCGGGGACAGGCTTTTTGTGCCTGTCGAGAATATTGAAATCCTCTCCCGCTTTGGGTCTGAGGGCACTGGCGTTGCGCTGGACAAGCTTGGCGGTGTTTCCTGGCAGAATCGCAAGGCCAAGGCCAAGTCACGCATTCGCGACATGGCGGCGGAGCTGATCCGCACCGCGGCCATGCGGCGCATGAAGGATGGCACTTTGGCGACGCCGCCAGAGGGGATGTGGGACGAGTTTTGTGCCCGCTTCCCCTTTGCCGAAACCGAGGATCAATCCCGCGCCATTGCCGATGTGCTGGAAGATCTTTCCGCCGGCCGGCCGATGGATCGGCTGATTTGCGGTGATGTTGGCTTCGGCAAAACAGAAATCGCTTTGCGCGCTGCCTTTGTGGTGGCGATGTCCGGCGCGCAGGTGGCGGTGGTGGTACCGACCACGCTGCTCGCGCGCCAGCATCATCGCGTTTTCCAGAAGCGCTTTGAAGGTTTTCCTTTGCGAATCGCGCAACTCTCGCGCCTGGTGACCACCAAGGATGCGGCGGAAACGCGAGAAGCCATGAAGCGCGGCGATATCAACATCGTCATCGGCACCCATGCGCTTTTGGCGAAGGGTACTGAATTCGCCGATCTCGGCCTGCTGGTGGTGGATGAGGAACAGCATTTCGGCGTGCGCCACAAGGAAGCTTTGAAGGCGCTGAAATCCGATGTGCATGTGCTGACGCTGACGGCCACGCCCATTCCGCGCACGCTGCAATTGGCGCTGACGGGCGTGCGCGAAATGAGCGTAATCGCAACCCCGCCGGTGGATCGGTTGGCGGTGCGCACCTTCATTATGCCCTGGGATGCGGTGGTGTTGCGGGAGGCCATTCAGCGCGAACGCTTCCGTGGCGGGCAGATTTTCTGCGTGGTGCCGCGCATTGAGGATATGGCGAAGCTTGCCGAAAGGCTCACGGAAATTGTGCCAGAAGCGCGCATGGTGCAGGCGCATGGCCGCTTGACGCCCACCGAACTTGAACGCGTCATGACGGAATTTGGCGATGGCAAGCATGATATTTTGCTGTCCACCAATATAGTTGAAAGCGGCTTGGATATGCCGGCGGTGAATACGCTGATCATCCACCGAGCGGATATGTTCGGCCTGGCGCAGCTTTATCAGCTGCGCGGGCGCGTTGGGCGCGGCAAGCTGCGTGGTTATGCGTACCTCACCTGGCCGGAAGCGCACCGGCTTTCGGCGGCGGCGGAAAAGCGGCTGGAAGTGATGCAGACGCTCGATAATCTGGGCGCCGGCTTCACCTTGGCGTCGCATGATTTGGATATTCGCGGCGCGGGCAATCTGTTGGGTGAAGAACAATCCGGCCAAATCCGCGAAGTGGGCATCGAGCTTTACCAGCAAATGCTGGAAGAAGCCGTGGCGGATATCAAAGCCGGCGCTGAGGGGCGCGAGAGTGAGCGGGATTGGACGCCGCAGATCAACCTTGGCCTTCCGGTGCTGATCCCGGAAAACTACGTGACCGACCTACCCGTGCGGCTTGGGCTTTATCGCCGCATCGGCGGCTTGGCCACGGATGGCGAGAATGACGCCATGGCGGCGGAATTGGCCGATCGCTTTGGCCCCTTGCCGGCTGAGGTTGAGAACCTGCTGCAAGTGGTCGCCATCAAACGGCTTTGTCGGGATTCGGGGGTGGAAAAGCTGGATGCCGGGCCGAAGGGGCTGGTGCTGAGCTTCCGGGGGCAGAATTTCGCCAATCCCGGCGGGCTGATTACCTGGATCCAGGGGCAGAAGGGGGCGGTGAAGCTCCGCCCCGATGCCAAGCTGTCGCTGATCCGCGACATGGACCTGCCAGAGCGGGTGAAGCGGGCGCGGGATTTGCTGCGCGTGCTGGCGCGCTTGGCGGGGGACAATAAGCGCGTTTGATTTTCAGGGGGTCTCGGCGCTATCACGGTGTTGCTGGGCCTGTAGCTCAATGGTCAGAGCGGACCGCTCATAACGGTTTGGTTGCAGGTTCGAGTCCTGCCGGGCCCATTTTTGCCCGTAAACGGGCAAAAATCCCCCGGAGGGCCGCGGCCAAAGGCCGCGAAGTTGAACCCTCGCGCGGCACTGCCGTGCGAGTTACGGGATTTTGTGAAAACCTTGATGATCAGCTTGCGCTGCGTCGGGCAAAAATCCCCCGGAGGGAGGCACCCAACCCACCGAGCTGCATCAATTTTCGAAAACATGGTCGGGGCGAGAGGATTCGAACCTCCGACCTCCTGTACCCAAAACAGGCGCGCTAGCCAGGCTGCGCCACGCCCCGAACGCGCGCAACCTATGAGGAGCCGCGCTGTGGGGCAAGCCTTATTGGCGGAATGCCCGAATTTTTGTCCGAGAGCGCAGAGGGCACCAGCGGATCGCACCCGCCACTACAACAACGACGTCTCCGCCAATTCAATCGCGCGGCCAAGATCAACACTCAGCAAGCGCGACACGCCGCGTTCCTGCATCGTCACGCCATAAAGCCGGTGCATCCGCCCCATGGTGAGCGGGTGGTGCGTCACGATCAAAAAGCGTGTGCCGCTTTCAGCCGCCATGGCGTCGAGCAAATCGCATAGCCGTTCCACATTCGCATCATCCAACGGCGCATCCACTTCGTCCAGCACGCAGACCGGCGCGGGGTTGCAGCGGAAAACGGCAAAGATCAGCGACAGCGCGGTTAGCGCCTGTTCGCCACCGGATAGGAGCGACAGGGTGGAAAGCTTCTTGCCCGGCGGTTCGGCGTAAATCTCAAGCCCCGCTTCCAGCGGGTCATCGGAACCAACGAGCGCCAGATGCGCGCGCCCGCCGCCAAAAAGCCGCGTGAACAGGCTGCGGAATTCGATGTCCACACGGTCAAAAACCTCACGCAGGCGCTCACGGCCTTCGCGATTTAAATGGCCGATGGAACCGCGTAGCTTGGCAATGGCATTCATCACCTCATCACGGTCATGCGTGATCTGGCCGATGCGTTCTTCAATCTCCGCAATTTCGATATCCGCGCGCAGATTGACCGGGCCCATTTCATCGCGCTCACGCACCAGGCGTTCCACCTTGCGCCGCGCCTTGTCTTCCGCAACATCGGAAAGCTCTTCAGGGGCCGGCGGCAATTCGGCACCTTCACCCAGGCGTTCGGCAATACGCGCGGCAACAGCGGCCGAGGCGGTTTCCGCTGCTTCCGTCGCAGCTTGGGCGCGCACTTGTTCTTCACGCGCCAAAGCAAAGCCCGTGTCAGCGCTGCGCCGCGCCTGGCTGCCTTCACTCACGCGCCGTTCAGCGGCAGCGAGTACGGCGGCAGCGGTTGCATGCGCCTCGCTTGCTTGTTCCAGCAGCCGCGCGGCTTCGGCACGGCGGAGGGCTGCCGCTTCTGGTGCGGCGGCCAGCGCTTCACGCTCGGCCTCCGCTTCCGCGTCGCGCCGGCGCAGATCGGCAACGCGGGCCGAGGCATCTTCGGCGCGCGCGGACCAAAGGCTTGCTTCATTGGCAAGGCTTGCGCGGCGCGCGGCGATGGAGCCCACCTCAGCCGCCAAGGCACCTTGCGCGTCTCGCGAAGCAGCCTCAGCCGCGCGCTGTTCCGCCAGATTGGCGCGCGCTGCTTCAACGGTTTCGCGAAGCTGCACCAGATCAGGCGCGGCTTCGCGTGCTTGCGCTGCTGCGCCGCGCGCGGCTTCCGCTTCGGCCAATTCCGCGCCGATCCGTTCCAATTGCGGGGCAAGGGCGGCGAGGCGATTTTCCACCTCAGAAGCGCGGTTTAGCAGCGCCGCCTGACGCTGACGCGATTCACCCAGCGCCAGTTCAGCACGACGCCGCGCCTCACGCGCATTGGCCTCAGCGTTGCGCGCCTCGGCTTCTGCGCGGGCGGCGGCCTGTTCTGCCTCGCGCAGCAGCGCGATATCGGGGCGCGTCGTGTACAGCGCCTCAGCCTCGGCCCGTGTGGCATCGGCTTCGGCGCGGTCTTCGGCAAGGCGGGTCAATTGCGGTTCAAGCGCTGCGATGCGGCTTTCGGCGCGCGCGTCTCGCGCGGCCAATTCACCCTCAGCACGGCGCGCGGCGGATGCTGCGACTTCAGCGGCGCTACGGGCATTGCGCGCGGCAGCTTCGGCGCTGGCGGCTTCCGCCTCCGCAGCCTCGGCGGCGATGCGCGCGGCTTCCGCCTCCGCTGCTGTGACTTCAGCCTGATCCAGCCGCGCTTCAGCCGCGCGCAGCGCATTGCGTTGCGCAAGCCGCACAGCACCCGGTGTTGGTGTGCCGGCGTGATGCGTATGGCCATCCCAGCGCCAGACAGCGCCTTCTTCCGTCACCAAAGCCTGACCAGGGCGGAGCCCAGCTTGCAGCGCCGCACCATCCATGCCGCGCGCGAGCAAACCCACTTGCGATAGCGCGCGCGCCAAAGCTGCCGGTGCTTCCACCAGGCGAGACAAAGGCACCGCGCCATCAGGCAAAGCTTGCGCGACAGCAAGCGGCGGCAGGTTGCGCCAATGCCGCGCGGCAGAGGCATCAGATGGGCTTTCCAAAGCCTCACCCAAAGCAGCGCCAAGGGCCGCTTCCAAGCCGGGCGGCACCCGCACCTGATCAAGAATGGGTTGGGCGGATTCTGTGCCGCGCGCTTCCAACACTTCTGTCAGCGCCGCAACTTCAGCCGCGATGCGCGCACGTGCGGCACCTGCTTCGGCGGCATTGCGGCGCGCTTGCACCAAGGCTTCAGATGCTGTGGCGCGTGCTGCTTCCGCTTCAGTCAACCGCGCCGCGCTGCCAATCAGGGTCGCTTCTGCCGAGCGTGCGGAGGAATGCGCGGCATCGCGCGCGACTTCAGGAATGCGTTCAGCAAGTGCGGCATCACGTTCGGCAGAAAGGGCCGCATATTGCGCGACAATGCGCCGGTGGCGGTCATCAGCGGCCTGCAGCGCGGCTTCGCGGCGCGTGGCTTCGGCGCTGGCTTCCTCCGCAGCACGGCGCGCTTCGGCGTGTTGGGCGACGGCTTCGGTACGCGTCGCTTCCGCCTGTTCCAAAGCCTCACGCGCCGCTGCGAAACCCGCTTCGGCTTCGGCAACATGCTGCGCGGCGGCTTGTTTTTCTGCGTCCGTCACCGCGCGTGCCTCTGCGGCATCACGATCCGCGCTCAGTGCCGCATGGGCTTCGCGTGCGCGCCGTAGCCGTGTTTCGGCCGCGGCCAATTCCGCTTCCGCGGCCTGCAATTGCGCCGCACCTGCGGCGGCGGCTTCGGTTGCGTGATTGCCAGCGCGTTCGGCATCGCGCACCGCTTCACTTGCTTCGGCAAGTGCTGTGGCAGCAGCGTCACGCCGCGCGGGCAGGGCGGTTTCGCGTTCAACCAGCCCCGCGTCTTCTTCCGTGATGCGCGCACGTGCGGCATCGGCATCCTGCGCCATAGCCTCAGCATGCGACAGATCCTGGCGGAGCTCGGCCAAGCGCGCTTCGGCGGCTTCAAGTGCAGCGCGGGCGCGGCTTTCTTCGGCTTCCATGCCTTCCGCTTCAACGCGGCGGCGTTCCAAAGCGGTGCGGGCGGCGGCTTCATCGGCGCGCGGCGCGGCAAGCCCCTGTTCGGCTTCATGCAAAGCAATCGCGGCGGCTTCGGCTTCCTGTTCTGCGGCGCTGGTGCCACTGCGCGCGGCGGCAAGCGCGGTGGCGGCCGCGGTCAGCGCGGTATCGGCGCGCGCCGCCAGCAGCGCCAGCCACTCGCCTTCCGCTTGCCGCACCAGGCCCGAGATATTGCGATAGCGATTGGCCTGGCGCGCCTGGCGTTGCAGCCCCTGGCGCTGCGCATCCAATTGGCCGAGCAAATCTTCCGCGCGTGACAGGTTGGTTTCCGCCTGCCGCAGTTTCAATTCTGCTTCATGGCGGCGGGTGCGCAGCCCGGCAATGCCGGCGGCTTCTTCCAAAACGCCACGCCGGTCATCGGGCTTGGCTTGGATCAGTGCGGCAACACGGCCCTGGCTGACCAGGGCGGAAGACCGTGCGCCGGAACCGATATCGGCGAACATGGTCTGCACATCTCGTGCGCGCAATTCCTTGCCATTGACGCGGAAATTACTGCCCTCGCCACGCGAAATCCGGCGCGTCACCTCCAATTCGGAGATGTCGTTATTGGGTGCCGGCGCCAGCCCTGCCGCATCTTCCAGAAACAGCATCACTTCCGCGACATTGCGCCCGGCGCGCGTTGCGGTGCCGGCGAAAATCACATCATCCATTTCACCGCCGCGCATCGCCTTGGGCGAGGTTTCCCCCATGGCCCAGCGCAGCGCTTCAACAACATTGGATTTGCCGCAGCCATTGGGGCCGACAATGCCCGTCAGCCCTGGCAGCACTTCAACCGTTGTCGCTTCCGCGAAGGATTTGAAGCCGGCGATACGAATGCGCGACAGCTTGGCGTTATGCGCGGCGCGCGCCTGGTCTTCGCTGCGTGCTGCTTCCGCTTCGGGCGTGCTGATCTCCGCTTCGGCCGAGGCGGGGGGGACCGCTTCTTCCATCACCGCGGGGTCGCTTCCCGCACCGCGGCTTCGAAGCGCTCAAAAGGGATCGCGCCGGGCAGTTTTTGCGTGCCGATGATGAAGGTGGGGGTTGCGCTTACCTGATGCTCGGCCTCTCCCTTCTGGCGCGCTTCCAGAATGGCGCGGGCCAAATCATCATCCGCCCAGGCAGCGTTGAAGGTATCGGCGCTCATGCCGGCGAGTGCGGCGATTTTGCCGATTTCCGCCTTGTGATCCACGCCGCGCGCATAGGCCCAGCGATCCTGCGCCGCGAATAGCGCTGAGATGAAAGGTTCATAGCGATCGGCTGGGAAGCTGCGCGCGACAGCGTGGGCGCGGAGCGATATCTGATCCAGCGGGAAATCGCGGAATACCATGCGCACGCGCCCGGTTTCCACCAATTCGCGCTTCACGCGCGGCCAGGTATCCCGATGAAAGGCGCCGCAATGACTGCATGTGAGGGAGAAATACTCAATCGCCGTCACGGGCGCATCAGCGCGGCCAAGGCTGCGTTCAGCAAGCCTTGGATCATCGGATTGCGCATGCAGTGCGGGCGCAGCCAAAAGCAGGGCGGGGGGCAATAGGAATAGCGCACGACGGTCGAGCATCAATTTCTCTCCTCCGGAACCGGCGCGCCTTTTCGGGGGAAAAGCGCGCGGGCCGATTTGACTGGCAGGGGACGACTCGGCCCCCTTAGCCTTGTTTTCGATAGACGCCGCGCGCCAATCTTTCCAGCGCCTCGCGCAAATCCCCTGTGGGTAACCCTTCCAAGGCGCTGGTAACGCGCTTTGGCAGCGCCACGGGGCGGGGCGTCAGGGCGGGTTTGGCCCCGGCCCGGGCCGGCTGATTGGTCTGCACGAAGCGCAGCCGCTCCACCGCCACTCGGCCAAGCCCGCCATTGATCCGTGCCATCAGCTCCGGCGCCAAATGGCTGAGTTCCATGGCAATCGGGCCAGAACAGGCGATGGTCAGGCTGCCGGCAGTCAGCCGCAGCGGTTGGGTCACGGCGGCCAGCGCCGGGCCGACCAGCGCGGGCCAATCCGCCATGATCTGCGCCGCGGCGGGGCTCTTGCGTTTGAAGGCCGGGCGCGTCAGGGCTGGAATCAGGGCGCCGAGGGGTCTAGGCCCCCCAAAGAACCGCCTTTCTTCCTCATTCCGGGACATGCCGTGAAACCCCCTTCCGCCACCGATCTGCTGCACTGGTATGACAGGCACCGCCGCATTCTGCCATGGCGCGCCGCGCCTGGGGAGCGGGCAGAACCCTATCACGTGTGGCTTTCGGAAATCATGCTGCAACAGACAACCGTGGCGACGGTAGGGCCGCGATTCGCGCGGTTTCTGGCGCGCTTCCCCGATTTGGCCAGCCTGGCCGCAGCGCCGTGGGAGGATGTGGCGGCAGAATGGGCCGGGCTTGGCTATTACGCGCGGGCGCGCAACCTGCATGCGGCGGCGCGGCAAATCCTGGCCCTGGGCGGCTTTCCTGAGACGCGGGAGGGCTTGGCCGCCCTGCCCGGCATTGGCCCCTATACCGCCGCCGCCATCGCCGCCATTGCCTTCAATGCGCCCGTGGTGCCGCTGGATGGCAATGTGGAACGCGTCACCGCGCGGATTTTCGCGGTGGAGGAAGCGCTGCCCGGCGCCAAACCCCGGCTTGATGCGCTGGCGCAGGGTTTTCTGGCCGATAAGGCTGCCCATGCCCGGCCGGGCGATTTCACCCAGGCTTTGTTTGATCTGGGGGCGGGTATTTGCGCGCCGCGCAAGCCAGCCTGTGCGCTTTGCCCCTGGCAGAAGGCGTGTCAGGCGCAAAAGCTCGGCTTGGCGGAAGCCCTGCCGCGCAAGGCGCCGAAGCCCGAGCGCCCCACGCGCCATGGCGTGCATTTCCTGCTCACCGATGCTGATGGCCAGGTTTGGCTAAGGCGCCGTCCGCCTCGCGGTCTTTTGGGCGGCATGCTGGAAATCCCCGGCACTTCCTGGCGGGAGGCTACCTGGACGGAGGCCGAGGCGCTGGCTGAGGCACCCATCGCGATTACTTGGCGGCCCGTGGCCGGGGAGGCGCGGCATGTCTTCACCCATTTCGCGCTGACGATGGGACTTTACCGCGCGCGGCTGTCAGCGCGGGCCAAACGGCCTGAGGGCGAATGGCTGGCACCGGCGGAAGCGGCGCAAGCCCTGCCGAGTGTGATGCGGAAATTGCTGGTGCTGGCGGGGCTTAACGGAAGCGCTTGGTCTATTTTGGTGTGATCCGTTTTGAAGGATCACACCAATAGTTTTCTATCCGCTTAAGCCGCCAGCTTCACCCCGTGCCCCGCGGTCTTGATCGCCGCCTGCACCGCCGCGATCAGCCGATCCACCGCCGCGAGGTTTTCGGCGTTCTGTGCGAAGGCAAGCCCAATCCGCCCGCCTTCCGCCAGCACCACGCGCGCCGGCAAGGCCGCGCCCGCACCCGGCAGGGCCAATTCCACCATCATGCCAGGGGTGAAGGCACCATCAATCTTCAGGCTCGCTCCATCACGCGCGATTTCAATCAGCCCTGCTTCCTGGGCATTGCCGCCCTTGGTAGCGATCAGCAGCGAAAGGCCACTACCATCCACCCTTTCCCAGTCGGTGCGCATGCCAGTCAGGAAGCCATCCACCTGTTCACCAAGCCGGCCCGTGACATCGGCAACCGTCTCGGCCGCGGTCTTCACCGTGCCGCTGGATGCGCGCGCCCCTTCGGCTACATCGGAAACTTCCCGCATGGCGCGCGCGGCTTCGTCATTCTGCCTGGCGACAGATTGCACGCTGGCCGAGATATCGCGCGTCACCGCATCCTGTTCTTCAACTGCGGCGGCGATTGCACTGGCCACGCCATTTACGCGCTGAATGGCATTGGCCACTTCCTGCACGGCGCCCACCGCATCGCCGGTGGCCGCCTGAATGGCGGTGATCTGCGTGCTGATCTGTTCCGTCGCGCGCGCGGTTTGCGATGCCAGGGCCTTCACTTCAGATGCCACAACGGCGAAGCCCTTGCCGGCATCGCCAGCACGCGCGGCTTCAATCGTGGCATTCAGCGCAAGAAGATTGGTCTGGCCGGCGATATCCGTGATCAGCCGCACCACATCACCGATCTGATCCGCCGCTTCCGCAAGCCCGCGTACAGTGGACCCGGTTGCATGGGCGCGTTCAACCGCATCCTGCGCCGCGCGTGCCGCTTCCGCCACCTGGCGCGAGATTTCGGTGACTGACGCTGTCATTTCCTCGGTCGCCGCCGCAACCGCGGCAAGATTGCTGGAATTTTGCTGGGCCCCATCCGCCGTATCAGCCACGCGATTGCGTGTCTGTTCCGTGGCCGAGGACATGGAGACCGAGGCTTCACGCATACCGCCGGCAGAATCGCGCAGCCGATCCATGATGGACGCAACCGAGCCACCAAATTCCGCCGTCAGACTTTCTACCATGGCCTGGCGCCGATCCCGCGCCGCGCGTTCGATGGCGGCGGTGGCTTCAAAGGCTGCATTGGCTTCCGCTTGTTCGCGGAATTTCTCCAGCGCTTCGGCCATGCTGCCGACCTCATCACTGCGGCCACGGCCTGGGATTTCAAGCGCGGTGTCACCCTTGGCCAAACGGCCCATGGCGCCCGCCATGTCACTCAGCGGATTGGCGATGCGCCGCGCCGCAAACAGCGCCACCGGAATGGTGATGCCAAGCACCGCAAGCGCGGCAAAGCCGATAATGGACAGCACCTTATCCATCGCCGCATCGAAAGCCGCGCGCGGCAGGGCAATCATCATGGCGCCGGCGGCATTGCCGCTCAAATCCCGGAGTGGCTGTACGGCCAGCACATGCGCGCCGCGCACGGGCAGCACAAGATCAAGGCCGCTGATCGCTTGCCCTTCGCGCTGCGCGGTCACCACGGCTTCGGGCAAGGCTTCAATGGTCAGCCCTTCAACGGTGGAGGTCACCAGCCGGCCCGCGCCAAACAGCGCCGCTTCACCGCCCACCACCTTACCGAGTTCCGCGACCACAGCGGGCGTCAGGCGCGTTGCGACCTTCAGCGTGCCAATGATCTGGCCAGATTGATTCTTCACCGGCAGCGCCGCGCCAGTCGCGAATTGGCCGGAAGATGGCGAAACCTCACTGCCCAACTTGCCAGTGCCAGCCAGCGCGGAAGCGACATCGGGCAGGCGGGATTTGTCATCGCCTACGCGGTTCGGATCATGCCCGCGCATGATGACGCGTCCGCTTGCATTGGTGACTTCCAGAACAGAAACCGTGGGGTCCACCGCGCGCATGGCCGCCAATCCAGGGACCAGAATATCGCGCAGCTTGGCGGCATCACCTGCGGCGAGTGCGGCGATCAGGTCCGGGCGTTGCGCGAAGCTTGCCGTATAGCCGGCCATGCGCTGCGCGGCATCCTGCAAATCGCGCTCGGCCAACCCAACAGCGCGGGTCAGGGCCTGTTGCATCTGCGCCTGGTGGTCATTCTTGACCGCCCAGAAGGCACCGGTGGCGGCCAGCAAGCCGGCAAAAACAGCGGGCAAAAGACCCAGCATGAGCAAGCGGGGGCGCAACCCCGAAAAACGACGCGCGACAACAGCCATGGAAAATCCTCCAGCAACAACTGGAGACATCATCGCTGAAGGTGATGAAAAAAAAGTTTCAGTTTTGTGACACGCGCACGCTCTGCACAAAAATCAGCTAGATTGCCGCTTCCCGCAGCATCATGCGTGCATCGCCATGCCAAATCTTATCAAATCGTTGAAGCCAACGATCTGCCTGGGTTTCACCTGTGGCTAAAATTGCATCAAGTGGGTCGAGAAACAGCGCTTCATCCAGCCCGCGCGCATTCATGCCATCGCGCGCAATCGCCAGCACATCGCGGCCCACATCGCGGAGCGACCGGCCCTGGATAGTGGCGGTCAGGCCCTCTCGTGGCACGGCTTCACGGAGCGCGCGGATTTCCGCGACACTCCAACCCTGCGTCAGCGCGCGCGCTGCCTTTTGCGCGGCGTCATCATAAATCAGGCCAACCCAAAAGGCCGGCAGCGCATTCAGCATGGAAGGCGCGCCGGCATCCGCGCCGCGCATTTCCAGGAAGCGTTTCAACCGCACATCGGTGAAAACGGTCGTCACATGATCCGCCCAATCGCCCATGGTGGCGGATTGCCCGGCGAGTTTTTCTGCCTTGCCGTTCAAGAAGGCGCGGAAGCTCTGCCCCGCCGCATCCAGCCATTGGCCATCGCGCATGATGAAATACATGGGCACATCCAGCACCCATTCGGCAAAGCGTTCAAAGCCGAAGCCATCTTCAAACACCACGGCGGGGATGCCGGTGCGGTCCGGGTCCGTATCTGTCCAGACCCGGGCGCGGAGGCTGCGATAGCCGTTCTTCTTGCCCTCAGAAATCGGCGAATTGCCAAACAGCGCGGTCGCCAGCGGCTGCAGCGCAAGGCAGACGCGGAGCTTTTCCACCATATCCGCTTCATCGCCGAAATCGAGGTTCACCTGCACCGTGCAGGTGCGCAGCATCATATCAAGGCCCATGGCGCCGACGCGCGGCATGTATTGGCGCATGATCTCGTAGCGACCCTTCGGCATCCAGGGCATATCTTCGCGCTTCGCAAGCGGATGAAAGCCAATCGGTGCAAAACCCAGGCCCAAGGGGGCGGCGACTTCGCGCACCTCATCCAAATGGTCGAAAAGCTCGGCGGCCACTTCATGCATATTGGCCAAGGGCGCGCCGGAAAGCTCAAACTGCCCGCCTGGTTCCAGGCTGACGGAAGCGGCGCCGCGCTTCAGACCAATCGGGTTGCCACGATCGAGTATCGGCTCCCAGCCCTTCGCCATCAGCCCTTCCAGCATGGCGCGGATGCCCTGGGGTTCGTAGGGCGGCGGCGCGTAATCCGTCAGGCGGAAGCCGAATTTTTCATGCTCGGTACCGATACGCCAGGCGGATTTGGGCTTGCAGCCGGCGGCGAACCATTCCGCCATTTGGCGGGTGGAGGTGATGGGCGTGGGATCGGACTCGCCGGGATTGGACATCAAAACCTTCCAGGGGCGCCGCCGGGACGACGCGAAACATAATCAGGACCAGTCACCCGCCAGGGCGGCGAGGACCGAAAGCCCCGCAACCGCCGCCGTTTCCGCCCGCAGGATGCGGGGGCCAAGGCCGATGGGCTTAACAAAGGGGTAGCTTTGGGCGGCGTCAAGTTCGGCGCGGTCAAAGCCACCTTCGGGGCCGATCAATAGGCCAAGCGGCAGGCGCTGCCCAGATAGCGCTTGTGGAAGGGCGGGCGCGCCAGCGCGCTCAGCGGCCATGAACAGCGGCACGCCATCCCAGGCAGCGAGCGCAGCGTGCAGGGGCATGGCTGCGTGGATCACGGGCAGGCTGAGCCTTTCACATTGCTCGGCCGCGCCGCGGGCAATGGCGGCAAGCCGCGCCTGGTTCACCCGATCCGCGACAGACCGGCGCGTGAGGACGGGATGGATGGCGGCGACACCAAGTTCGGTCGCTTTTTCCATCAACCATTCCATGGCATCGCGCTTGAGTGCCGCGACCATCAGACGGAGATCGGGTTCCGGTGCCGGCGCGCGGCTTTGCGCTTCCAGCGCGATGCGGCAGCGATCCTTGCGCAGCGCCGTGATCCGCCCAGCCCATTCGCCATCCCGCGCATTGAAGACTGCAACGCCATCGCCGGGGCCACGGCGTAGCACGGCGCCCAAATGATGCGCCTGGCCGGGTTCAGCCTCGATCTCAAGGCCTGCGGCGAGGTGGGTTTCAAGATATAGGCGCGGGGTGGACATGGCGGGTTTCCATGCCCCTTATAGCCCCATGAGTGGCCATACCGATATCCGTAGTGGCGGCTGGGTGGCGCGCCTGCCGCAAGCCTGGCGCCCCTATGCGCTGCTGATGCGCCTGGATCGGCCCATCGGGTCCTGGCTGCTGTTTCTGCCGGGGCTTTGGGCCTTTGCCATGGTGGCGCCGGATTGGCGGCAGGGGTTGTGGCTGACGGCATTGTTCGGCCTGGGCGCAGTGCTGATGCGCGGCGCCGGCTGCGTGGTGAATGATCTGTGGGATCGGGATTTGGACCGGCAGGTGGAACGCACGGCGGGGCGGCCACTTGCATCCGGGGCACTACGGGCTCGGCATGCCTTAGTGTTTCTGGCGCTGGTGTTGGCGGCGGCGCTGTTGATTCTGCTGCAATTGAATGTCGCGGCGCAGTTGCTTGGCGTGGCGTCCTTGGTGCCGGTGGTGCTTTACCCTTTGGCCAAGCGCGTGACGGATTGGCCGCAGGCGGTGCTTGGGGTGATTTTTTCTTGGGCCGCGCCCATGGGCTATGCGGCGGTGACGGGCGGGCTGGATGGCGCGGCTTTGGCGCTGTGGGCCGCAGGGTTCTTCTGGATTCTGGGCTATGACACCATCTACGCGCATCAGGACCGGGAAGATGATGCGCTGGTTGGCATAAGGTCTTCTGCGCTGCGCTTGGGCGATAAGACGCGGCCCTTTCTGATCCTTTGCTACGGGCTCACCATGGGCTTGCTTGTGCTGGCCGGGTGGCTTGCCGGGCTGGCGCCTTGGTATTTGCTGGGGCTGGCACTTCCGGGCGCCATGTTGGCGCGGCAGGTAATACAGCTTGATATTGCTGACCCGGCGCTTTGCCTTCGCCTGTTCAAGGCCAATCGAGATGTCGGGCTTGCCATTGCCGCGGCCTTCCTGCTGGGCCGGCTGTGACGCCGGAGGAATTCGTCGCCGCGCAAACGGTGATTGCACGCGCGCCCTTGGTGCCGGAAATCGCGCTGCATTTGGCGACTGAGATCACGCCGATCTGGCAGGCGACCGAGGCCTGGTTGGCGGAGCAAAACATCGAACCGCCCTTCTGGGCCTTTGCCTGGCCGGGCGGGCAGGCCTTGGCGCGGGCGGTGCTGGATGATCCCAAGCTGGTGGCCGGCAAACGCGTGCTGGATTTCGCGGCCGGCTGCGGCATTGCCGCCATTGCCGCAGCCCAAGCCGGCGCGGCCTTGGTGGAAGCCGCCGAAATTGACCCGCTGGCACTGGCCGCCGTGCGGCTGAATGCGGCGCTGAATGGCGTTGCGGTGGCAACCCCGCTTGGCGATGTGGTGGGCGCGCCCTGCCGCTGGGATGTGATTTTTGCGGGCGACGTCTGCTACGAAGCGCCGATGACCATGCATATCCTGCCCTGGCTGCGTAGCCTGGTGGCGGCGGGGGCAGAGGTGCTGATTGCCGATCCGGGCCGCGCCTATTTGCCGAAAGCGGGGCTTGATCCGATTGCGCGCTACAGCGTGCCGACCACGCGCGAATTGGAAGATCGCGAAACGCGCGAAGTCACCATCCACCGCTTACGCGCTTGATACGCGCTTGCGGTTCGCGCCGCTATCAGTGCAGGCTTGGTGATGGAAATTCAGGAGGAACCCATGGCCGCTTATGCGCACCCGGAGGCGATTGTCAGCACCGCATGGCTTGCGGCCAATCTAAGCGATCCGACGCTCCGCATCTTCGATTGCACCACCTACCTTTTGTATGAATCCGGTACAGGCCGGCCTTATCGTATCGAAAGCGGGCGGGCTGATTATGATCAGGGCCATATTCCCGGCGCGGGGTTTCTTGATCTGCAAGGGGAACTTTCAGACCGCACCAGCCGCTTCAACTTCACCATGCCAGCACCCGATGATCTGGCGGCGCGGCTGGCAGCGCGCGGTATTGGGGATGGCACGCGCGTGGTGCTCTATTCCCGCAAGACACCGCAATGGGCGACACGCGTTTGGTGGATGATGCGCGCGATTGGCTTTGACAATGCCGCGATATTGGATGGCGGGATTGATGCCTGGATAGCGGAAGGCCGCGCGATTTCCACGACCGAAACGCGCTATGCCCCCGCAACACTGCGCGCCAAGCCGCGGCCTGGTTTGTTTGTTGGGCGGGATGAAATGCTGGCGGCGATTGGTGATGCCAACACTTGTTCCATCAATGCGCTGGCGCCTGATCTGCATAGCGGGGCAAATCCGCGCTATGGCCGGCCAGGGCGGATTCCGGGCAGCGTCAATCTCCCGGCGGCGTCACTTTTTGAAGCGGGCAGCTTCAAGCTGAAGGCACCGGACCAGGTGGCCGCGGCCTTCGCCGCGATTGGCGCGGATAAGACGAAGCGGAAGTTGATCTATTGCGGCGGCGGCATTGCCGCGACGCTTGATGCCTTTCTGCTGCATCAATTGGGGCATGAGGATATCGCGGTTTATGACGCTTCCATGAATGAATGGGCGAAGGATGAAAGCCTGCCGATGGAGGTGGGGTGAACCGCGCCTCACCCCAAGACGCGCTTTGCCACCACATCCAGCTTCGCCAGCAGATCAGGGTCGCGCTTTTCGGGGGAAGTGATCAACGCATATTCTAGGGCGCGGTCGCAGCCGGCGGGGCAGGCGCCACGCGGCGCGCCAAGGCTGGGCACCACATGTTGCACCAGGGCGCGCGCCTTATCGGCATTGGAAAACAGCACCTTCACCACCTGATCCACCGTCACCGCGTCATGGTCGGGGTGCCAGCAATCAAAATCCGTCACCATGGCGACCGTTGCGTAGCAAAGCTCAGCCTCACGCGCGAGTTTCGCTTCGGGCATATTGGTCATGCCGATCACGCTACATCCCCAGGCGCGGTAAAGCTCACTTTCCGCCTTGGTGCTGAATTGCGGGCCTTCCATGACAAGGTAAGTGCCGCCGCGTGTGACGGGTAGCGCCAGCTTGCGGGCAGCGGCTTCCAGCGCATCGCCCAGCCTGGGGCAGACCGGATGCGCGACCGAGACATGCGCGACGCAGCCCGTGCCGAAGAAGGATTTCTTGCGCGCAAAACTCCGGTCAATGAACTGATCCACAATGACGAAATGGCCGGGCGGCAAATCTTCTCGCAGGGACCCCACGGCGGAAAGCGAGATGATTTCCGTGCAGCCAATCCGCTTCAGCGCATCAATATTGGCGCGGTAATTGAGCGCGGAGGGCGGGATGGGGTGGCCGCGCCCATGGCGGGGCAGAAAGGCGCAAGGCACGCCACAAAGCCGCCCGGTCAGGATTTCATCCGAAGGATCACCCCAGGGCGTGCGCACCTTGGCCCAGCGGCGATCTTCCAGCCCTTCCATGTCATAAAGCCCAGAGCCGCCGATCAGGCCGATCATGGGTTGGATGCTGGGTTCGGTCGGGGTCATGGCGGGCGTTCCGTTCAAGGCTTGGATGGCCGCGCCTTTAGCGCGGACGGGAGTTTCGTGCTAACCCTAGCGCCCATGTTAAGGAGAGCGCGGCATGGCCCTGCGGTTTGTGATCTTCCTGGCCCTGGCGCTGGTGGCTTGCGAGAAAAGTGAAAACCAAAGCGCCTTTGGCCCGCGCGGGACAGCTTTGCCACCGCCGGGCCTTACGCCACCATAATCACGTCTCCGCGCCGCCATTCACCTGGATCATCTGGCCATTCACGAAGGCGCCGCCTTCGGATACCAGCATGGAGACAACCGCCGCGATTTCATGCGGCTGACCAAGCCTGCCGACCGGCACGCGCGATATCATGCTGGCAATGTGGTGATGCGCGGCTTCATCATCGCGCTCCCCCGCGATAGGGCCAGGAGAGACAGCATTGGTGGTGACGCCCTTGGCGCCGAATTCCTTCGCCAAAGCCTTGGTAAGCCCCCAAAGCCCGTGCTTGGAAACCGAAACCGCCGCACGGCCATTATAGCCATGAATGGCATTCATACCGAGCAGGTTCACAATCCGCCCCCAGCCGCGATCGAGCATCCCCGGCAGGCAGGCGCGGGAAAGCCACACGCTGGAATCGAGGTCAACCGAAATCACCCGGCGCCAATCCGCATCACTCATTTCGAGAAAACGACCATCGGGGCGGAGCGCCGCGTTATTCACCAACACATCCACTGCGCCGAAGCTTGCGATGGCGTCACGCGCGATGCGCGCGCATTCTTCGGCCACGCCAACATCGGCCATGGCAACCAAAGCCTCCACGCCAAGCGCGCGGGCCTCAGTGGCGACGTTTTCACAAGCCTCGCGATTGCGCGAGCCATTGATGACGACATTGAAGCCCATGCGCGCCAGATCAAGCGCGATGGCGCGGCCGATATTGCGGCCGGCGCCGGTGATCAAAGCGGTTTTGCGTTGCGTGGTCATTTCCGTTTCTTTCGTCTGTAGTTTTGACTAGTTCTATAAGGACGGTGCGGGTTCGGGCAAGGCGCCTACCAGGCGATGGCCACCCCGCCACCACCGCGCGGATCGGCGCCACCGGTGGGCTTGCCATCACGCAGCAGAATGGCATGGGCGCGGCTCATGGTTGGGTCATAGGAAATCGGGGAATGGCGCACTTCATGCCCCAGCCCCTGCAAAGCCGCCACCACATCACCCTGCACGCGCGCTTCGCAGAAAACCGGGCCGCCTTCACAGTGGATGCGTGGGAAGGAAACCGCTTCCACCGCCGACATGCCAAAATCAATCGCATTGATGATCGTGGTGAGCACGGCGGAGATGATTACGCTGCCCCCCGGCGCGCCGACAATCAGCCAGGGCTCATTATCCTTATAGACAATGGTTGGCACCATGCCGGTGGTGCGCGCCTTGCCGGGGGCGATGCTATTGGCGCGGCCTGGGCGCATATCAAACAGCTTCATGGCGTTGTTCCAATTGAAGCCGAGGCCAGGGGTGACTACGCCGGCGCCGGTGCCAAGCGTATGCGTGACGGAAACGCAATTCCCTGCAGCATCCCAAACAGAAAGATGTGTGGTGCAGGATGGTGGTTCACCGATCCGCCCACCGGGCAGCCAGCCATCGCGAATGCGCTTGGCCCATTCAGCGGCGCGGGATTTCGACATGAGGGATTCGGTTGGTACGCTAACAAAATCCGGATCGCCCAGCGCCTCATCCCGATCGTGGTGCGCTGCCGCCATGGCGCGTGCGACCAGATCATAATGCCCGGCGCTACCAGCGGGCATGGCGCCGAGATCGAAGTTTTCCAGAATATTCAACATGGCAATCAGCACCGCGCCGGACCCCGGCGGCGGGTTGGATGAAATCTTGTAGCCGCGATAGGTGCCAATCACGGGGGCGCTTTCACGCACGCGATAATCGCGCAAATCATCGGCGGTGATGAAGGCGCCGTGTTGCGCGAAATCGCAGATGATCTGCCCGGCGATTTCGCCCGTATAAAAATCCTGCGCGCCCTTGGCGGCGATGCGTTCCAGCGTGCGCGCCATTTCCGCATGCACAAGCTTTTCGCCGACTTCATGCAGCTGCCCGGTTTGGTTCAAGTAAAGCGCCGCGCAGGCGGGGGTTTTCGTCACGCGCTGCAAGCCGCTGGGCAGGCCGGGCTGGGGTTTGCGCACCAGGAAATCGCGGAAGAAGGGTGTCACCAGCACGCCATCCCGCGCCATGGCAATGGCGGGCGCCAGCAAATCCGCCCAATCCATGGTGCAGAATTGCGCGTGGAAATGCGCGAATCCCGCGACGGTGCCTGGGGTCATGATGGCGGTATAGCCAAGCTCTGCCCGGTGGTCCTCAAACAGCGCATAGCCGGAGATTTCGGATTTGCCCTTGCTATCGGCTTCCCACATATCGGCGCGCACCTTGGCGCCCGCGCGGGCGTGGAAATCAATCATGCCCTGACGGCCGGTTTTGGCGTCGCGGAATTGCAAAGTGCCCATGCCGCCAATGCCGCACATGAAGGGGTCTTGCACCATTTGGCAAAAGGCGGTCGCAACGGCGGCGTCAAAGGCATTGCCGCCCCGACGCAGAACCTGCGCCCCCACATCCGCCGCGCGGGGTTGTGGGCAGACGACGATGCCTTTGATCTTGGCCATGCTGATTCCTCCGTTTGGAGTCATCGCAGCACGAAGCGGCGGCGCGCGCCATGGTGCTTGACGCGAAGCCGCGCACAGGCAGCATGGAGGGCATGACAGACACTGCTGAAACCATCCTGCTCCGCCACCTATTGGAAACGCTGGAGGCCGCCATTCCCGAAGCGGCGCATGCGGCCGCGCGGGTGTTTCTGCTTGATGGGCTCGCGGTTGGCGTGGCCGGCATGGCCCATGCGGCGCGGCCCGGTTTGCTGGCGGCAGCGCGCGGCTGGGGCGCGGGGGAAGAGGCCAGGCTTTGGGGCGATGGCGCTTTGCTGCCGGCGTCTCAGGCCGCTTTCATGAATGCGTTTCAGGCCCATGCGCTGGAATTTGACGCCATCCATGAAGCCGCCGTGGTGCATGCCATGACGCCGACCCTCTCGGCCGCCATGGCCGAGGCTGAAAGGCAAAGCCGCCAGGGCAAGCCGATCTCTGGCGCACGCTTCATGGCGGCGGTGATTCTGGGGCTTGATCTGGCCTGCACGATAGGTGCTGCGGCACGCGGCCCGATGCGGTTTTTCCGCCCGGCCACGGCGGGGATGTTTGGCGCTTATGGCGCGGTTGCGCGGCTGCGTGGGTTTGATCTGGCGACAGCTTCGGCGGGCGCGGGGCTTTTGCTCGGGCAGATACCCGGAACCATGCAAGCGCATACAGAAGGTTCCATGGCGCTGCCGGTGCAAATGGGCTTCGCCGCCATGGCGGGGCTGCGCGCGGCGGATTTGGCGGCGGCGGGCGCGGCGGGGCCGGCGCAATGGCTGACCGGGCCCTTCGGTTTTTTGAAACTGACGGAACCGGAACATGATCTTGCACCCGGCTTGGCCGCGCTGGGCAGCATTTGGCAGGTGACGCGGCTTGCACACAAACCCTTTCCCTCAGGCCGGCTGACCCATCCCGCGATTGATGGCGTGCAGCGCCTGATGGCGGCGCATCCGATCAGTGCTGAAGATGTGGCGGCGGTACGGCTTTACTTGCCGCCGCTGGCGATGCGCCTGGTGGGCCGCCCCATCAAGCCTGACCTGACCGGCAATTACGCGCGGCTTTGCCTGCCCTATGTGGTGGCGCGCACGCTGCTTTCAGGCAGCGTCGGGCTTGGTGATTTCTCGGATGCTTTGCTGCGTGATCCCGCAACGCATGCCTTGGCAGCGCGCGTTGCATTACTCGGCGATGGCAACGGGGATGAAAACGCCGTGGTGCCGCAACGTGTTGAGATTGAATTGCGCGACGGGACAAAACTGGATCAGCGCGTCGAAGCCGCCTTGGGCAGTCCAGAAAACCCGCTGCCGCGTGCGGCGCAAATCGCGAAGCTACGCGCCTGTTTCGCGGGTATTCTGCCGGAAGGCAGGGCCGAGGCGCTGATGCAAGTTATAGACGCGCTGCACCAAGCGCCTAATGCGGCCGCCGCGCTCAAGCTATACTGATTATTCCCGCCGCATCATGCGCGTAAGTGCAGCCACCGGCAGCAGCCCCACCAGCACAATCAGCACGGCCGCGGTTGATGCCTCGGCCAGTCTTTCGTCGGACGCCAGATTATAGACGCGCACCGCAAGCGTATCGAGATCGAAGGGCCGCACAATCAGCGTTGCCGGCAATTCCTTCATGGTGTCCACAAACACCAAAAGCCCCGCGGTCATCAGCGCACCGCGCGCCAACGGCACTTCCACTTCGCGCACGGCCTGGCCTGGCCGCCGGCCCAAGACTCGCGCCGCATCCGTATAGGATGGCTTGAGCCGCGCGAGCCCCGATTCCACCGTGGACAAGGCCACCGCCAGAAAGCGCACCAGATAGGCAAAGACCAGCGCCACCATGGTGCCCGAGAGCAATAGCCCCGATGAAACGCCAAAGCGCGCCCTCAGCCAGGAATCGAGCGCATTGTCGAACAGCCCAAAAGGCACCAGCACACCAACTGCAATCACCGAACCCGGCAGCGCATAGCCGAGCGACGCAACCCGATTGGCAATGCTGCGCGCCGGCGATGGATAAAGCCGCGCTGCCCAAGCCATGCCGGCCGCCAAAAGCACCGCGAGCAGGGCCGTCACGCCCGAAAGCACGAGTGAATTGCGCGCATAGGGCAGATAGCGCGCAGGGCTGAACGGGTCGCCCGCCTGCACCATCAGCCACAACAACGCGCTTGCTGGAATGACAAAGCCAATCAGTAGCGGCAGCGCACATGCGAATAGCACTAACCCTTCCCACCAGCCGGTAAGCCGCACGGGGCGCAAGGCCGGGTGGCGTGTTGTCGTCGGGTGAAAGCGCCGCCCACCGCGCGAGAAATGCTCCAAAGCCAGCAGCAGCCCGACACAGCCAAGCAAGGCAACCGCAAGCTGCGCTGCGGCGGGGCGGTTATCCATGCCGAACCAGGCCTCATAAATGCCGGTGGTGAAGCTGCGCACCGCGAAATGCTGCACCGTGCCGAAATCAGCGAGCGTTTCCATCAAAGCGAGCGCAATGCCCGCGGCCAAGGCAGGGCGCGCCAAAGGCAGCGCAACATGCAGGAAACTGCGCGCCAGCCCATGGCCCAGCGTGCGGGATGCCTCGATCAGACAAACGCTTTGTTGCAGGAAGGCGGCGCGGCAGAGCATGTACACGTAAGGGTAAAGCACCATGGAAAGCACCAGCGCCGCGCCGGGCAGGCTGCGGATTTCCGGGAACCAATACTGCCCGAAGGAAAGCCCGGTTGCGCTGCGGAGTGTGGTTTGTACCGGCCCGGATACATCCAGCAGCCAAGTATAGACATAGCCGCAGAGGTAAGCGGGCATGGCGATCGGCAGCAGCAGCGCCACTTCCAGAAAGCGCCGCCCACGGAATTCGCAGGCCACCACCAGCCAGGCCGCGACCGCCCCCGCACTGCCCGCCATCAGCGTGACCAGCAGGGCCAGCAGCGCGGAATTGGCCAGCATTTCGGGCAAGGTGGTGGCCACGATATGCCGCCAGACCTCGCCCCCCGGCGCGGCGGCGGTCACCAGCACGGCCAGGATCGGCGTTGCCATGGCGAAAGCCACCAGTAAGGCCCCCCAAGCCCAGGCAGGGCTGCGGCGCCGTGTGGGCATGGCGGTAGGGGTTTCAGTGGCGGCGCTGGACATCTTGAAGCCCCCTATCACGGGCGCTGCCCGGGGGCGAGGCGCCGCGCCTTATCTTCGGGCCGGCGGCGGGTTCGGGGAGAAGCTATCCAGCGTCCAGTAATAGACCGCCGCGCTGGAACGCAGGCTGCCGATGCGCGGCGCGCTCAAATCCAGGATGACGACGATCACCGATGTCCACATGCCGATCAGCAGCATGGAAAGGATCGGCAGCGAAAGCCCGCGCATGCCCAATTGATAGCCCAGCGCGCCAATGCTCAGCACGGCGATTCCCATCAGCAGCCAGACCATTTGTGATGGCATGCTTTGGCCGAAGGCCAAGCGCTCAGCTGTTGAACGGTCAAACACTTCATTGGTCGCTGCCATCAGCGAAGATGAAATGGGATCCGGCTTTTCGCGCACAATGACGGTGGCATGTTCCCAAATGCGGGTTTGCAGTGCCGAGGTTTGGTCATTGATGGCACGCACAACTTCCCGATCTGCGGGCGCGGTGATGAACTCGGCGCGGAGCTTCGTGTATTCTTCGAACAGCTTTGCCAATTCCTCGCCGCGCGGATGACCGATCGCCTTGGCGCGCAGCCAGGCGGTGCCAAGCGCATTGGCTTCCATCAGCGTGCCTTGGCGGCGTTCTTCAAAGCGCGTGGTGGCGAAGGAAAGGGTCAATGCCAGCACAAAGGCGAGCAGGCCGAGCATGCCGCCCACGACAACGCCTACCCCTTCCGCCGGGGCCGAGCCTTGAGCGGCATGGCGGCGGCCAAGCCAGGACCCAACCGCCTGTGCCAGCCATTGCAGCAG